>CALJTT010000030.1 GCA_937975855.1 Minisyncoccota bacterium | reverse complement strand
AGATGACTTCCATCCATTGTCCGGTGTGGGTTCTCCGCCACAGCGGCCGATTATCGATGCGGATGCGGCGGCACGACTGTTCGAGCAGAGAGGATTTTCGGCTACATCATTGAATAACTATTTACGTAGTCCGTTTGAATACTATTTTAAAAACTTGCTTCGAGTGCCAGAAGTGCAAGGTGTGCCCATGCAGTACGGTACTGCAGTTCATGATGTGCTGCGCCGCGCTGTGCAAGAGACGCAAAAAAATAACCCGCCCAAAGACAAGCAGATTATCGCCTGGCTGGAACACTCGTTACAAAAGTTGCCTCTTTCAGCTTCTGACTACACCAGACTGCACGAGCGAGCAATCGAGACTGTGCTGCCTTACGTCGCAACGATATCGAATTCTTTGCCAACGAAGAGCGAGACTGAGTTTTCTATATCAGTATCATTTGATACTGGAAATCCCGACCTGCCACTTATTTCACTGAAAGGAAATCTAGACCGGATTGATTTTAATGAAACAGGGCAGGCGACTCAGGTTGTAGATTATAAAACTGGCAAGCCGAAGTCTCGCAATGTTATCGAAGGAAACACAGCAGGGAGCGACGGTGCCTACAAACGCCAGCTGGTCTTTTACGCGTTGTTGCTTGAGTTGTACGACAGAGAGCACTTCCGTACTCGCACGGGAGTGTTGTCATTTGTAGAATCTGCCACCGGCACTTTGAAAGAAGAGACGTTTGATGTTACTGACGAAGAGATCGCTGCTCTTAAAGAGGAGATTATTTTGGCTGCCACAGAATTTGTAAACAAAAGCTGGGTCACACAAACGTGTGACCCAGCCGAGTGCAACTACTGTTATTTGTTGGGAGGCTAGCTTTCGCTTGAAGCTGGTACTTCCGACGCGTCAAATGTTCCATCCAGCTGCTTGACCAGAGTCTCTACGATTCCTTTCACTACATCGTATGGCTGCGCGCCGTTGATTACAGCCTCTTGGCTACCTACCTTTATGACAGTGTATGGCGTGCCTTGTGCTCCAGCCACCAAACCGTCAGCCATGTCTGCTTTCATGCGATCGACCATGCGATCGCTTTCGAGGCACTCGCGCAAAGCGTCAGATCCAACTCCAGCCTCCTCAGCAAAATCGCCCAACTTGGTTACGTTAGTAAATTCAGTTTCAAATCGGCTGTCAAATATTGTGTCAGAGAAAGTCCAGAACGCCGTATTTCCACCGATGTCACCAACGCACAAGGCCGCTTCTGACAGTAGCGGTGCGTTAGGGTGAAGGTCTATCAAAGGGAACTGGCGGTACACCCAAGCTAATCGTCCAGTCACGCCGTATTCGTCGAGGATCTGGTGCATCGTTGCGTGGTACGACTTACAGTAGGGGCAGTCGTAGTCTGAATATTCGATTAGCAAAATCGGTGCGTTGGGATTACCTAAAATATAATCGTCTGACGATACTTGGCGGATGCTGTCGCTAGTTGTTTCTGCTGCTTGTTGAGAGATCACTGCTGGCGCGGCTTCTTTTTTGCCACCGGTGAAAAAGATAGCAATCGCGATCATGGCAAACCCAGCTACGATTGCAATTGGCACCGCCATAGAAGATTGCTGCGAGGCTGTTGGTTCCATACGAAAAATTAATTACTACCTGGTTACAAAATAAATTATAGCACGTAAGAGCCATGCTATACTCGACGCAATGGAATTACTGGATGCAATTATTCTCGGCCTGGTGCAGGGCATAACGGAATTTTTGCCGGTTTCTTCGTCGGGCCATTTGGTGTTTGCCCGTGAATGGCTACACGTTGACGGTATTAACGCGCTGGCGTTTGACGCGATTTTGCACTTCGCCACGACGTTGGCCGTGATTGTCTATTTTCGATCTGACATATGGCGACTGGTTCAGGTGGCCTTGCGTAAGCTCGGTCGACTGCCAGTGCGAGAGAAAGACTGGCTGCTGCTCAAGGCTCTTTTGATTGGAACGATTCCCGCTGTTATTGCTGGACTGTTGTTACAGTCGCTTATTTCTGATTATCTGCAGTCTTCGCTTGTTGTGGCAGGGATTCTTTTCTTGTCCTCAATTTTTTTCCTTTATGCCGAATGGCGCTATTCAGTTGCGCCGCCCCATGGCGAGTTGACTCTCAAACGCGGATTGCAGGTTGGGTTGTTTCAGATGCTGGCGTTGATGCCTGGCATGTCGCGTTCAGGAGCGACAATCGCCGGCGGTATGATGATGGGATTGACTCGGATCGAGGCGACTAAGTTTTCGTTTCTACTGGCAATACCCATCACGCTCGGCGTCGGTATTAAAATGACCCTCGACCTAATGAAAGAAGAAGGAGCTGTTGCCTGGACTCAGATAGGTGTCGGAGCAGTCGTAGCCTTTGTTACAGCACTATTTGTCATCCATCTATTCCTAATCTTCATCCGCCGCTACACCCTCTGGCCGTTTATTTGGTACGGAATCATACTATCGATGCTAGTCGCGTACGTGAGTTGGGTGGCGTAAAAACAAACTGACCCACAAAAGCAGGACACTTTGTCCCAACTCGTGTGAGTCAGTTTTTACATTTACGGCATCTGA
>CALJTT010000029.1 GCA_937975855.1 Minisyncoccota bacterium | reverse complement strand
TACACATAGGCTTTCTTCATACCTTTGTGATGTACCATCTTGCCGCGAGAACCTTTCAGGCGCTTAGCGGCTTTTTTGTTGACGATGTTTATTTTCACCGGCGTCACGTTGTAGAGTGCCTTAACTGCATCTCGGACCATGTACTTGTTTGCGTCTTTGCGTACCACAAATGTATATACGTTTGACTCACTCATGTTCACAGACTTTTCTGAGATACGAACTCCTTCAATGATCGACGACATATTAGTGTCGGTCGACAATGATGCCTTCACTTCTTTTTTAGGAGCTTCTTTTGCAGCACTCTCTTTTACTGTATCTTTCTTTTTTCCAAAGAGAGCCATACTATTTTGACTTAGGAGCTGCAGCGCCAACTCGGTGTTCGAAGATTTCGACTGCCTTAGCTGGTTCAACTACAACAACATATTTGTAAGTAAGAAGGTCAACCGGGTTGACGTCCTTGGCTTGCGTCACTTCGATGTTACTAAAGTTTCGGAAACTTTTTTCTGTAACTAGGTTTCGTTCAGGGAGAACCAATAGCGCTGCGTTGTTTCGCTTGTTTGCTAGGTCTGCATGATCGCTTCCCTTTGCAATTGCTGCGAAGACTGTTTTGGCGACTGATGTTTTTGGCTCTTCGAGCGAAAGGTTTTCTACAAAGACAACTTCGTTATCAGCCAACTTCTTGCTGATCGTACTAGCAAATGCCTTAGCACGTGCTTTTTTGTTGATCTTTACGCTGTAGTCTTTTTCACTTCGTGGTCCAAAAGTAACTCCACCACCAACCCAGATTGGACTTCGACGTGACCCGTGTCGCGCGCGACCTGTTCCTTTCTGCTTCCATGGCTTACGTCCACCACCTCGTTTTTCTGAACGGTCTTTGGTGTGAGCGTTTCCTTCGCGGGCGTTGGCCTGCATTCCAGTCACAACTTCGTGAACCAAGTCTGCGTTCCACTCTACTCCGAAGACACTTTCTGGCAACGTTATGTCACCAGCGCTTTTGCCATCATTTTTGAAAATTGTTGCTTTCATATTATGAAGATTACGCTGGTGTTTCAAACACCTCTACTAATGTTCCCTTTCGCCCTGGCACTGCACCAGAAACTACAAGGATGTTTTCTTCTTTGTTAACCTGCAGAACCTTTAGTCCTCGCACAGTTATTGTGTCGGTACCCATACGACCACCCATGCGAGTGCCCTTTAGTACACGAGCGATTCCAGTTGCTCCAATTGAACCTGGTTCACGTTCAGAATGCTTCTGACCATGCGACCTTCGTCCACCGGCAAACTTGTGTCGCTTAACAACACCCTGGAAACCTTTACCTTTTGAAGTAGCTGAGACAGTAATGTCATCACCTGGCTCAAAAACAGTAACGTCCAGTTCTGCACCAACTTCTAGTCCGTCGGTGTTTTCGTTGTAACCTTTTCGTCCGCGGAATTCGCGAGCGACTGTTACGGCTCCACCAAAGTGTCCTTTGTGGGCTTTGTTAACTCGCTGTTCTTTTTGAGAGCCGGTTGCGAGTTGTACCGCGTCATATCCGTCCTTGTCAGCTGTACGAACTTGCGAAACTTTTGCAGGCTCAACTTTTAGGACGGTAGCGGCTCGGCAGATTCCATCTTCATCAAAGACTTGTGTCATGCCGGTCTTAGTTCCAAGAATGAATTTCATTTGGTTGGATCTATAATCTGATAAAGCTGTGAGACCCAACAACAAACCGCGCAAAATTCTTCTATTGCGAGCACAGCTCACACAAAGAAATTTGCGCGGTTTGTGCCCAGTGGTTCTCAGCAAGTGAGGACGTAGGTCTTTACAGCTAGGAGAGAGTATACGGATTTAATCGATCAATGCAAGCACTACAAGAGCTTCGTTAAACAGTTACTCCCTGGCAAAAAACACGACTTGTGTGCTTCCTGAAGCTTCTTTGTCATTAGACCAACTGATCCATCTCCTACAACCCGTCCGTCCACCTCAACAATAGGTGTGACATAGGCTGACGTGCCACAGGCAAATAGTTCATCAGCTATATACAACTCCGTCAGATCGACGGTGCGAACTTCGACTGTCAGGCCGAGCACTGCCTCAGCGGTTTCCAGTATCGTACGACGATTGATCCCTTCTAATATGTCACTAGAGGATGTCGGCGTAATCAACACACCGTCTCGAACAAGGAAAATATTTGCTGCACTCAGTTCACACACATGTCCATTGTTGTCTAAAAATATACAGTCGTCGTACCCACTACTTATTGCATCTTGTTTTGCCAAAACTGAGTTTACATACGCGCCGTTCACCTTTGCCCGTGACGGAATACAATAGTCAGGGATACGTCTCCAGACACTGGTTTTTACTCGAGCTGTTTCTGGCAAGATCGACTCAGCCTCATAAACAAACATACTTAGTACAGAACTTAACCCCCGAGACTTTGTCCCAGCAAGTTCTGCATCTACATGAATACTAGCGCGGACAAAAATTGCCACTTCGGGTTTGTTGGATTTAACGAGATTGGAGACAGAGCTAATAAATTGTTTGTAAGAAAAATCTGTTCCTTCTACATCAATGCCAATTATTCGCGCTGAGTTAATTAACCTGTCGTAATGATCTTTTAAACGAAATCCAAAATATTCCTTTTCTAATATCTGTACAGGGAAAACTGTATAAACACTCAGTCCGTATAAAACAGCAGAAGACGAGATTGATATTTTCGCGTCTGCTCGATCTATAATTTGGTTGCCATAAAAAACATCGTCGTATATTTTTGCCATATCCTCTTATTACATCATCGACAACAGATAAGTAACAACACAAAAGCCGCCTTTATTGAGGGCGGCTTTTTGTTTACTTAACGATAATAGTTGACTGCGTGTCGCTACCTCCAAGCGAGGCGAGAGAGAGGTGGAGTGACTCACGTCACATTCAAATTCTTGCAAACGCTTGCGACATGAATTTCACTAGGAAATTATTACGCGATAATCGGGGCCAGCTGCATGTAGGCCAGCATACCAATGGTAGCTAAACTCAAGCAGTGGACGACCCAGCTATTTTCGCTGGTAAACTGACTTTGACTTTCCTGTAAAGGTGTCATAAATATTTTCTTATTTAAGGTACTTTGCATGCAACTCAGGCATGACTTGAAGAACAATTTCTAATGCTTCACTTCTTTGCTTTGCTTCTCGTCGCTTCTTATTACTTCACTTCACAATTTTGTTGTTCGAGCTATAGTCTCGACGCAACTCCATCAACACAACTGAAACGACCGCCCACTATTGTGGACGGCCTCCGTTGTTCATCTATTATGCCCTTTTACTAAAAGACAGCAATAGGGTCTTGGGGATAACAAAAAGAGCGACGTGCTCTAGGGCACGTCGCTCTTTTTGTGTTGGCAAACAGAGTTGCCTGAGTTGATGATCGCCTGATAGTCAACTCAGGCTTGTAACAAATTTCCTTCGGAAATTTGTTACATCATCTTTACGTCGATATTGACGCCAGATGGAAGAGACAGGTTTGTAAGTGCCTCTACTACCTTGGGACTAGGATTCAAAATGTCGACCACACGCTTGTGTGTTCGCATCTCGAATTGTTCTCGCGCGTCTTTGTGGACGAACGTTGAACGGTTGACCGTGTATTTCTTGATCTCGGTCGGGAGTGGGATTGGTCCAACGACGTTGGCATCAAACCGCATTGCTGTATCGATGATCTGCTTCGTGCTGGCATCAAGAATTTTGTTCTCGTAAGCGCGGACGCGAATTCGAAGTTTGTTGATGGTGCCTGCCGGAGTGTTTGTGTCTGTTGCCATAATGAGTGTTAATTATAAACTATTGCCTACGCAACAATTTTAGTTACTACTCCAGCACCAACTGTTCGACCACCCTCTCGAATGGCAAAGTTAGTCTGTTCCTCAAGCGCTACCGGTGCTACTAACTTCACTTTGAATGTAGCTGTGTCTCCTGGCATTACCATTTCTGTTCCTTCTGCTAGCGTAACGTCTCCTGTTACGTCTGTAGTTCGAACGTAGAACTGTGGCTTGTATCCAGAGAAGAATGGAGTGTGACGCCCACCTTCGTCTTTTGATAGAACGTAAACTTCGGCTTCGAATTCTGAGTGAGGAGTTACTGAACCCTTCGCCGCTAGAACCTGACCTCGGTGAACGTCTTCTTTCTTAGTACCTCGCAAAAGAATACCAGCGTTGTCTCCAGCTTCAGCTGCGTCGAGCTGCTTGTTGAACATTTCAACACCAGTAACAGTTGTAAGAGTAGTGTCAGCGATACCAACAATTTCTACTTCTTCACCAACCTTTACCTTCCCTCGTTCAACGCGGCCTGTAACTACTGTTCCTCGACCTTCAATTGAGAAGATGTCCTCGATAGGCATCAAAAATGGCTTGTCGAGTTCACGAGTTGGCATTGGGAAGAATGCATCCATCGCATCAACTAGTTCGATGATCTTTGCTTGGTAGTCAGCGTCTCCTTCGAGAGCCTTTAGCGCAGAGCCGTGAATGATTGGTGCATTTTCTCCGTCGTATCCAGCCTTCGTAAGGTCTTCACGTAGCTCTTCTTCAACGAGCATAAGCATTTCTTCGTCGTCTACCATGTCGCACTTGTTTAGGAAAACAAGCATTTGTGGTACTCCAACCTGCTTAGCAAGTAGGATGTGCTCCTTTGTCTGAGGCATTGCCCCGTCTGTAGCAGCAACTACAAGTACAGCACCGTCCATCTGTGCAGCACCAGTAATCATGTTCTTGATGTAGTCGGCGTGACCTGGCGCATCGATGTGTGCGTAGTGTCGCGTCGGTGACTCGTACTCAGAGTGAGAAAGAGAGATAGTAATACCTCGTGCTTTTTCTTCTGGAGCCTTGTCGATTTCACCAACGTCCTTTACGTTAGCGTCGTATCCTTCGCCCTTAGCCTTCAGTGAGGTAAGGATAGCAGCAGTCAAAGTAGTCTTACCGTGGTCAACGTGACCAATAGTACCTACATTGATGTGCGGCTTTGTGCGGTCATATGCATCTGCCATGTTGTGTTACTTAATTGTATTTTTAAACACCGCAACATAGCATATCCAAACAGACTTCTGTCGTACTGGCAGTGGCGCGAGAACGCTGCACCGATGGTACGCAGAAGGTGTGAAAGAGCAATACTATTGTTACCGAATCGGTTGCAGACATAACATCTGCAGCGGTGGCGACATGTTACCAGAGGGGAAGGTTTTTGCAAGCCGCGCCCAAACAATTTTGGTACACTACCTTCCATGCAAAAGAAACATTTATTTTTCGACATGGATGGCACGCTGTCTCCTAGTCGAAGTCTGGCTAGTCCGGAAATATTAGAAACTCTTGAATCACTTATAGAAACTCACGACATTATAGTTGTGTCTGGCTCACACAATAAACAAATGCGTGTGCAGTTGCCTGAACTCCCTATTATTCAACTCGGGCAAAACGGCAACCATGCTGAACACCCAGTCGAAGGCGAACTGTGGAATGACATTTTAACTGAAGAGGAAAAAGCTCCTGTGTTCGAGCACATGAAAAAAATGCGTGAACTAGTTACTACTGAAGTACCAGACGAAGACGATCTGATAGAAGACCGTGGTTCGCAAATTTCATTTAGCCTGTACGGTCATCATGGTGACGCTGCGGTAAAACGAACAATCGACCCGGACTTTAGCGTACGTCGAGAGATGATGAAACAAATTCCTTTCGAGAACGAACTTGTGGAAGCCAAAATTGCCGGCAGTACTAGCATCGACTATTTCAAAAAGGGTCGCAACAAAGGTTACAACGTCGCCCGACTAGCCGCGCAATACGACTGGGATCTGGACGAATGCGTCTACTACGGTGACGCCCTATTCCCTGGAGGAAACGACGAAACCGTTGTTGGTATCATCGACACGATTGAAGTGAAGGATCCGGAAGATACGTTGCGGAGACTGCGGCAGCTTCTCTAACAAAATAAATTAAAAACAAAACCACCTGACACTGTCAGGTGGTTTTGTTTTTAAGAGAGTCGACTTACTCAACTCCTCGCGACTTCTTGATTTCTTCTGCCACGTTTGGTGGTACTACTTCGTAGTGGTCAAATTCCATTGTCATACTTGCTCGACCCTGTGTCATTGAACGAAGTGTATTGGTGTATCCGAACATTTCGGACAGTGGGATAGTTGAGTTCACAACTGTCTTCCCTCCTACTTCTGTAGTTCCCTCTAGCTGCCCACGCTTACTTGAGATATTTCCTTGTACGTCTCCCATGTATTCGTCTGGAGTTCGCACCTCGACTTTCATGATCGGTTCTAGGATAACTGGATTCGCCCGGGCAGCTGCTTCTTTGAATGCTTGGATACCTGCCAGTTTGAAAGCAATTTCACTCGAGTCAACATCATGGAATGATCCGTCAAATAGTTCGACTGACACATCTTCCATTTTGTACCCGGCCACAAACCCTCGACTCATTGCTTCTTTACATCCCTTCATAACTGCTGGAATGTACTCCTGTGGAATCACACCTCCCTTGATATTATTGATGAATTCGAAGTGGTCTTCTCGTGTGATGTTTTTGGCAATCTTCTTTTCTTCTCCATCGTCGTCTAGTTCTAACGCTTCCAATGGCTTGATTCGGATCTTTACGTGACCGTACTGCCCACGTCCACCAGTTTGCTTTTGGTACTTATGATCTGCCTCGGCTGAACCTTGGATCGTTTCTCGGTACGCAACCTGTGGTGCACCAATGTTTGCCTCTACACCAAATTCTCGTTTCATTCGGTCAACTAGAATGTCGAGGTGAAGCTCACCCATACCGGCGATGATTGTTTCCAAAGTTTCTTCGTCAGTTGAAACGGTGAAAGTTGGGTCTTCGTCTGACAGACGCTTCAATGCAACTCCCATCTTTTCTTGGTCGTTCTTTGTTTTTGGTTCTACTCGCACTGCAACCACTGGCGCTGGGAAAGTAATTGTTTCTAGTACAATCGGCTTTTCTAGGTCACACAGTGTGTGTGAAGTTTTCACTTCTTTAATTCCTACCGCCGCAGCAATTTCTCCCGCGTACACTTCTTCTACTTCTTCACGCTTGTCGGCCATCAGTCGCACGATACGTCCAACTCGTTCCTTGTTTCCAGTTGAAGAGTTCATGATGTACGTTCCTGACGTCACCTTTCCTGAGTAAACTCTAAAGAAGGCCAGCTGCCCCACGAACTTGTCGTCCTGCAATTTAAATACTAGGGCTGACATTGCTTCTTCGTCTGAAGGCTTTCGGGTAACAACAGTCTCTTCATCTTTAGGATCAGTTCCGTCTACGTCAGGTAGGTCAGTTGGTGCTGGTAGATAGTCAACTACTGCATCAAGCACTAGCTGCACACCGATGTTCTGCAACGCAGTACCAGTCATGATCGGGAAGATTTCGTTCTTTAGAACTGCGATACGTAGAACACGCTTTAGGTCTGCAGTCCCTGGCTCTTCACCACCTAGGAAAGCCTCCATCATTTCATCGTCGTGTTCTACAACTTTTTCGATCAGCTCTGCCCGCCACTTTTGTGCATCTTCGAGAAGATCAGCTGGGATTTCTTCTTCGGTCACGTCCATTCCCATTTCACCAGCGAACCGGTAAGCCTTCATGGTAACGAGGTCAACTACTCCAGCCATGTCGTCTTCTGCTCCGATCGGGATTTGAATTCGAACTGCCTTTGGTGAAAGACGTTCGTGAATAGATTTTACAGCAGCATCAAAGTCAGCCCCAAGCTTGTCCATCTTGTTTACAAAACAAATACGCGGCACAGCAGCTTCGTCGGCGTAGCCCCAGTTTGTTTCTGTCTGTGGCTCTACTCCAGCCGCACCGTCGAACACAACTACAGCACCGTCGAGCACACGCATCGATCGTTTTACTTCTGCCGTAAAGTCGATGTGGCCCGGAGTGTCGATGATGTTAAAGGTGTACTGGTTGTCAGTGTTTTTTCTATCCTCTTCCAGAGTCTTTGCCCAGTTACAAGAAATAGCCGCTGCGGTAATTGTGATACCTCGCTCTCGTTCTTGATCCATCCAGTCAGTTACAGTTTCACCATCGTGAACTTCACCGATCTTGTGTGACATACCTGTGTAAAAAAGAATACGTTCTGAAGTAGTTGTCTTGCCCGCGTCAACGTGAGCGACGATACCGAAGTTACGTAACTTTTCAATTGGAAATGCTCGTGCCATAAAAATAATACTTAATAATAAAACCTCCCCGAGGAGTCAAATAATGTCGGGAGTATACGCGAACGTCGTAAAAATCGCAATATAAATTTGTCATATATATAGGAAAGCCGCGCAGCCAAGAATGACAGCGCGGCTCTTTATTCATGTCCGCTTAAGCGGACTAATTTGCTTCGATTGCTCGAAGGTAAGCGAGGAAATTCCGATCGCCGATGTCGTG
>CALJTT010000028.1 GCA_937975855.1 Minisyncoccota bacterium | reverse complement strand
TATCCTGGGATATGAAAGAAACTGGAGACATGATCATAGATGTCGCTCAGGGCAAGGTCAACGAACAAACGCTCGCTGCCTGGCTGCGTCAGAGAGTAGCGTAGAAATACTTACTTATTGTAGCGCTGAAGAAACTAGTTCAGATACAGTGAGTTTTTCGTTTTCTTTAGATCGAACGTGGTCACGCGCGCCCTTAGGGTCAAAGCCAAGTGATACTAACGCGTCGATCGCGTCAGCCTGGGTTGAGTTAAACGATGTGGCTGTTTCGCTCTTTGCGTCACTATCTGGCATTCCTTCGATCTTGTCTTTCAATGCAATCACAATGTTCTCACAAGTCTTCTTCCCAATGCCGGATTGCTTGTGTAGTCGCGAAGGGTCTTCGGTCTGGATGCATTCTATTAATAGTCGAGTATCAGATTTTCCGATAACGTCCATGGCAGACTTTGGTCCGATTTTGGGTACAGACAAAAGCAGCTCGAATATCTCTTTGCCTGATTTGTCAGAAAACCCATAGAGGTCAAGCGCCGTTTCGCGCACAGCCAGGTATGTGTGCAGAGTGACAGTTTGGCCAACTGTGAAGTCTGCACCCGATCGAACCGCTACACCATACCCAACACCGTTCACCTCGAGAATGATTTGGGTGGGGGACAAGCTTGCGACAGTGCCTGATAGTTGGTGGATCATAGGGATAGTATACAGAATACTAAAAGTACGTAATCGGTTGAATGTTTTTGACAATATTTTTTTATAATGTAAAGTGTGTGAGCCGTTTGGTTTGGAACACCAACGGCTGAACGTTGAAAAGGAGAAACGACGATGAAAGTATTTACGGCACTTACCCTATTTGCGGCCCTTTCTGGGTGCGCTGGGTGCGGGGGCTCTTCTGTCCCTGTGGAGCGTGGTGGAATGCCTATTCCTGGCTCGATTGATAATCCGGTTGTACCTAAACCAGATCCAAACGAGACAATGTGGGTATCCCTAATGTTGGTGTAACGCCAGCAAAACCACGTCGGGCTAGCTCGGCGTGGTTGACACCACAATCCAAGTGCCGTAGACTTTTCATAAGCGCATCCAAGGTGCGCCTCCTACCAACGTTCAACGTTCCTGCCGCGCCCGCGGCCGTTCTATTACGCCGGACCTCCTTCTTGGGTCCGGCGTTTTTCTTTTTAAAATAAAAAATAAATATAAAAAAAGCCATGGCGGTTAAGGGCCGCCATGGCCACCAGCGTTAACTGGGTTTTTGTTGTGCTTCCGAACGACGACGTCGTTCGGAAAGGAGCAGTTTGGGGCAGGGTGCACATTTCGATGCAGCATCGAAGTCTGTGCCACTGAGCGAGAAAGGTTGCCCGCTGGTTGTGGTGCCAACGAGACCTGCTCCCTCAGCGTTTTTCAGCCCTTTGTGAAGGTTTTTGTTAGCCAACACCTCGCCGTCAGGTGTGCGGATGATAAGATTTTTACCTTCCAAGCGAAAAGCAGCATCGTCTTCGCCCGGAGCACTGGGGCTCCATAGCGCCGCGCAGGTGTTGTCCTGCGTGATACCCAAAGCTTCGAAGTCGACCGCAAAGGCCGGACCCGCCAGCGCACAGAGCGCGCTGGCCATAAGAAGTCGTTTCATATTAGCCTCCTTTGGCTTTGGCATTGATTTCATCGATACGCTCGAAGACGCGCGCGATGTCGTCGGGTAGCGGTCCGAACGAAGTTGCTCGGTCGATCCGCGTCGGTGTCAGGTCAGGCTGACTGAGTCGCTTTTCTGCGACCTCAGCCAAAACCCCGAGCACCGCTACAGCCACTTTTTTGTTGCTGTAGCCGACCGCGATAAAGTTGTCGAACCAGGCAATAAAATTGCCGTGGTACGGTCCGACAGATCCGTCAGGCCCGACCTCGAGGATCATCCGCGGCGTGTAGCTGCTGTACTCGTAGTATCCCGGTGAACCTTCGATAGCGCGCCTCCATTCATAGGTCTTAGGCGCGATGTGCATGACTGTATGTTCTCCCCGTTCGGGATGGGTACACATGTCATAAGTCACACCATCGACAGTTAAGTCGAAGTGGGTGTGGCCACCTGTGGACTGGGTTCCCTGGTGGGGAACACGTCGTCCGATGCTGTCCTGCAGCAGCATGCTGCCGAACATTGCCATCGGATATAGTTCGGCGATACGGTCGTCGTAGACGACCGATTCCGGTGACCCTTCGTGGCTGTGGTGATGTGTTCCTTCTGCTTGCGCAGGAGAGATCATCAGGGGCAGCGCGAGGGCTGCAGCGATAAGAGCACGCATGGCGCACCTCCAGATTGGGTTGCGATAAGAAGATCATACTTCACTTCTCTATAAACACTATACATAACTTGACAGAATTTGCAACCCATTGTGGTATTTAGTGAGTGGTAGTCGGTGATTAGTTACCATAAGCTTTATGGTACATTGTCAGTGTGGCAGTATTTTTATGAACAAAAAATCTTCTCTGGAGCAAAATATACTCCAACTTAAACAAATAATCGCCGAGCAGGTGTTTCTTAAAAACACTGATCTGGAGATTGGATTTAATGATGATCCTGACGGTTGGATCTTTAACTTTCGCAGCGTTTTGATGAATGGACGGGTTTCTAACCTTATTTCAGACATTTTTTATGAAGATTTCAAGGACCAGTATCCTTTTCAGATGTGTTCACTTGAAATTGCCGGAGTACCATTGGTGACCAGCTTGATGAACAAATTCTATGCCCGTGGGCATGAGGATGTGAACGCAGTTTTCATTAGAAAATCACGCAAAAAAACTGGTCTATTGAAAATGATCGAAGGGACATTAGTTGAGGATCAACCTCTAGTGTTGGTCGACGACATCATTAATAGTGGCGGTTCTTTTTGGCGACAGATTGAAGTGCTAGATGAACTTGGATATAAAATCGACACCGTCTGGTCCATCTTGCAGTTTAGAGACAAAGACTACTACCAGCGATTTGTGAATCGTGGAATAAAAGTCAGGTCGCTGTTTGAACTCGACGATTTTACAGATGTGTTGTCTGAGCAGGCCTTGGTCGCCAATTGCAAAAGAAAAGAAGAAACACCTATACCTTGGCCGTTTACCGCCTCATGGTGTTTTAAAAGTGAGCGTCCGAGTTACCAATGGGTAGTGTCAAAATCTCAGCCAGTGATAGATGAGGACAAATTGTATTTTGGTTCCGATAATTGCATCTTCTGGGCGTTGAACCAGTCAGATGGAACAGTGGCGTGGAAGTACCAGGTAGGCTCGCATGCAAAAAGAAAGTCTATTTTTTCTAGCCCAGCCCTGCATGGTGATCTGGTATTGTTTGGTTCTTATGATGGAAATTTCTACGCTCTGGATAAACATACCGGTAAACGAGTGTGGATGTTCCTTGAGGCTGACTGGATCGGATCGTCACCTGCCGTAGCAGATGATTTGGGTTTGGTTTATGTTGGTCTGGAGTTTGGTTTGTTTGCCAAACGGGGAGGTATAGTAGCACTTGATATCAAAACTGGTAAAAAAGTATGGTGTGACTACTCGCATCCAGCACTGACGCACTGCTCGCCACATTACATATCTGAACGACAAGAAGTAGTAATTGGATCAAACGACGGCAAGGTCAGATTGCATTGTGCCAAGACAGGTGAGGTTAAATGGGAATTTACGACTTTTGGCGGATCTGATTTTGATCCTAAGATGCATGGTGGGTTTGGTACCGGAGATATCAAAGAAAGCTTTGCCTATTACCACAAACAGAAATACGTCATCTGTGGTTCTATCGATGGATTTTTATACATCATTGACGCGCACACTGGCCACTTAGTTTATCATCATAAATGCGAGTTCGGGATATGGTCAACACCGGTAGTGTATGGAAAGAACGTCTACTTTACCTCAGTCGACAAACACGTACGTTGTATTAACCTCGAAACACTCGAACTTGTGTTCGAGAAAAACCTTGATAGTACAAGGATTTTTTCTAGCCCAACCATCATCAGTGACTGTCTTTATGTTGGTACTAACGCTGGGCGGTTACATGAAATTGACCCGCAGACAGGGGAAGTTACTGGTTGTTTTCATGCTCGCGAAAGGATTACTAATAGTCTGGTGCAGAATCCGCAGACGGGACAATATTTTTTACCAACATTTGCTAACGAGATTATTTCGCTGCAGCGAGCTGTAGATGGTGCTTCTCCAGGCGGTATTGACTAAGCTCTTGCTTTTTTCTAAGAATAAGGTATAAGTTTGTTAGAGCAGTTAGCTCGTTTCACTTTCACCATTCTTCGCAATCCGGGAGATAAAACGATGAGAATCCGTTTTCCACTGATTATCGCAGCCCTTATCACCGTCGCTGGCTGTGCACAGCAACCGACAAACACTGGAGGTTCCACCGCGCTTGCACCGGTCGCGTCGACCAGCATTCAACCGGTTGCTCTTATACAGCCCGCTACCGCGTCACCACGTGCGGCCGAGCAGGCGAACGCAGGTACGCCGACAACTGCACAAGTTGTAGCGATTCTACGTTCTCTTGATGGAGTTTCGCGCGACCAGGCAAAGGCGGTAGCGATTCCGACTTCCGAACGGAGCTTCCTTCTCGGGGCCTTGTTCCGAGGTGGCGTGCTTGAGACCAAAGAAGCTTTCACCAGCCAGGTGGTGGCCACTGACGTTAAGGGTGGCTTCGTCCGGCTTAGTACGACGGTCGATGGTAACAACGTGATACAACACACCATCCCGGTGCGTGTCTCGGATTTGCCGCTCTCGTCCGCCGATCGTGGTACGCTTGCCGCCGCCGGTATTGAGGTGGTGCTCTTGCACACCCTGCGCAGCGGTACGGAAGCATTCGCGTTCGACGCCGGGTATGGCGTCTATCGAGGTGCGAATTCTGGCCGGCAGTTCTCGGTGGTGCGTTCCGCAGGCTGAGCAGTCTGCGCATATGATGTAGAGCGCCCGATCTAACTTACTTTAGATCGGGCGCTTTTCTTTTGATGTCGTATAATTACTCACTAATGATTAAACGTGAACTCAGAACAGTTACTCGCACCAGGCACAAAGACTGCGTTCGCCCGGCAACTTGTGATAATTTTGAATTTCCTTTTGGTTGGCGCGCTCTTCTTAGGGTTGTGGTAGACCATCCAAAAATTTTTGTATCTCTATTTTATTATCGTAAACTTCACAACGAAATAGATCGTTTCTTGTCACTTCGGTGGCAGTTAGTAATTTTGTACCTATACGGAAGTGGTTTTATTAAAAAGTTATTTTGGTATTGGCCAAAAGACTATGAGCCAGCCCAGTATTATTTTGCGATCAAGTTTAGACTCTTGCGAGAGCATACAGATGCCAAGGAACCCGGCAACTTAACATTAAGTCGAGGGTTTTCGACTGATTATTCTGAGGCACTTACCAAAGTGGTCGGTGAGTGTGTAGAGCGAGTGCCTTTTTTGTACTACAAAAATAGTGAATTTCTGCATGCTTCTGTTAATGATTTGAGTAGGCGAGGTAAACATTTTCTTGATCCCAAGGAATGCATAACACTTAGCGACGAACAATACTCGCTGCGGGCAAATTCAGAAGATGTTCATACTGATGACAGTCCGTATCGATGGGTCAGTGTAAATAAAGTAGGGGCACACAAATCACCAGATAAAGCCATCTGGGCACCGGCACAACTGTTTTTTTGGTCTTATCAACGGATGAAAGGAGAGCCATTTTTACGTGAGATTGGTACTCATGGGTTGGCTGCTCATACTAGTAGGAAAAAAGCAATTACGGCCGGCTTGTGCGAAATTATTGAACGAGATGGTTTCTTCTCTTTCTGGCTGCGTGGAAAATCTCCACCAAAGATTGACTTGGCGACTATTGATGACGAGAGTATTCAGCAATTAATTAAACGCTGCCAGGCCAAAAGATTGGATGTGCATCTACTTAACATAACAACAGATGATATCAACATTCCTAATGTTTTTTGTGTGCTCGAGAGCGAGGATAGGGAACTCCCCTCAATGGTTGGTGGCGCCGGGTGTGACATAGATGCAAATCAAGCCATTCGAAGCGCCATACTTGAAGCGACGAGTATGTTGCACTGGCTGGGTTTCGAGGATAATCAGGTCATTCCAAAACCAGCCGAAGAATATCCGTATGAAACTGAATACAACGACAAAGAGAGACTTAACTTCTGGGCTGATCACAAAAATAGAGAAAGAATGAATTTCTTTCTAACGGGTACAAAGTGTGATTTTCATAAGTCTTTTGACATTGAGAAAGTTGTTCAAAAAAGTGACGTGACAAATAAAATTATTGCCCTCTTGCATAACCAAAGTCACGATATATATGTACTGGAAAGGAACGTCAAAGCTATGAATATCCTGGGCTTATCAGCTGTTTCTGTTCTCGTTCCTTCGCTCGTTCCCATGACTCACGATATGCGTACAGCACCTTTGGCTAATAAGAGGCTGTTGTTGCAGATAAAGGAGGGTAGGGAAGTAATCAACAGTCTCCCACATATTTTTCCTTAGACTTTCTTTAGTGTGAGGTAGTATGTAATATATGACACTTCGAAATCTACTCAATGCAACAGTAGTTGTTGCTTTTTTAATTCTAGCGATACTATCCATTCGATATTTTTTAACGGTTTATATGGCTGAGGATATTCCGCCGACGCAGAACCCACCTGTTCTTGTTAAGGACGAAGTTGATCAGAAAATAAAACAAGCAGAGAAGTCTTTTTGGCAAGATCGCGACTACGATCAGGCTATTGAGACTCTCCAAGAAGAACTTGCAAAAGGAGACTTAACAAAAGAACAAGAGGCTGTTTTGAAGAATCAGTTGATTGCCTACTATGCGAGGGCGGATCAAGAAAAGTATGCGCCCGCTTTGTTTCAAATGTATGCTGAGGACAGGAGTTCTTCAAGTCAGGCAGCTGCTCTTGAAGCTATTGCCTGGGAGATTTCCTCCCGCTTTGGCACCGAGGACATTACATACGACTATGTAAATGAGGTTTTTGGACCGACAATGTTCGGGGTACTGTCAGAAGGAGAAAAATTGACTACGGGTGCAGAGGTGCGACAAGCAGTCATTAGAGCTTTTAAAAAAGTAATTGAACTAGATTCAGATCGCTCCTTACCTTACCTATTTATCGGGCGCAATCTTACCCTTCAGAATATCAATGAGCTCGACAATGACGAAATCAGATCAGAGATTGAGTTACATCTCGCTGCTGGCCGCGATCGTCTCACCCTGAATGAGAATGACGCTGGGTATAGCACTAAATATGCGAATGGTTTGTATCAAGAGGCAACAGCTCTATTCTATATGTTCCAAGCTGGTGTTGAAGATGCAGATCGGTTGCTTGAGGTTGCTGATCAGGGTATTGCTTATGCAGATGGATTTACTGAAACTCACTTTAACGCCTCGATTGTGTTAGCAGAGTTGAGTGTATTTAAGATGCTTGCAATTATGATTGATTCAGACATGAATCCAGACGAATTTCAGCGGGCAGAAATTCAGGTCCTGTTGGATAAATATCTCTACACCCTGAGTGAAGAGGATGCCGCGCGTAGATACTATTTGATCGGTCATGGTGGCGAAGATTCATCAAACTACTCAGCCAACGGATTGATTCGTCGGAATAGTTTTGTGAAAGTTGCTGAAATTATTGATCCAAATTTTGAGACATTCCTGATTGAACGGATGCAGTGGTCCCCATTGGCGTTTTGATGTTTGACTAGTATAATATCGTGTACATATGGGTAATAAAATAAAAAAAATATCTAAGACAACAAGCATAATCTTTCTGAGCGTATTCGGGTTGATCTTCAGCTATGCAGTCGGCTTATTTACAGGTAGTAAGAATGTCGACAGTGACCACACTTTGACTAGCGGTGGCGGAGAACTTTTCCCCTCCGCGGACAGAGTTTTTGCTGATACATCAAGTGGTGGTAACAATAGTGATGGTAATAGTGATGGTAATAATGATGATAACACCGAACCTGATCCCAGCGGTTCAAATGGTACAGGAAGTACCGATGGTACCACATAATTATGGTAACCATGGCCAAAGTCTGTTTTTGTCTATTTGCTCTAGATAAACATATATTTAAAACTGGATAATGTGTACACTAGCGAAAACATTCAGTGACCTGATTAGTAATCAAATAGACAATCCTAGTTTTTATCAATCTGTGGTGAATATGACCATGGATCACCCGTATCTGTATGTCGGATACCAGGAGTTGTTTTATTTGTTAGAATCACGTAATTGCTCTTACGATAATCGTGAGTTACTAAGGCACACATGTGACACGCTGACGCCCTTTTTAGAATTAGATTTTTCAGATGAGCAGTTTAGAAAATATTTCTTCAAAGAAAATGTCGAGGCAGCTATTTTTTTTGCGGAAAAGATGGAAGCTTTCACCCTTGGTGATAAATACAAAAAGAACAAGCTGATATTGACACTCAGATCTTTTTTGAATGAGGATTGTGAATCACAGATTTACCACAACAGTGGAGATTATTTGCGACTTGTTGAAACAATAGATTCGTCTTTTGCAATAAAAGAACTCGCATCTTTTCCTACTGCATGGTTTTTAAACATGAGCAGGCAATTGCAGGTAGTGCTACACAGCAAAACAAACGCGATCATACTTCGTCATCTACCTGAAAATAAAGGTGAAACATACATACAAGTAGACGGCCTTCACGAAAGTGTACGAACTGCCGAAGCTGATCAGTTCCTAAGCATAGTCGACGCAGTTGAATATTTTGCTCAAAAAGAAAATGCTGGTTTAGGTCGAGTAGCAATTGTTCGTTTACGTCCACACGGGATGGTATATAGACATTACGATTCTGAAAAGCACTTGATTGGAAGAGAGAGATATCATTGGGTGATAGATTGCGGCCCCGGAAATATTATGGAGGTTGGAACGGATAAGGTCGAAGCAAAACCAGGGGAGCTCTGGTTTTTTGAAAATCACGTTATGCATCAAAGTTTCAACAAATCAAATCAGTGGCGCACACATGTTATCTTTGACATGAAAAGTTTTAATGAAAAGTAGTTACTCCATTTTCAAAAGTGTTTTATTGGGTGTCGTGTTGGTATTGATCGTATTCCTTTCTATAGGCTACAGTGATCTCTTTGGCAAAGATGAATCTAAAAAAAAAGTTGCTGTTGAGAAAAAAAGTATAGACGAAAAGTCGCTCGACCACATGACAAATTTTGATCTTGGTCAGTATTATTTTAATCACGATGATGACCCTGGCGGCCCGTACGACTTGGTAAAGGCGAGACATTACTACGAACAAGCAACTGACGAAGATGTGCGCGGTAACTCAATTCAATGGTATCAGCTTGGCCGAATAGATTTTATTGAAGGTAATTTTCACACAGCGCTCTACCGTTTTGATAAACAAATAGAATATTTCGGAGACTCGGTACCGAATGTTTACTATATGATTGGTCTGACTTATGGCTATAAGGCGCGGCATAGCGGTGAGGTAGGGGACTGGGAGAAAGGTGCAGAGGGATTCAAAAAATATCTCGAGTTTGATCCACAGAGTCCTTGGGCACGAACTGATCTATCGTGGATATACTTTTCCCAGGGCGAGTATGAAGAAATGATTCCAGTGCTTGAAGAGGGTTTGGAGTATATGCCAGAACACGCTTGGCTTTTAAACATGTACGGGCTGGCTCTTATGAATACGGGTAGTAAAGAAGAAGCAAAAAATCAGTTTCAGTCAGCAAAAATCTCAGCTGCGAAACTTACGGTTGAAGATTGGGGGAATTCATATCCTGGGAACAATCCTGATGATTGGGGGCAGGGGTTACTTGAGTTTCGTGCTGCGATCGATAAAAATATAGACTTAGCCCAAAGTTGATTTGTCAACATTGTTGCGAGGCAAGGTGTTAATTTCTACTCGTTCTGTGACATAATTTGTTTATGAATTCTATCCATGCGCGTATTTTTACTGTTGTAGTAGCCTTCCTATTAACATTCGGCTTATTCGTATCTCTAACAATGTCTTCGCATTCAAGTGGTGACCTCGGAAAGTCTGATTCGGTTGAACTGGGCTTGCTTGAACTTTCACCTCGAGGCGAGGCGGGAGGGTATGCGATGCCGGCGTCAGGTTCTTCTAATGTAGGATCGTGTACAGTCTGGGCGCCAGCCTCTGTTAGAGTCGGAGATGGAGCACAAGTCACTGCTTGTTGGCGTGCATCCTCGGGAGGTAGCTGCTACTTAGAACAAGGACCTTTTGACTACAGACTATTGTTGGTAGACCAAAGTTCTGGAATTGATGTTTGGGGCGGTAATCGTTTAAACTTAAGACACGCGATCACACGTAGGATGCCAATTCCATACGGCCCGCTAGTTGGCGGGAACACTTATGACGTCATCATGACTATTTCAAAGCACTCAGATACGCATGGCGGCAGATTATATAAAACTTGCACAGACCAGATTGTTGTTGTTGACGTACCTCGACCTAACTACACCCCATCCCACGGAACCTCAGTCGGAGCAGGCACAACTTTTGCTATTGGATCCCCGGTAACTTTCGACGGAACAGTCACTAACAGCGGTGCAGCAGCCTTTGACTCTACTCAAGGCAACAACGGAAACTGGGCTGCCATCGAAATCGATCTCAACCGCGACGGATACGTTAACTCTACCCAAGATCGCCGTCACGCTGTCGCACTAGAAGGAATTACCCCTGGTGCTACTGAAAGTATCAGTTACGTACCAACCAACCTCCCGGTCGGAAACCACCGCTACCGGGTCGTTGCTGACGCGAACAACGAACATCAAGAAGTTGACGAAACTGACAACACAACTGGCTGGATAAACTTTGAAACATACCCACCTGCTCTTAACCCAGTCACAGTGTCTGGAACACCAAGCCCAACGTTTGTGAACACATCAGTGAGCTGGACGTCAAATGTGTCTGGTGGTGTCCCGCCATACACATATTCATGGAGTGGTACTGGAGCCCTGACTGGGTCAGCAGCACAGACAAACAAGACATACACCGTTGGAGGAACCAAGCAAGGAAATGTTACAGTCACCGACTCTGTTGGACAGACGCTGACTGGTAACGGCAGTGTAGTGGTTCACGAATATCCGTCAGGGAGCATTAGCACTTCACCTTCTACAGTAATAGTTGGTGATGGAACTAACTTAACTTGGAACACGAACCACACAAACAACTGTGTGATAACTTCATCGCCCAACATCGGAAGCTTCTCTGGTGTGGCAGGAACCAACCAAGCTACTGCGCCACTGCCTTCAACCACAATCTTTACACTCTCGTGTGAACCACTGACAGGAGGAGCTCTCATCGTTGTCGACACTGCCACTACAGACACCTATGATCTTCCCACGCTTGATAATCCAAGTGGTACAAACATTGTTCGAGCAGGTACACCATTTACCCTGGACTGGGACACTACCGACAGTGACCCTTCTACTTGTAGTATTTCTGGACAAGGTGTCTCTGGATACAATCCTCTTGCTTCACAATCTGGTTCACTTACCGTCACTACTCAAAACGACAGCTTCTATACCATTACTTGTGTCTATGGTACGGCTACTTATGGGATAGAGGTGGTGCCTAGTTCACAAGAGATTTAGAGTTAACAACATTGGGTTTGCGGATCAGTCGGGTTTCATATTACTTGCCTTTTCCTCACTCCTAATGTAAAGTAGCCGGACTTTAGAAAGTCATATGCCAATTACAAAAAACGCAGTAAAAGCCCACGCCCAAAGCGAACGACGCAAAGTTTTTAACAT
>CALJTT010000027.1 GCA_937975855.1 Minisyncoccota bacterium | reverse complement strand
TTATGAGGGAGGTAATATTCAATTGAATTTATGGCTACAAAAGTAGAAATGGTGGAAAAGTACACCGCACAACTTGAAACACTAGGAGTTAAGGTAGACGCTGACGTGCTAGATTGGGCAACTGATCGAGTTGGACCAGCTAACTACAACCGCGACGCACAAACAGTTGCTGCATCTGACCCAGAAGAGGTGAAGCGTGTTTATACAAACTTTGTCGCAGACGAACTAGAAGAAACTGACGAAGAAAAAGGAATGGCTGCAATTGCAGATGTTCTAGAGCAAATGAAAGAATGTGGGAGCAACAAATACCGAGCAGTAGTTTACTACTTGCTTTCAAAGAAGTACGGTAAATAAACTGACTGCAAATCTGACAAAAGAAAAGACGGCCCGTCGGGCCGTCTTTTCTTTTTGCTCGTAGTTCCTCTAATGCGCGAGCGCTAAGCAAATCAACTTTGTTTCGGGATGTAAATGGGGAGCTAGGGCAGCCCGAGCTGCGTTCATGGTAGCGCCGGACGTAATCACGTCGTCAAAGAGAATAACAGTTCCGCGCAGTTTAGAAGCGGCAGCAGGCCGGCATGCAAAAGTGCCGGCCTGCTGACGCTCACGCTCACCCCGGTCCACATGTGTCTGTCGCTTGGTGTGTGTCTTTTTGGTTAAGATGTTTGGTTTCAGATTCTTTCCGTATTCACTTTCTTTAACAATGTCTTCGAGATGGTGGAATCCTCGCTCGCGCCAGCGTCGGTAGCTTTGTGGCACGACAATTATTGATATGTCCGCGGCGGGGGATTTGTCTAGATAGGAGTTTAGTCCTAGGCCCAGGCGATTTGCAGCCTGAACGTCCCGATAGTATTTATTATTTTTAATATCGGTCTGTGTATGCGTTTCTTTGTAAGACCAAAGATAGATAGTGTCTTTGAAAAACTGAGGTCTAATACTGGGCAATGTTGTTCCATTTACTGCCTCAGAGGAAGGAAACAACAACCCAAACAAATTTCTCACCAGCAACTTGTACATACAGACATTATATTGTGCTACTATTTTTATAGTATCAGAAATATATGGGAATTTTCTCTAGTTTATCTAATGTATTAAAATCTGCGCAAACCGGCACGGGCAGTAGTTCTGTGGGTATTGATATTGGCGCTTCTTCTATTAAGGTGGTCGAGATTGAGGACCGCGACGGAGTTTTGACGCTACTTACTTATGGTGAAGTACAGCTTGGGCCTTATGCTGGAAAGCCGATCGGATCTGTGTCTCAGTTAACTCCTCAACAAGAGCAGGCTGCCTTGGTTGATGTGTTGCGTGAGTCAGCTGTTAAGTCTCGCAACGCAGTTTTTGCTATGCCGCTCTCGGCCAGTTTCATTAGTATTGCTGATGTGCAGGCAGACCCAGACGACGACTTGTCAGCTATGGTTCGAATCGAAGCTCGGAAATTAATCCCTACGTCTTTGAGTGAAGTGACACTTGACTGGGCAGAGTTAGAGAATAACTCCAAAGATAAAAATGAGCGGACGGTATTGATCGCGGCGATACAAAACAGCGCCATCGGCCGCTTTAAAACTCTGCAACAGTTTGCGGGCTTCAACAACGCACCCACAGAAATAGAATGCTTCAGCACCAACCGAGCAATTGGCAAAAAGAGCAACTTGATCACAATTGACTTTGGTGCCGCTTCGACAAAAATGTATCTTTCACATGCTGGTGTTTTGAATAGGATGTATCGTTTTAATTTGGGGGGAGCTGATATAACTAAAAAACTAGCAACTGAACTTTCTGTCGAATTTGAAGAAGCAGAACAAATAAAATTAGAAACACACGATGGTGATAAATACGACATATCAAAACGATTGTACGAAAAGCAGTATCACCATACTTTGCGTGAATTCAAACAAGTTTTTGACGACTATAGGAATGATGGGGATATGACTTTCGACAAAATATTAATTTGTGGCGGCGCTAGTCTGTTCCCAGAATTGGAAAAACAGGTGGCTGACGTCTTTAAACTTGAGGTCGAACATGTGAACCCTTTTGATAGTGTCGCATATCCAGCATTTATGGAGGACACGATGGACATTGTCGGCGCTGGGTTCGTGCCATCAATCGGCTCTGCCCTGAGGCCGTTTGGCTAGTCTTTCCACACATAAAGTGCGATAAAATCTTCCATAGGGCGTATAATTTTAAAGAAACTTATGCTCGGTTCTTCTGCAAAGGCTAAAGGGGAGACTAACTCGTTTATTCCTAAACAACGAGGTGCTGTTCGTCGTAAAAAATCTTCAGGCAAGAAAAAACTTTTTTTGTTAACTATCGTAACGTACGTCGTGCTCTTCGCATCTTTGTTGTCTGCTGGCGCGATGTTTTTGTACCATAATTACGAGAAATCAAAACTAGAGCGTGAAGTGGTTGGTCTCAATGCGGCTATTACTACATTTAACTCAGAAGATCTTGAGAGTGTTCAAGAAATTGACTTAAAGTTAAGGCAAGCAAATGATCGAATGTTGAATGCAGCTTCTGTTGTGGCCGTATTGGACGCGGTTGATTTGGCGACTGCTGAGTCGGTCCAGTTCCAAAATATTTCCATCGAACGGATTGGCGACGAAAAATTTACCATATCAGGTGATGTTGTTTCATCCTCGTTTGATGCAGCAATCTTCCAACGGGCAATTTATAAACTCAACAAACGCCTTTTCTCTAAAATTGAGACCGAAGAGGTTTCATTGTCCCGAACACAAACTGAAGGTCAGTCAGAAGGCCAACGCCCCCAGATTGTTACAGAGGTTAATTTCAGCGTTTCTTTAGAGGTTCCACTTGAAGCGGTTCCTTATACTTTTGACGAGACGAAAGAGATAGATGATGATTTAGAACCAGAACCCGAACTTCAAGTAGAGGCTGTAGAGCCTATATCAGTTGTAGAGCAGGATGAGTTGACTATCGAAGGTGCGGCTAGTTCAAGTGCGTCAAGTACTGTTAATGAATTAAACATATGAGATCTTTTGGACTAGTTGCTCAAATATGTATGATGGTAGCTGCTGTAGGAGTTGCTTTCTTATATACGGTTCCTGCTTTTGACAAGGTTGGGATTGTTCAATCTGAGACTAACGAATATCAGACACTCCGAACTAAAATTGAAAATATCAATGCGCAGCTTGCGAATCATGTGTCACAAGTTTCGGCGATCTCGCCGACGAATTTAGACAGGTTGTCTGTCTACATGCCACAAACAGTAGACGAGGCTCATGTGATGCGCGACATTAAAATTATTGCTGAGTCGTCCAACGTTACCTTTAATGAAGTTTCATACGAGGGTCCTGTGAAGGAATCTGATAATGATGAAGAATCAGCAGGGGCGTCTCTTGTTGAGTCAGGTCGACATAGCTTTGCTGTTGGGGTTGATGGGCGGTATGACCAGCTCAAAGACTTCCTATCTCTGTTGGAAAAAAATGAGTATCCTCTTGAGGTGTTTCAGGTCGAGATTGCTCCACTGGAAGGAGGGTTTCTGTCAGCTTCGATAAATATGACTACCTATGCGAGTGAAGTTTTAGTAGAGGAAGATCAGGAAAATGAAATATGAGTAAAATTGGTCAAAATATAATTGTCATTCTTGGAATCATTTTGGTGGTATTTACTGCTTACTATTTCTTTACTCAAGAATCTGCGTTAGGTCTGAATACAGGAGGTTCAGAGCAAGAGCTGCAACAGTTGTTGCAGTCTGCTCAGCTGTTTAGTGAAAGACAAGCTTCGTTAAATGCTATTGAGCTGAATACCGAAATACTCGAATCAGAAGCATTCAATTCACTAGTCGACTTTTCAGAAGAGCCCAAAGAATTCCAGGTCGGCCGGTCCGATCCCTTTTTGCCACCTGAAAGTTAAGTCGTTGTATAGTCGCTGTCTTCATGAATCTTATTCCCGCGCTTAGAGAAAAAGGCATCATCTCCGCAGAAAAGCTGGACGTTATTGAGCGTGAAATGCTTGATAGTGGAAAACCTCTCGAGGAATTGATGCTTGAGGAAGGAGTTCCCGAACAAGAAGTTAGAAGTTTCTTTGCAGACCAGTACGAAGTCGAGTCCTACACTCAGCCTGAAGGTTTTGTGATTGGTCAGAAAGTGCTCGACATGATCCCCGAAGATTCTGCGCGACACTACAAGTTGGTGCCAATAAAGATCGAAAACGAAGTTTTGATAGTAGGAGTTAATAATCCTGACGATCTAAGGATCCGCGAGGCATTGAACTTCATTAGCGCCAAACACAACTTGCCATATCATATGGTGTTCATGTTGCTTTCGGATATTACGAAGGCACACAAGTTTTACGAAAACCTCGAAGGTGACGTGGGCGATGCTTTGCAGACTTTGGAGACAGAGCTAGATGCAGAGATTTCGGCCAGCATGGAAGGCATTTCCGACGAAGATCGCGAGTCGATGGAGCATATCGAAGAAGACGCCCCGGTCACTAAAATTGTGGCCACTATCCTGAGATACGCTGTTGATGGACATGCTTCTGATATTCACATCGAACCTACTCCTCAAAAAGTAGGAGTACGCTTCCGAGTCGACGGAGCGCTGGCAACCAGTCTTGAACTGCCAAGGAATGTGCACATGGCTGTAGTCGCCCGAGTCAAGATATTGTCTGCTATGCGGCTGGATGAAAGACGTAAGCCGCAAGACGGTCGTTTTTCGGCTACGTTTGACGACCGAAAGATCGACTTTCGTGTATCTGTGTTGCCAACCAACCATGGAGAAAAGGTTGTGATGCGTATTCTTGATACCGGAAAGGGAGTTTTGACACTTGAGCAAAGTGGTATCTCTCCACACAACATGGATGTGATTAAACGGGTCGTTAAAGAGCCCTTTGGGATAATCTTGATCTCTGGGCCAACTGGGTCTGGTAAATCTACTACTCTGCGGGGGATGATCGGCCAGGTGGATACAAATACCGAAAACGTCATGTCGCTTGAAGATCCGGTCGAGTACAACCTAGAGGGAGTCAGTCAGTCTCAGGTTCGGCCTGAAATTGGTTACAGCTTTGCCAGCGGGCTGCGGGCCGCTCTTCGTCAGGACCCCGACATTATTATGGTTGGTGAGATTCGTGATAAAGAAACGGCTCAGCTCGCTATTCAGGCGGCGCTTACAGGTCACTTGGTTTTGTCTACGATTCACACCAACAGTTCAATTGGTGTGATTCCTCGTTTGATAGACATGGGTGTAGATCCGTATCTAATTGCCCCGACCCTTAAAATGGCAATTGCCCAAAGATTGTCTCGTACTCTTTGTGATGGCTCCGGAACAGAAGAGGAAATTGACGCTGGTACACTTAGGCGTATTGATGATATTAAATCCACTCTTCCGGCGGAATATCATGCTCGGATTCCGAAAATGAAGACAATGACTCATCCAGAAAAAACGCCAACCTGTTCAACTGGTTATCGTGGGCGAACTGCTGTTACTGAAGTGCTAGAAGTCACTGGGGTCATTCAGGAACTTATTTTGAATAATGCGTCAGAAGAAGATATCTATAATGAAGCGAGAAAAGATGGATTTATGAGTATCAAAGAGGATGCTGTAGTAAAAGCACTCAATCATCAGATCCCATACGAAGAAATGATCAAATTTGGGACTCAGATAGGAGTTGAGGATGAACCTAAAAAACAGGTTGCACATGTCGATAACCAAGATGAGCAATCGACTGACGAGCTATAATTAAATTAATGAAGCTCTTGATTGTTGATGATGATGTTTTTTTGCGAGATATGTACGCGATGAAATTTCGCGAATCTGATTTCGAGGTCGAGATAGCAGAGACCGCAGAGCAGGCAATGGTCAAGCTGGACCAAGGTATGGAGTTTAGTGTGATTTTGATGGATATGGTTATGCCTGGGATGACGGGTGTTGAGTTGATTGGTGAAATTAAAAAGAAGCATCCTGACTGTAAATCTCGTCTAGTTATATTGTCTAACCAGGGGCAAGAGTCCGACATGGATGAGGCTGATAAAGCTGGTGCCGACGGGTATATTATAAAAGCTGAATCGATTCCAAGTGACGTAGTGAAACAAGTTACCGCCATCCTTAACAAATAAACGTACCCAGTATGTCAGGAGCAGATTACAAAAAAGAACTAGCGGCAATCATTGAACAGGTTATTGCGGAGAAAGCATCAGACCTGCACTTGTCTGTTGGTGCGCATCCTTTGATCCGCGTGTCGGGTACTTTGATACCATTACTTAAAAAACCGATTCTTAACGAGAACGATCTTGACTCTCTGGTGCAGATTTTGATGCGTAACGACCAATATGAGAAATATCAACAGTACGAAGAAATAGATTTTTCATACGAGAATGCAGAAGGTGTACGATTTAGAGGTAACGCATTTCACCAGCGGGGAGCCATGGGTGTTGTTCTTCGTTTAATCCCAAATGTTATCAAAACTTTTGACGAATTAAATCTACCTCCTATTCTCGAAAGTTTCACTGAACGTTCTCAAGGGTTCTTCCTTTGTGTGGGGCCGGTGGGTCAGGGTAAGTCAACTACGTTGGCGGCAATGGTGAACCTGATCAATCAGCGGCGTGCTGAGCACATCGTAACGATTGAAGATCCAATCGAGTACGTTTACCAGGAAGAGAAGGCGCTTATTGACCAACGTGAAATTGGCATTGACTCGAAAAGTTTTGAATCAGCTCTTAATGCTGCCTTTAGACAAGATGTCGACGTTATCTTGGTAGGAGAGATGCGTAACAAGGAAACCATCGGGGCGGCGGTAACGGCGGCTGAAACTGGTCACTTGGTTTTCTCGACTTTACATACTAACGACGCGGCTCAGACAATCAGTCGTATTGTTGACACGTTCCCAGGTAGCCAGCAGGATCAGATCCGAGTCCAGTTGGCAGGATCGTTAATTGGTATCTTCTCGCAACGTCTTATTCCACGCATTGAAGGAGGTTTGGTTCCGGCGTACGAACTGCTCATCAACAACACTGCCGTCAGTAACCTGATTCGTGAAAATCGCATTCACGAAATCCCGTCAGTGATCGAAACTGGTCTCGAGCAGGGAATGATCGACATGAACCGGTCGCTGGCGCGACTAGTTCAGACAGGCTTGATCTCAGTTGAGAACGCCTTTATCTATTCAACAAATCCCAAAGGTCTCGAACGACTTATTTAATCCATGCTCTTTACCTACAAAGCAATCGATCAGGCCAATGTACAGCGTGAAGGAACGGTGGAAGCGCCGTCTGTTGACGCTGCTATTACTGCTGTGCAGAGGCGGGGATACACGCTTGTTTCGATTGACGAATTGGGCTCTTCAGGAGGGATGCTTGATTTCGAGTTCAATTTTTTTAGTGGAGTCTCGCATAAAGATGTTGTTATTTTGTCTCGACAGATTTCTACTTTGTTCCAGGCTCAGGTTTCGCCGCTTAGAATCTTCAGCCTCTTGTCTGCTGAAATCGAGAACCGAAATCTTCAGATAGTGATGAACCAAATTGTGGAAGATCTGCAGGGTGGTAGTTCAATTTCTCGTGCACTGGCTGCTCACCCCGAAGTCTTCTCTTCTTTTTATGTAAATCTCGTACGTGCTGGTGAAGAGTCAGGTTCTTTAGAGAAGTCATTCGACTACTTGGCTGACTACCTTGATCGCCAGTACGAAATACAAGGAAAGGCCAAAAATGCTCTGGTCTATCCAGCGTTTGTTATCGGAATTTTCTTTATTGTGATGGGTATCATGTTGACGCAGGTTATCCCTAGTATTACAAAAATTTTGATTGACTCTGGTCAAGAGTTGCCGATCTACACCAAGATCGTTATCGGCCTGTCTGATTTTTTGGTAGCGTACGCGGGATTCATTGTCATTTTGTTGGGCGCTGGAACATTTGGAATGTGGAAGTTTGTGCAGACTGACGTAGGTCGCAGAGCTCTTGACGAATTTGTTTTGGCGGTACCGTATCTGGGTGACTTGCAGCAAAAACTGTTGCTTACACGAATTTGTGACAACATGTCAACAATGCTCTCAAGTGGCATTTCAATCGTACAAGCACTTGAAGTTACTGCTGATGTTGTAGACAACACAGTTTTCGAAGAGATTCTCCAGGAGTCATTAACAGAAGTGCGTGGTGGTCGGTCGTTTGCCGACTCGCTTTCAGAACATAAGCAAATCCCTGGTGTGCTAACCCAAATGGCTAAAGTTGGTGAAGAAACAGGGAGTCTAGGCAATATCCTAGGAACCCTATCCCACTTCTATCGGCGTGAGGTGAATAACGCAGTCGATACTATGATCGGCCTTATCGAGCCGATTATGATCGTGATGCTTGGTCTTGGGGTCGGTGTGCTACTTGCTTCGGTGCTAATGCCTATCTATAACCTTACTTCTGCTTTCTAAACAGTTTTCCACACGTCGCAACAATGGGCAGGTCAATAGTCTGTTTGTACTCGTATAATTAGATAGTCTCGCAACGTAGAGACACTCCTTGTTTGAGACGTGCAGCTGACGTCTGAAGCAGTTATAAAACTTAAAAAATAATTATGAAAAAAATACTAGAACGAGGTTTTACGCTCATCGAGCTCCTCGTAGTGATTGCGATCATTGGTATTCTTGCGGCGGTGGTGCTTGGATCACTTAACGACGCACGAAGTAGTGCTAGTGACGCATCTGCTAAGGGTTCAATGAATAGTCTTCGTAACGAAGCAGAGTTATATTACAACAACAATGGGTACGCTTACGATGTTGATGCTACAAACAACACAACCGGTGTTTGTGGAGCAGTTTCTGAACTTATGACAGCTGTTCAGGATGCAGCAGGAGCTGCTGCTAACTGTAACGAATCACCAACGGCTTATGCTGTAGAAGTGGTTCTGGCTGGAAGTGGTAATCGATTCTGTGTAGACAGTACTGGTTACTCAGGCGACACAACTGCCGCGCTTGGTTCGGCCTTTGCATGTGTTCAATAAGTTGAAATATTTATTTTAACAAACAAAAAACCGCTTTGGCGGTTTTTTGTTTGTTATACTTTGGTGTCTTATGAATAGTTGGCTAGACCAAATTACAATACTGCCAGAGTCGGTGTCGCTGCTGATTATTTTTATATTCGGAGCTATCATTGGCAGCTTCCTCAATGTCTATATCTATAGATTCCACACCGGCAAGTCACTTAACGGCCGTTCTCATTGCATGTCTTGTGGTACTTCACTTAAATGGTACGAGCTCTTCCCTTTATTTTCGTACTTATGTTTGCGCGGGCACTGCCGCACCTGCAAGTGTCTGATCACTCCAAGGTATTTTTTGGTTGAAGTCACAACAGCAATCCTGTTCGTTCTGGCGGGGCTTGTGTCTGGCGGTCCTGTTGAGTTCTTATGGCTGTTGCTGATGTTGTCTGTGCTGTTGGTGGTGACGGTGTACGATTACAATCACTTTATTATTCCTGATGAAATGACTATTGCCTTGACCTTGCTAACGACAGGGTGGATAGGGTATCAGTGGTGGCTTGGCTTGTTTACTAACGCTGTTCTAGGGTGGACGATTTTCGCGGCAGTAGCTGGTGCCGGTTTCTTATTCTTTTTGTGGGCAGTTTCGCGTGGTCAGTGGCTGGGATTTGGAGATGTAAAACTCGCTATCCCACTTGGTTTGTGGGTTGGTCCGACGCTCGTCTTCTCATTTGTTGTTGTTTCTTTCTGGGTTGGCGCTGCTATAAGTCTGCTGATCTTGGGTTGGCAGAAACACAAACGGGGAAAACAGTCGTTACATCTATCAGAAGAAACCCTTACAATGAAAAGCGCAGTACCGTTTGCTCCTTTTATGATTATTGGGGCAGTCCTGGTATATTTTTTAAATTTTGATGTTCTTACCTTATTCAGTTTCAAGTAAACCACAGGCCGTTGGGTCAAGCGGTTTTTCACTTGTCGAATTGTTGGTTAGTATCGGTGTAATGCTGCTAGTTTTAGGTGTAGTGATTGCCAGACAGCAAACGTTCAATAGTTCTGTGTTGTTAAGAGGGCAAGCGTACGAATTAGCTTTGGCAATTAGAGAAATCCAATTGACCACGGTCAGTGCGGTCAATAATGACACAAGTGGTGGTGGTGACTTTCGTGCAGTATTGGGGGTACACTTAAATTCAAACGCAGCGAATAGGCAGCGCTACGTGTCTTTTATAGATGATGGTAGCAGTAGTCGCTATTACCACTCGAGCGATACTCTGTATGGGCCAATAGGTCTGCTTGATTCTCGGTTTGAGATTCGACAAATACGCTATCACGATTCAGGGATTGAGGTAGAAGGTAACGTTTCTATAACTTTTGAACGCCCTAACTTTGATGCGGTGTTTAAATCTAGTGGTGACCCGATCAGGAGAACCGGTAGTTACCAGATCGACATCGGTGTGGCTGGTGATTCAGGTAGTGTGTGTGCCGAAGATGTCAGAACGGTTGAAGTAACCTCGGCCGGGCAAGTGTCTGTATTGGACTGCTAATTTATATGAAACTAAAACAAAAAAAAGCCGGATTCACTTTGATTGAGATGATCGTCTCGCTTGGCCTTTTTTCTGTGGTGGTTACGATTGCAGTAGGGTCTCTGTTGGTTCTAATCGCGTCGAACCGACAACTTCAAGACGAACAAAGTATTCTCTCGAACCTGACATTTGCAGTTGACGGAATGACGCGAGAAATACGAACTGGACGTTACTACGATTGTGAATCAAGAAACAGTGTAGGAGGATCATTCAGTTCCTCAAATGATTTAGACTCAGCCGTCGCGGGAAATGACTGCTCAAGTGGGAATAATTTAAATCGTCGCTTTCAAGGAATATCTTTTGTGGAAGGGGGTGATAGTGTAACAGGCGGCAACGAGCGCATATTGTACTTCTTCAATAGAAATCAAGGAAAATTGTATAGACGAATTGGTACTCAGGTGGCTCAGCCTATTACCAGTGATGGTATTTATATACGTAGTGCAGAATTCTTTGTCAGTGGCAGTCGACCGCTGAGTTCTGCTGCAAGTCAGGATGACCAGGCGGCGGTGACTCTCATTATTGAAGCAGCCGAGTCAAACGACCCTAGCGCTAAGGTTCATGTGCTACAAACTACTATCACGCAAAGAGAAATTGACATATGATCAACATAAATCAAAAATCAGGCTTCACCCTAGTCGAAACATTGGTCGCCATCACTATTTTGTTGCTGGTTATTGTTGGACCAATGTCTATCATCTCTACCGCGACTCACAGTACTAACTTTTCCAGTGAACAGGTGGTCGCATCATTCTTGGCACAGGAAGGAATAGAATTGGTTCAAAAGGCGCGAGACGATCTTGTTCTGGAGGACTTCAGCAGTGGGACTGAAGACAATAGTGCATGGCAAGACTTTTTGGATTCCTCAGGAGCATTTGGTGAGTGTGTAGACAACGGAAGCGGTCTACCTGAAGCTTGTGGGCTAGAGATGGCAACCAACGCAGCAGGAACAGTCAGTGTTGTTGATTGTAATGCTGCAAACCGAGACAACTGCCGTTTGTACATTAATAGTAATGATGCACAAAGATCTAGGTATACACATAATTCGGGAGGGAACGCAGAAACTATTTATTTTAGAACGATTAACCTTCAGCCAGACCCAAGCGGCATACGAGATGTACTTGTCACCTCAAAGGTTACTTGGCGCACAGGTGAACAAAGGAGAGAGCAGGAAGTGGAAATGGTAACCTATCTGTACAATGTCTATGGTCGATAAAACTTTTTCACAGTCTGGCTTTGCACTTTTAATGTCTTTGATCGTTGTTGGTGTGGTGTTGTCTGTTGGGCTGGTGATTCTTGACCTGACGATTAAACAAGTGCGTTTGGCTGTTACCACCAGAGACTCTGAAATCGCCTTCCATGCAGCTAACGCTGGTGCTGAATGTGCGCTACATTGGCGCCGACAAGATACGGTTGAGGCTGACATATTTAACGATGCTGCCGTGACCGGCGCTGCGATGCCAGGTGTAAGATGTTTTGGTAGCTCGGCCAGTAACGTCGCAGCAAGTGGCGGCTCTGTTATTAACGGTATTCCAGAGGCAGAGCAATATGAATACGAATTTTCTTGGCCGCCAGGGTCGCCTGACCGTTGTACGCGCATTAATATGGTGGTTATTGCTGATAGTTCGCCGGTATCGATTCCTGAAAGTAGTATTCGCGCTTTGATTCCTGGGCACTCGTTTGGTGGAGGAAAAACTTGCACGGGAGGATCAAGGTGTACACTGATTGCGACTAGTGGATATAACCAATCCTGCCCAGGTGCGGGAGGTTTTGGTTATGGTGTCGTAGAGCGAAAGGTTTTGATAGAATTGTAGACAATGAAGATACCAGACAAAGACCGGCTAGCGCAGTTGCGTGAGACTATCGCTTATCACGCCAAGAAATACCACGAAGATCAAGCTCCAGAAATCAGTGACGAGGTGTATGACGCTTTGTTGCAAGAGACACTAAAACTAGAGAAGAAAGTGGAGGGTAAAAGTACCAGCGGTGTGGCAGACGGTGCGCGCGCCAATGGAGCCTTTGCCAAAGTGAAACACCAGGTAAGGCAGTGGTCGTTCGATAATGTTTTTTCATATGAAGAGCTGCAAGACTGGGAATCCAGGTTGAATCGTATTTTGGCGGAAGCTGATCGTGATGGAGAGTTCATCGATTTTGTCTGTGAGCATAAAATTGATGGACTTAAGTTGATCGTCGAGTACAAAGACGGACAGCTAGCACGCGCCAGCACACGCGGCAACGGACGAGTCGGGGAAGATGTTACTCATACCGCAAAGACCATCAAAACCTTGCCTCAGACATTGACTGCTGAGGTGGATCTTATTTGTGTTGGTGAAGTTTGGCTTGGTGTGAAGGATTTTGAAACATTAAACAAAGCCCAAGAGAAGGCTGGAGAAAACACCTTTGCTAACCCTCGCAACGCAGCAGCGGGTAGTTTACGGCAGCTAGACTCGCAAGTGTCAGCAGCGCGGAACTTGTCTTTAACATGTTACGACATCGATCATTTTGAGGCTAGAAAAACAAAACTTGCTGTGCCCGAAACGCAATGGGAAGAATTGCAGCTACTGCAAAAGCTCGGATTGCCAACCAGTAAATACGCCAAGCGGTGCAAAGATCTGGCTTCCGTCCAAAAACACTACGAATCGCTGGTTCCAAAGCGCGACGGATTTTCTTTTGCGATCGATGGCATGGTGATAAAAGTGAACCGAGTAGACCAGCAACATCTGTTGGGTTACACCGCCAAAGGTCCGCGGTTTGGAATTGCATACAAACTTCCTGCCGAGCAGGTGACTACTGTGGTGCAAGGTGTGACGTTGCAGGTTGGTCGCACTGGCGTGGTCACCCCTGTGGCCGAGTTGCGGCCGGTTTTGGTTGCTGGCAGCACGGTAGCACGTGCCACACTGCATAACGAAGATTTTATTAAAGAGAAAGACATCCGAGTCGGAGATACAGTAGTTATCCAAAAAGCCGGAGACGTGATCCCAGAGGTGGTTGAGGTCATCACCAGCTTGCGGCCAGGCAGCTCTACTTCATACCGATTTCCTAAAAAGGTCGCAGGCTGTGGGGGAGACGGATCGATCGAGCGTGTGCCAGGAGAAGCGGCGTACCGCTGCGTGTCACTAGATTCTGACCAGCTTCGGCGGCAGCGTTTGTACTACCTTGTTTCAAAACACGCGTTTGATATGGATGGAGTAGGGCCGCGAATTGTCGACCAGCTACTTGATGCTGACTTGATCAAAAACGCCGTAGATTTGTTTACTCTGACGATCGATGAACTAGAACCACTCGAAGGCTTTAAAGAGCAGGCGGCTAAAAATGTGATCGAGGCAATTAACAAATCGAAAGAGGTTGAACTGCATCGCTTACTGATCGCACTTTCAATCGACGGAGTAGGGGAAGAAACTGCCCGAGTGATCGCTGAAAGATTTGGTAGTCTCGAGACTCTAGCGTCGGCATCGTCTGATGAGATCGCTGCTATTCATGGTATTGGAGGCACTATTGGTGAGGCGGCATTTGCTTGGTTTAGGCAAAAAGAAAATAAAGATTTCCTGGCTGCACTTACTCCACATCTAACAATCAAAAATCCAGCCAAGCGGACAGCGACAACACTTACTGACCAGACTTTTGTTTTGACCGGAACGCTAGAAACACTCACACGCGACGATGCCAAAAAGCTTATTCGTCAGGCTGGAGGCAAAATATCTAGTAGCGTATCGACCAAGACTCACTACGTTGTTGTCGGTAGCGACCCAGGCAGCAAGGCTGACAAGGCGACTGAACTAGGGGTCAAGACGCTGGATGAGGCTTCTTTTAAGCGACTCGTCTCGTAATAAAAAACATGGTAGGCTAGCCAGCATGAACAGGGATGACATTTTACATCTGGGGGAACTGTCGCGTATCGCCTTGAGTGACGCGGAGGTTACAAATTTAGAATCAGAACTATCGGCCATCATGTCGTACGTTAGTGCGGTGAATGATATTGCCGCTGACGAAGCTGACTCCGAACCACAAGTCGGCGCCCGTTACAACGTGTTGCGCGAAGACGTGGTCACTAACGAACCAGATCAATTTACTGAATCAATCTTGCGCGAGATGCCAGACACTAAAGGCCGCCTGATGAAGGTAAAAAAGATTTTGAAAAACTCGAAAGATTAGTATGTCTATGAAAACTATTTCAGAATTAGTTGCTGCGTACAAAAGTGGCGACACAACTCCAGTAGAAGTCGTCAAAGAGTATTTTGCAACCATCAAAAAAGACGATGCTGACATTCATGCCTTCCTGCATCTATACGAAGAAGAGGCCCTAGAGGCCGCAGAGGCTGCAACAGAAATTTACAAAAAGGGAGGAAGGACAGCTCCTTTACTTGGTATTCCGCTAGCGTTCAAAAATAACATATTGATCAAAGGTCGTTTGGCTACTGGTGGTTCAAAGATACTTGAAAAATACACCGCTATTTACGATGCAACAATTATCGAGCGACTACGAGATGCTGGTGCAGTCATCGTTGGTTCTACAAATCTAGATGAGTTTGCCATGGGTGGTTCAACTGAGAATTCTGCTTTTGGTCCTAGTAAAAATCCACATGATATTGATCGAGTTCCTGGAGGTTCTTCTGGAGGTTCAGCTGCGGCGGTTGCCGCCGGCTTTGTGCCAGCTGCTCTTGGTACGGATACTGGTGGTTCAGTGCGTCAGCCGGCTAGTTATTGTGGTTTGGTTGGTTACAAACCAACTTATGGTGCGGTATCGCGCTATGGTTTGATGGCTATGGGTTCAAGTCTAGACCAGGCTGGCCCACTGACACATACAGTGGCCGACGCCAAATTGCTTCACGACACAATGTCTGGTCTCGACCCAATGGATGCGACTACGATAGCCGACGACACATACCCGACAGTAGAGACCAAAGAATCTTACACATTTGGGGTGCCACGTAGTTTTTTGAAAAACGGAGTCGACGAGGACGTTCTCAAGACATTTGAAGATCATATCGAATCTCTAAAGGCGGCGGGGCACAAGGTTGTCGATATCGAGCTACCACTGTTCGAGGCGGGACTGGCCGCGTACTACATCGTGATGCCGGCTGAAGTGTCTTCCAACTTTGGTCGTTATGATGGTATCCGTTACGGATTGTCAGTAGATGGTGATGACTTGTTAGATGTCTACAAAAAATCTCGAGCGGAAGGTTTTGGGAACGAGGTCAAGCGCCGCATCTTACTCGGCACACATGTTTTGTCTTCGGGCTACTACGACGCATATTACGGCAAGGCAGAAATCGTCCGTCGCAAAATGCGACAAGAGCTGAACGATACGTTCAAAAAAGTCGACCTGATTTTGACTCCGACTGCTCCAACGCCTGCTTTTAAATTGGGCGAACAGGAAGACCCTTTATCGATGTATGCGCAGGATATCTTTACCGTGCCAGTAAACCTGACCGGAGTTCCTGCCATCTCTCTCCCTATGGGGACCGTGGACCGCGACGGTAAGTCTTTGCCAGTTGGGGTACAATATATAGCACCACATGCCGGTGACGAACGATTGTTCGACGCTGGGGTGCGTATTTATGACAAAGCTCGCTCAAATCACTCCCACAGTTGAACCTGGTCCAATCGGTGCGTCCGAAGACCCGCGTGAGGCGTTGATCCCGCGCGCCCCTGATATCGATGGTGATCTCCCCAGCGGCGAGGTGCCTAGTGCCGATGTCAGCGGATCAATAACACCACCAGATTTTTCTGGCGGTTTTGGTGATATCTGGGCCAATATTTTTGGCGGAGACTTCTGGGGTTGGCTTTTTGCACTCGGTGGACTCGGAGCCTTGTTTGGTTGGCTGTGGGGTATCTATACTTTTTTGGCTTACTTGATCAGTCTCGTCTTTATCGTCCTTTATATATACGCGACGATTCGTTTAGAGTATTTCAGTGGACTAATCGCCGCGGGACTGCGCGACGAAGAGAAGCGCTGGAACGAGCTTTATAACTCTGGCTCAAAAAACAGTCGCTTGCAAGACGTTATGACACACGCCGAATCCGAACAACCTAACGATTGGAAATTGGCAATTATCGAGGCGGACATAATTTTGGACCAAACTCTCAAAGAGCGTGGCTATATCGGGGACTCACTGGGCGAACGGTTGCGTTCGATTAGTTCTGAGCAGTTGGCATCTATTGGCGACGCCTGGGACGCTCATATTGTACGAAACAAAATCGCTCATGAAGGGGCAGACTTCATCTTAACAAAACGAATTCTAGACGAGACAATGGTCAGGTACCGTAGAGTGTTTGCCGAGCTCGGAGTGCACTGATTTGCTAGGTTTGTAATTTTGGTGTATAGTATAAGCGCTCAATTACATCGCGGGATGGAAGAGTGGTTCCGAGCGGTCATGTCTCATAACCTCCTGGAGGATGCGAAAGACGAGTGGCGCAAAATATATATATACCGCGGGATGGAGGAGTGGTACCTCGGGAGGCTCATAACCTCCAGACTCCGGTTCGAATCCGGATTCCGCAACAAAGAACAAAAGCGAGGCGAGACCAAAAGGTTTCGCCTCGCTTTTGTTATACTCTCTTTCATGGAAACCTGGTTTGTCTTGGCTGCGGTGTCTGCGCTTTTTGGCGGCTTAGGTGCGTTTGCTCAAAAGGTAGTAGCAGTCAGAAACTACGAAACGCTGTTGGTCGTCGGATTTAGTTCGGTCGTTACTATGGTGATGTTTGTGCCGTTGGCACTTTGGTTTGAGGAGTGGAATGTTTTGACTACCTATTTTCTTTACGTAGCTTTAGGTATAGGTTTGGTGACGGCAATCAAGGACGTTCTACGAATCCAAGCATTTCGGTACATCGACAGTATGATCTTCCTTCCATTAACCAAAGTCCTGAGTCCGTTGTTTGTTATTTCATTTGGAGTTTTCTTTTTCAGCGAATCTTTTTCTCCTCAGGAATGGTTAGGTTTAATTATGAGCTCCCTAGTTCCTATTTTGTTGGTGTCCAGGATGGAAGGTGCTCGACAAAATAATCTTCGTATGGGTCTGTTGCTGGTGGTGTTAATGTCGCTGTTTGCGGCGATTGGCGCGGGTTTGACTAAGTTTGCGCTCGATATCATAGAAGTACCTTTTTGGCTCTCGGTTTTCACGGCTCTCGGAGTATTTATTACTACGATGTCTCGCTATTGTGCAAAAAATAGAGGGAAGGTAAGACGGTCGATCAGCGCTGATATGTCTGTCGGACTTGTCCTGGTTTCTTTCCTAAATGCTTGTTTGGTAAGTGTTAGTGTTCTAGCTTTCCTCTGGGCTTTAATTTTGGGCGGTCCGTTAGGAATCGCTTATACTATTAACTCTCTATATATTATTCCGCCTATCATCCTCGCTATTATTTTTTACGGCGAGCATTGGAATTTACGCAAAGTGGTGGCTATTTTGGTATCGATTCTCGCTTTGTTTTTGTTGCGATAAATCTTGCCTTGGTGCGCCTCGCTTTTGTTATACTGCCTAAATGGATCTCTCAGAGTATAAACAAAAAGCCTTGCGGACTGACTGGGCTCAGTACGACGACTATCACACTGGCGATGCAACGCCACGATTTGAATACGGGGTGATTGGCCTTGTGACAGAATCAGCTAAGTTGCTGGACTTGGTTAAGAAGTCAAAGAAAGATGTTTTCCCGATCAAGCAAGAAAAGGTCGTGGAAGAGTTGGGTGACTTGCTGTGGTATTTAAATTTAACTTTGGATGAGCTTGGTATTAGTTACGAAGAATTAATGCGAAGCAACATTGAAAAAATCGGACGGAAATATCCAGTCGATGATGCAGAATCGAACAAATTGATAAGAGGATAATTATGAATCGAGCCAAAACGGATTCAGACATAGCAGCTATCAAACAATCTGTCGTCGCAGCAGAGGCTGCAATGCTGGCTGTGATGTCGTACTTAAAAGAGAGCGGCAGTCCCACGTCAGAAGAGGCTCATGCAGTAATCGATCAAACACTAGCGCTTAATGATTGTGAATCGCCTGAGGGGCGCGTAGTCGGCGCAGGACCCGCTTCGTACGAGCCTCACTATGAGGGTGAGGGAAAGATCGAGCATGGGCAGCCGATTGTGATCGACATCTACCCACGATCCAAAACGACAGGTTGGTACGCTGACATGACGAGGACTGTTTGTTTGAGCAAGCCTCCACAAGAACTGCAGGACATGTACAACGCAGTGCAGCGAGTCCTAGAAGACTCCGCGTCACGATTGCGCCCTGGCGCCAGCTGCGACGAATTACAAAAAGCAGCTGTCGACCAGTTTGTGGCCATGGGTTACCAAACCAGTGGAGTGGGAACGTTATTCAAATTCGCCGAAGGCTTCGTCCACAGCCTGGGCCACGGCGTCGGCAAGGAAGTGCACGAGGAACCATTCTTTGGCGGCGACCGCGGTCACGTTCTGCAGGTCGGCGACGTAGTCACAATCGAGCCAGGTCTATACTACAAACACATCGGCGGAGTCCGCCTTGAAGACATGTTTTTGATTACACAGATGGGGTGCGAGCAGTTGACGACGTTGCCCCTCAAGCTAGAGATATAACAAAACCCCGCATCACCGACGCGGGGTTTTGCGTGGTGGGGCGGGGTTATTCGGGTAAGTCCTGCCAAACATCCTGAGATTGTCTCGGAGTTATGGCGCAAGTGCTCTCCGATGTTTGGTCGGTGTAGTAGCCGTTTATATCAACATATTGTATCGGATACATTCCGGCAGAGCCGTAAGTGCTGTAGCCTGCAGGTCCGGATCCTTTCTTTGCGACTGTATCGGCAAGCTTGACGTAATGTCCGGCTTGAGATGAATAGACTGGTGTGTCGCGTGAGATACGGCTGTTGGTTGGACGCTTCAGTGCTTCGATATCCATGAGTGATTCTCCAAAGACAGAAAGTGGCTCAAAATAAAATAACCGATTCATCTTTGAAAATACTATAAAAATAGTATTTGTCAATATAATAGTAACGATATTTTTCTTGTGGTACGGTAGCGGTAGGACGGTCATTTCAATCTGAGGGAGTAGCGCCATGAAAACGGATGTTTTCTCGAGTCGAGCAGCAGTTGGTTTTGTGGCCGCTTCTGTCACGGTCGGTGTCTTGCTTGCTGGACCAATTGCGACCACTCTGTTTTTGTCGATTGTGTCCGCGGTTGCATCACAGGAGTGGTTCAGTCAATCGACTAACTGGAGGCAAGAAAAAAATGCCAGCAGTGGTTCAGGAGTAAAAACACTGAGTCTGATTGTCAGTGGATTCGTCTATCTGATAGTCGCCTGCGGTGCCTTTGTGTGGCTGCATTACCACTATGGTTTTTGGCCAATTTTCTGGCTAACGTGCTGTGTGGTTGCAACTGACGTGGGCGCGCTTGTTTTTGGTAGAGCTATTGGCGGTCCAAAGCTTGCTCTAAAAATCAGTCCGAACAAAACCTTGGCTGGTCTGATGGGAGGCGTCGCTTCCTCGGTTGGCATAAGTCTGCTTGTCGTGTCGGCATTAGCAGCCTGGTGTCCGGACATATCCGTGAACTATCCTGCGGCAGGTGCGTTCGCTGCGATCTTTGCTTTTGTGGCACAGGGCGGCGATCTTATGCTGTCGTTCTTCAAACGAAAGTTTGACGTCAAGGATTGGGGGACGGCGCTCAAGTCTCACGGTGGTGTGCTCGACCGCATCGACGGCCACATGCCTTGCTGGCTGCTGCTCGCAGTAGTGATGTTGGTAGGTCGAGAGCCACCTTACGTCTGGTGATCTTTTTGCAGATAAAGCCAAACCCCGGAATTCAACATTCCGGGGTTTGTCACGCATAGTTATTTTATTGTGCAGCTAAAACTGGAGAATCAAGATCTTTGAAAAATTCAATCAGGTTTTCGACATGCTCATCGATGGTGACACCAAAGTCTTCGACACCGTTCATGATGTGGCTGCGGTCGATGCCCGGGGCGAAGCGTTCTTCCTTGAGCCGCTTCTTGATGGACTTGGCTTTCATGTCGCTAAAGGGGATTGGATTTAATTTTTGGTAGGCGTAAAAAATGCCGCAGATTTCGTCGCAGGCAATGAGCGCCTTATCCAGTTGGCTGACCGCTGGAGTGGTGAAGCCGTTAAAGCCATTGGCGTGAGCGAGGACGGCCTGGATTAGTTCACCTGGGTAATCCCATTCTTTGAACCACTGCAGTGACGGTCCGGGATGCTCAGTCGGGTGCTGGTCATAGTCTAGATCATGCAGGTACCCAGTCAGAAACCATAGCTCAACGTCTTCACCCAGCTTCTTGGCGTAACCTTCGACCGCCGTCCCAACCATCAGCGCATGAAAACGCTGATAGTCGTCAGTGACGTGTTTTTCTAATAGATCTTTGGCTTCAGTTCGGGTTGGGAGTGACATGATGTGTATTAACTAAAATCAAATAAAATTTCCTCGAAGTCTTGAATCTTTCCTTTTTCATTCACAATGATTCCTTCTTTTTTGAACACCTTACGCCTGGCGTCGCGATTTTGGTTTGTGCTCCAAGCGTAGCCGTCTGCGTACACGATCCGGTGGTAGGGGATGACTGACTGGTTGGGAGCTTTGCTTAATATGCTGGTAATGCTGCGGGCGGCCATTGCTCCGCCACCGGCCGCTTTGGCCAGGGTGCCATACGTGGTCACTCGTCCGGGTGGGATTTGTAGCGCTAGATCGTAGACGCGACTTGAAAAGGATTGATTCATGTTCTCCATACACACCATCTTATAACGCCTTTTAAAGAAATGGTATAGAATAGCCTAATATGCAATGTGTAATTTTAGCTGCCGGTAAAGG
>CALJTT010000026.1 GCA_937975855.1 Minisyncoccota bacterium | reverse complement strand
CATGAAAAAACAGCACCCATGGGTGCTGTTTTTTCATGCCTCTTTTCTTACATCATTCCCCCCATACCGCCCATTCCGGACATGTCTGGCATGGCTAGTTGGGTGCTGGCTGGAGGATCTGGCTTGTCAGCTACGGCCGCTTCGCTAGTGAGCAGAATCGCGGCAGCTGAGACAGCGTGCTGCACGCTACTTCGCTCTACCTTCACCGGGTCGATGATTCCAGCTTTGATCATATCGTCTACCATCTCGCCCTTGGCTGCGTCGTAACCAGCGTTTCCGCCTGCTTCTTTGACCTTTTGTACAACCACTGCACCATCAAGCTTGCCAGTGTTGTCTGCAATCTGTTGCAACGGAACTGTCAGTGCCTTGAGTACGATACTGTATCCAACCAGTTCTTCGCCAGTCATGTTCTTGGTATCAAGGCCAGCCTCTACTGTCGCAGCGGCTCTAGTCAATGAGGTTCCTCCACCTGGCACGATTCCCTCTTCGATTGCAGCCCGAGTCGCATTTACAGCATCTTCGATCTTAAGCTTTAGATACTTCATCTCCGTTTCAGTTGCGGCACCAACTCGGATAACAGCAACTCCTCCGGCCAATTTAGCAATACGCTCACTAATCTTTTCTTTATCGTACTTGCTAGAAGCATCTTCAAGTTGAGCTTTCAGCGACGCGACTCGATTGTCGATATCGGCTTTTGCTCCACCACCACCGACGATAGTTGTGTTGTCTTTAGTTGAAACGACACGATCGGCTTTGCCGAGCTGTTCGACTTCAACAGTTTCTAGCTTCAGTCCGAGATCGTCAGTAATGACAGTTCCGCCAGTTGTGATTGCCAGGTCTGCTAGAATATCTGCCTTTCGGTCTCCGTATCCTGGAGCTTTGATAGCAAGAACACTAAATCCACCCTTCAGCTTGTTCACTACAAAGGTCGCCAGTGCCTCGCCTTCAACATCGTCAGCGATAATTACGAGCTCTTTCTTGCCTGTTGCTGCGATTTTCTCAAGTAGAGGTAAAATCTCCTGCACGTTTGAGACTTTCTTGTCTGTAATAAGAATCTGGGCATCCTTGAACTCTGCTTCCATTCGTTCTGGGTTTGTCACCATATATGGTGACACATAACCTTTATCAAACTGCATGCCCTCGGTCAGCTCTGTTTCGATTCCAAATGACTGAGACTCTTCAACCGTCACCACGCCATCTTTGCCAACCTGGTCGATTGTCTCAGCGATCTTTTCACCCAGTTCAGTACTTTCAGCTGAAATTGTCGCGACTTGTTTGATTTCGTCTACAGACTTGATCTGCGTTGCCATGTCTTTCAGAGCTTCAACCACGTCCTGTGCCGCCTTCTCCATACCGCTGCGGACAGCCATAGAGTTCAGCCCCATTGTTGTCTGTCGAAGTCCTTCGTGTACTAAGGCCTGCGTCAGAACTGTTGCAGTTGTAGTTCCGTCACCAGCCAGTTCATTGGTCTTGTTGGCGACTTCTTTGATAATCTCTGCCCCCATACTTTCGAACTTGTCTTCGAGAGTGATTTCTTTGGCTATACTCACACCATCGTTTGTGATGGTGGGCGCTCCATAACTCTTATCAAGGATCACGTTACGGCCACGTGGACCAAGCGTTACCTTAACTGCGTCGGCTACCGTGTCGATACCTTTCTTTAGGCGCTTCTTTACGTCTTCACCAAAAATTACTTCTTTTGCCATAATTAATATTTATGAGTTAGCTAGTAAAAACACCAAGAATACTTGATTCTGAAACGATAAAGTATTCTTTGTCTTCAACCTTAACTTCGTCGAAGCCGTACTTACTAAACACAACTCGATCGCCTTCTTTAACATCCATAGCGAGTCGCTTGTCGCCGTCTTCATTCCATTTGCCTTCACCAACAGCAACGACCATTCCCTGCTCTGGCACTTCTTTCTTGGCTGTCTCGGGGATGATGATGCCACTCATGCTGATTGAACCAGACTCTTCGTCTGTAAGCGGACGGACCACAACTCGGTCGCCGAGTGGTTTGATTGGACTTTTTTCTGACATACTGAACGTACTAAGTTATTCTAGTTTTTAAGCAAAATATTCAGCGATGGGTTGCATTTTTCCACCGATCACCTCCATCGCGAAGACATTATAGATCAGCCTGTGGAGATTGCAATTTTTGCTTCTTGCCAAACCTAAAACCCTCTGCTACACTCTTGCCACATGAGTTCGATTGACGCGGTGCTTAGCGCATTGCCCTACATTCAAATCATCCTCTCCATTATTCTCATCAGTGCGATTCTTCTTCAACAAAGGGGATCTAGTCTCGGTGGTGCGTTTGGTGGCGACAACTTTAGCTCAGCCTTCAGTAAGCGTCGTGGCGCGGAAGAGTTTCTCTTCAAGTTCTCGATTGTGGTTGCAATTTTATTTGTATTCACTACGTTTTTGAACGTCCTGCTTTAAAAGTTGACCAAGATTAAAACCTGACCACCGCTCACCTATGAAGCGTTTCTTTTCAGTAACCTCAATTATTGCTCTCATCGAAACCACAAAGACCAGCGACCGCTGGCTCTTGCGCCTAGTTTTACTAGGAGTGCTACTGGCTTTGATTTGGCTGATTCTATCTATTAACGCTGCAGTATCTGTGTCTGATGTGCGTGCGGGAGGAAGTCTGGAGGAAGGTATTCTTGGTACACCCAGGTTTGTGAACCCTGTCCTGGCATTAACCAGAGCCGACCAGGATGTTACAAAACTGGTCTACAGCGGACTACTATCTATAGATGATGCTGGGAACCTAGTGCCTGACATCGCTCAAGGATGGACAATATCTGACGATGGAACTGTCTATACTGTGACTTTAAAAAAGGACGCTGTATTTCACGACGAAGTACCAGTGACTGCGGCTGATGTGGTGTTTACAATTGAGCTCATCCAAAATGGTGACCTAAAGAGCCCACTGCGAAGCAGCTGGAGCGGGGCCGAAGTTTCAACTATCGATGACTACACCGTTGAAATAAAATTGACCGAGCCATACGCGCCGTTTATAGAAAACCTAACCGTTGGAATTCTGCCGGCCCACGTCTGGCGATCAATCCCGATTGAACAGGTGCCTTTTAGTGAATACAACACCACCCCGATCGGTAGCGGACCATACGAGATTAACTCGACTGACTTCTCTAAAAACGGAACTGTTTCTCACTATCAGCTAACGCCGGCAGCAGCGCATTCGCCTAATGCTCTATTGTCGGAGTTGGATCTACTCTTTTACACCAATGAAGACGAGCTAGTGACAGCGTTTGAGAAAGGCAAAGTTACCAGCTCAGCCTACCTGCCCAGCAACCTGGTGCGCAGCCTGGACAAAGACGAATACTCAGTGGCTGAAGTTCCTCTTACTCGGACGTTTGCGTTGTTCTTTAACCAGAACAAAAGTATCGCTCTACGTGACGCAGCAGTGCGCGAAGCACTCGAGCTATTGATCGACCGAGACACTCTCATCAACACCGGCCTGGGTGGAGCGGGCATTCCCACAGAGACCGCTGTCGCAGAGATGGAAGACGCGGTAGAATTTGAAGGCACAGAACTTCAACCACAAACTGAAGGTCCAGTATCTCTAAACCGAAGCGAAATCGCCACTCTGGTACTCGAAGAAGCTGGCTGGACTGAATCTGACGAAGGTGTCTGGGGAAAACGTATAGACGACGAATTAGTGCCCTTGTCTGTAACGATACGCACTGCAAATACACCCGTCTTCAACACAACTCTCGATGCGTTGGTTGAAATGTGGGAATCATTTGGAGTACAAGTGGCAACCGAGCAATTTTCTCAGACAGATCTGGTAGAAAACGTTATCCGCGAGCGTGAGTTTGAGATTCTATTTTTTGGAATCGACCCCGGGCGGACAAATGACCTGTACCCATTCTGGCACTCTTCACAACAAGACGACCCTGGACTGAACGTAGCTCAGTACACGAACTTGACGGTTGACGAATACCTAGAGAACTTACGCACTGCTACAGGTGAAGAAGAACAAGCTGCTTCGCTTCTGGGCATCAACACCATCATCAAAGATGAACGACCAGCCATATTTTTGTTTCGTCCTACCTTGCAGTACGTGACTCCAGCAGGACTAACGATCACACCACCACAGAAGCTCAGCCATCCAGCAGAAAGATTTTCTACCGTTCACACCTGGTATGCACAAAGTCGTAGCCTGTGGCCAATTTTTTCGAACAAAACACAAGAAAATGAACAAGATTTAAATATTGAAAATTAACAAAATTATCATGGAAGAAAAACAAAACACAAATACGAACACAAACGAAAGCAAGACAGACCGACCACGACGAACCTTTTCACCGCGTCGTAACTTTGGCAATAAACCAGCTGGAGCAGAGGGTGCTAATTCTACTGGCAACAGAGGTCCCCGTAACGCCGGTGGTGGTAACAGAGGCCCTCGTAAAGCTGGAGGAGGAAACCGCCGACCAGGTAGCCCTGGTGGAGGACCTAATCGTGGACCTCGCAACGCTGGAGGCGGCGGCAAAGGTGGCGGTGGCCGAAAAGGCCCACGTCGAAACAACTTTAAACGTCGACCAGACAAAGCCCCTGCTCTAACCCATCGCCTAAACCAAACTGACGATAAGGCGCCAGTCATTCCTGAAATCACAGATGAAGATACGGTGCGTATCATCACAGTGTCAGGTGTAGAAGAAGTTGGTCGAAACATGAACATCGTCGAAACCAAAGACGACATCTTTGTGATCGACGCTGGATTCCAGTTCGTATCTGAGGGTGCAAATGCCCCGGGTATTAACTACATCCTGCCGAACACACAATACCTAGAGGAACGAAAGCATAAAATCCGTGGCCTTCTGATTACTCATGGTCACCTCGACCATATTGGTGGACTGCCATTTATCATCGAGAGAATCGGCAACCCTCCGATCTACACTCAGTATCTGACGTCATTGATGATCCTCAAGCGACAAGAGGAATTCCCGCAAATGGAACCAATCGAAATGAACGTCATTAAAGAAGGTGAGTCATTTACCGTCGGTAACACCAAAATCAAAACCTTCCCAGTTACTCACTCGATTCCTGACGCTATGGGTATCAGCATCGAGACCAAACACGGCGATGTAGTCATCACCGGTGACATCAAACTCGTACACGAAGACGGAGAAGTTGTCGTTGAAGAACGTTCATCATGGGAAAAGGTTGGAGAGAACAACAACCTGGCTCTCTTGTGTGACTCGACTAACGCTGAGAGAGCTGGATTTTCTGCTACTGAGGCACGTGTATTCCAGACGCTCGAGGAAATCATCACAGCCGCAACTGGTCGACTGATAATTGGGACGTTCGCTTCACAGTTCGACCGTTTGATTAATGTTGTTAAAACTTGTGAAAAACTTAACAAAAAAGTTATTCTCGAAGGAAGAAGTATGAAGAACAACGTCGAAATCGCTCTTCATGCCAAACTGATGGAAGTATCTCCTACTGTGTTTATTCAGGCTGGTGATATGAGTGACTACCCGACTGACAAAATCGTCGTGTTATCAACTGGTGCTCAGGGAGAGGAATTCGCCGCTCTCATGCGCATGGCTACCAACAAGCACAAGTTCCTAACCCTAACTGAACGCGACACGATTGTCCTTTCGTCATCGGTAATTCCTGGAAACGAAATCGCCGTTCAGAAGCTGCGTGACAACCTGACACGTCGCAACGTAAAGATCGTGAACTTCCAAGGCTCACACGTCCATGCATCGGGCCACGGAAACGCTGGCGAGCTAGTTTGGGTTCACCAGGCAGTCAAGCCAAAATTCCTTATTCCAGTTCATGGACATCACGCTTTCCTCAAGGCTCATAAAAATGCTGCTATTGAAAATGGCTTCCCTAAAGACAACGTGGTTGTTCCAGACAACGGAACGATCGTCGACATCAAGGGGGGCGAAGAAATGACCGTACAACCGATGAAGATCCCAAACGAACTAGTAATGGTAGACGGCTTTACTGTCGGTGCAAGACAAGAAGTTGTCCTGCGTGATCGTCAGACTCTAGCCGAAGACGGAATGTTTGTTGTCATCGCGACTGTCAACAGCAAGACAGGTAAGCTGCGTAAATCACCAGACATCATCTCGCGAGGATTCGTATACCTACGCGAAAACCAACAGCTGCTGAGCGAGGCTCGAGTTCTGGTCAAACGAACAATCGAAAAGCATACTGAACGAATGCACCCACTTGATCTCGAATACGTTAAAGAACAAGTGACAAACGACCTATCTGGATTCCTGATGCAAAAGACCCAAAAGACCCCTATGGTCATTCCGGTCCTGATTGGAATTTAGTTGGCAAAATGTGTTTATAAGACGGACGACTCTTTTGGGTCCCCCGTCTTATAATTAGCGTCACATGCCCAAAGCCTCACACAGCCCGATCTTTCGCAAGTCAGCCAAATGGAAACTAATCCCAATCTACGCAGCGGTGCTGTTACTAGTCTTCCACAACATGGTAGTGGCTTATATAAACTCTTCGTTTCTAGAGCAGTTTATTGACCCAGCCAGTGTGGGTACAATCTACACCGTTGGCTCGGCTCTCAGCGTCCTTATTTTTCTCTTTGTTTCAAAGGTTTTAAAGCGCGTTGGAAACTTTAAGCTCACACTCTTTCTATTGTTAGTCGAATTTATTGCCGTGGCCGGCATGGCGTTTGCAGAGTCTCTTGAGGTCGCCATTCCACTCTTTATATTGCATATAATTGCTGTGCCACTGGTCATATTTAACCTCGACGTTTTCCTCGAGGCCCGTATCGGCAACGACGAATCAGGCACCGGCAGCAGCCGCGGGCTGCTTTTAACGTTAGCAAGTTTTATCGGTGCCTGTTCCCCACTGATCAGCGGCCTTTTGGTTAGCGAAGATGCCGATTCGTTTCAACTGGTATACATGGCCAGTGCGGCGTCTCTCATACCGATAGTTTTTATCCTGCTATTTTACTTTAGGAATTTCTCTGACCCTGACTACGGGCAAGTGAATCCGTTCTCGGCGATCGACACCTTTTGGCACAATGTAAATCTAAAGAGCGTCTTTATTGCGAATTTCCTATTGCAGATGTTTTTCTTTGCAATGGTTGTTTACATTCCCCTATATCTCATCAACGACGTTGGTCTGACCTGGTCGCAATTCGGAATCATAATGTTCTTTGCGCAGCTAGCCTACGTAATACTTGAATATCCAATCGGAATCATCGCAGACAAATACATCGGCGAAAAAGAAATGATGGGTGTAGGATTTTTCATTATCGCTATAGCGACGGCGTGGATGTCTTTTGTAACCATCCCGAGTGTCCTGGTGTGGTCTATCATTATGTTTGTTTCCCGTGTAGGAGCAGCGCTGGTTGAGGTCACCACCGAGAGCTATTTCTTCAAACAAACCAAGTCGTCCGACGCACAAGTCATCAGCTTCTTCCGCGTCACTCGCCCACTTGCGTACCTATCCGGCGCCCTACTTGGGAGTGTCGCTTTAATATATTTGCCTTTCAATCTACTGTTTATAGTATTTGCTACACTTATGATCCCAGCGTTGTTTTACACTCTGAACATCGAGGATACAAAATAGCCACACCATTAGTTAAAGGTGGTACACGACGTCCTTTCTTTCTACAACAATGTCCCAACCCTGACGTTTGGCGTGGTCGTGTAGTTCTTGATTTGGGTTAAAACAAATAGGACGATCGACACTGGTTAGCAGAGGAATATCTCCGTCTGTATCGCCAATAGCAATCGATCCTTCTGGTGTGTATTCTGTATGCCGCTCAAACACTCGCTTAACAATGTTGGCTTTGTTTTCTATGATATGTTCGTCGATTGTCTCGCCGGTAAAGCGATCTTGAGGGCCGATTTCGTACATCCGGCCATAAACCTTGTCGAACCCGTAGTCTTTACAAAAATCGTCGAGAATCGTCTTTGGCGACTGCGAGATAGCGATCAGCGCGTAACCTTCTTCCTTTAATTCTTGAATATAGTCCCTAGTATAGCGATATACACGTTTACCCTTTTCACTGACAACACGATGGCCAATGTCAGCAAAATCGCCATAATGCACTCCTTTGATGTGAGTAAGGAAAGAGTTGATGACCGCAGCGATATAAGCCTCGTAGGTGCCTTCACGCGCCTGCCAAGCACTGTAGGCGGATGCATATTCAGCCCGGGCCGCCTCAGGAAGGAGATTGACCTTAATCAGCTCTTCTACAAGCTCAATAAGTAAACTGGAGCGGAACACAGTTCCGTCAATATCAAAAAAGGCAACCGGTTGTTTCATTACTATGACTATACCAGTTTAGCTCACAGTGATAAACACTGGACGCAACTCTAGCCACTGCGACTTTGAATAAGTATTCTTGGTCAGCACACTAGGAAGTTTTTCTCCCATTTGTTCTACGGTGATCGTATTATCTGGCGTGACTGCGGTTATGTAGCCGACCTGACCAACCTGAGCATCATCTTGCCATTCCATCAGTGAGTGAGTCTTGGGTAGAATTCCAACAGACACGTAAGATTGTCCCTTTAGAGACTGATGCCAATAGCCAACCGGCGCGAGCGCCAAAGCAAGCCACGGTAAAGACCGACCGGCCTTGGTGCACTTATAGGCCAACCATTCGTAGGTCGATAGGTCCGATTTGGAAATCTTAATATTAGTATTGCTCGACAAGTAAGAACGGATAGCGACTGTCGACTGATGATGCTTATCGTATCTAGTATTTTCAGCCAAGATAATTTCCCGTTTACTCTCCGGGAGTAAAGGCACAGGTGAAGTATTTGTAGGCTGTGTTGTCTCTTTGTCTCGTCGGTTACTAGTCTCTGCTACATACAAACGCTCGTGTGATAGACCGACGGCAAACCGGGACAAGTCTTTCAAAACCGAGATGAGCGATGGCAGCCACATAGTTTATTCTTGTCGAGAAAATCGAAAGGAAGCCTGCAGCAGACCGCCAAAGGTGACAAGTGACAAGATAATCAATACATACAAGCCGAGACTAGGAATCGCAAACAAGACTGCACATACCAAAACACCAATTAATATCGTAGCTAAACTGAGATCTTTGTACGTGACTGAATTCAACTTTAACAACCTGACACAGCCACATCCTATCAAAGCTGGCATGGCTGCCACAGCAAGCAGCAACAAGGTGATATACCCAAAAATACACAGCGCAGCAACATACATACCAACAAGGCTAAGGCTGAGTACAAACACCACGAACGGGACCACAACCAACGCCACAAAGCCGACTGTAAAACTACGAACCGGATCATTCGCAGTTGTAGTCACTACGTTCTTGAGGGTCGATTTTGAAAGGAAGAACCACAGTAGTGTCGCAAACAACAACATGAAAGTCGGCATGAGAATCGACAAAATTGGCTGCTCGCTAGATGAAGAGACAGGATCATTGCGCAGCACCTTCTGCCCCACAACCGCGTCGACAGCCTGCGATAATAGGTTGTTGCTGGTATACCGAACTGACTCCGTGATAGAAGCGTTCGAGCCAAGTATCAGTTGGTTAGTTGCGATATCAACGTTACCCCCGACAGCTCCATCCAGCGTTAGGTTTCTAACGTTCCCAAGAATATCCCCTTTTACATCACCAGAAATAGCCGCTGTCTCGGCATACAACAGAACATCACCGCCGATGGTCGCGCTAGAAAGTACATCCACTGAGCCAGCCAGAACCAGCAAGTCTCCTTTAATGTCACCAGAAATCGTAGCGTCGCCGCTGACGATCCTGACATCACCGTCGACAATACCGGCTGTTCGAGAAAGAATCCCGAAACCAAGGAAGTCTCCGCTAGTGTAACCTGTCACGGTGATCTGGTTACCCAAAAGTACAGCGTCTCCTTCTATCGAGCCTGACAAGCTGACAGGAGTTCCTACAGCCAGGAAATTTCCTTCGATTTCCTCGCCTTTAGACAGTTCATACTGGGCACCAGTCCTAACAAACGTCGACGCGCTGGCGTGCGACGCGATTATTAAGCACAAAACTAGAACGCTCAGTTTTATTTTTTTCATGCAATAATGTCTTCTGTGATTACGGTGCGACGTTCTTTTTTTACAGTTATCTGCTCAGCAATCTCAGCAATGACCTGATTTTCTTTTTCTTGTTTCTCTTCCTCCTTTCTTATGGTGGACTCGGCTATGTTTTCTTTATCACCTAAATTCATCAACAAAAACATGAGTGTTGCAACACCGATAATACCAATGAGGTTCAAGAACAAAATCATAAACGCCCCTTTAACCACCATGCCGTCCATAGCGGCCAAGCCGATCCCAATAGTCGCTAGCGGAGGAATCAACGCAACTGCAATAGCAACTCCAGGCAGAGCCTCACTCCACTCTGGCCTGGCAAGCATGTACGCAACCGCCGCCCCAGCGACAATCGCTACAAAGAAATGAAGTAGATGTGGCTCGGTGCGAGACATCACCTCGGCTGTTTGATACATAGCCTCGTCGCCAAAGAGCCAAGCAGCAATAGTCGCCAAAACAACTCCTCCTAAAAGCGAAGTCCCTAGGGTTTTCAGTGCGCGCTGTAGAATAGAAATCTGCTCTCCCATCATAACCAGGCCTAGGGAAACTCCCAAAATCGGGTACATCAAAGGAGCGATCAACATGCTACCAATGACAATCGAGCTGCTATCAATAAGCAGACCAAAAGTGGCCATCAAGGTCGACAGACCAATGAGATAGAAATAATCAAAATCTGCGGTTCCTCCTGTAACCAACTTTCGGACCAAAGAAGCTTTGTCTTTATCTGGTATGGCGCGGAATCTGGCTAAAACTGACATAGGAAAAATATAGCACGATCTACCACAAACTCAGCGCTTGTAAGTGGAAGAGTTTGATCGTCTGATTACTTTAAGGTTTGTGAATAAGCAATTTCGGTAGCATTAACTTCGACCGGAGCCTGCAGCAGACCAATTACAAGCAGAAAAAGAAGCAGAAAAAGAACGGCTGAACAAAAAATAATCACGCGCGTCCGTGACAACTCCATGACACCAGTATTCCAATTTCGAGTATATAGAAAGCCAAAGGCAAAATGTAGAAAGTCTTTCATGTTTAACTCAACTTTCTATACAGTGTACCAGTGATAACCAGAATCATCAGACCAATCCCCAACGTTGCCCATGGGTGATCGTTGACTAGAGGATTGTTAGCCAACAACACTTCAATAGAATAAAAGACTAAAGAAACACCAAACGTGACCGCCAACAAAAACAATGTTGGAAAGCGCTTTAATATACTTTTGCGAACAGGTTGTAGTTCTTTTTCAATTCCTGTTTGGACTTCGTCAATTACAGTTTCAACCGTGCCGAATATAGTTTTAATCTGTTTTTCCATACACAATATTATAATTATACTTCTTCAATAGAAGCTGGGGCCTGTGTTTTTTCACTGGCCGGAAAAAGCTTCTGTCCGCGATCCCACATTTCAGGTTGGTCTTGTAGTTTCAGCCAATACCACCATTCTGCACCCCAGAGATACTGCTTTTCGTAATGCGTGCCTTTGGCATACTCGAGAATGTCTTCAAACTTCTGCAAGTTCATTCTTGTAAACTGCGTTTGTAACGGCACGTCAACAATTGGCTCCAGTAGCCACGGCTCGGCTGACAACTCAATCAAGACTGTTTCCTTCTCGCCATAGCGAAGCGCCATCAGGTTATCTTTGATTCTATAAAACCACGGCGGCAGCCACGTACGAAACTGACCTAGTTCCGGATTCCAAAAATGTACATACACACTGGTACCAAAAATGTCTCCTCGTGAGTATGCTCCATACCACGTACCCAAATTACCGCTATCAGTAACCTGGATGGGCCTGGATGGGTCAAGCTTTCGCACCAAAGCAATCTCTTCGTCCAAAAAATCAGTGTCCAGTTCACCGCAATGGTCGAAAGCAAAGACACTGAGAAAAGGCTCGTTTTCGACTTGCCACACCTTTACGGCCGGGCTGTTTTTGTAACGACCAACTACAACTTCCATATAACTGAGTTGGGCGGAGTTCCTATCTTCAATCTCCAGTTCGCGAGCCCAGTCGGGCGTGTGACACTCTGGCCAACGCGGCAAGCGCCTACCAACAGACATCACAACCTCTGCGCCTACCTCTTCTGCACGCGCTACCTGATAGTCTAGCTCAGCAAAGTTGTATATGTTGGGAATAGGCTCCACCATTGGCCAGTGGGCCGCTAGTCTGAAGTGGCGTACTCCCAGGTCATCGATGATCGCATCGTAGGTATCTTGCCAGTCGAGCCCAAGTTCGCGGGCATACATTGTATTAAAGGACATCCCATACGTAATAGTCTCAGGTTTAGGCTTCTGCGCCAGAACAACAATAATCAACAAGAGTAGCAGCAGACCAATTCCCAAATACAATAAAAACTTCTTCACTCTTGACATAAAGAAATTCTATCACGCAAACAGCATGAAAAATCCAACCACTATCACAACCACGAATAGTAATTTGCGGAAGAAGACCGCGGGGCGAGTATCCCGATCAGTAGCGCTATCCGGCAGCCAGTGCGCAAACACCATTCCTATAATTAGAATGAAAACAAACTTGAGGCCATCGAGCGCCTGAACAACCGACACTTCACCCAAGTCAGTCGCTTTAAGCAACAGAAATGCAGCGACGCCAGCCATGACCTTATTAACCAAAATAATGACACCGGCTTTTTTGGTCGTATTTTTAGTCTGGGAACGAATCTTGTCTAAGTAAGCCGGAACCAGCAGCAGAGAAAGTGCGAATAAAACAAACGCTACTCGCGACCAAAAGAAACCGTCATCAAAACTCGTTTCAATAAAAAGACCTTTCATCGTAATAGCGTGCAGAGCGAAAAATAGTCCTGAGTGCACAACGTGCAAAATGACGTCTACCTTAGGAAGTGTCTGCGCCACCAACAAAGTTCCGGCCGAAAGTACGATAATTCCTGCTATGAAGTTTGCAGACAGTTGCGCATCCAGGAACATATAACTCATCCCGAACGCGGACAATGCAGAAACCGACCCAATGATCGGCATTACATTCGAGGCATCGGCGTGCTTGAGGGCGTCAAACATAGAGACTAGCGCCAAAAAGAAAGTGTAGGCCGCCAAGAAAGACAGTGCTACGACATTCAACGTTGGCGCCTGAATAGCTTCGTATGATGGGAACCCGAGGTTTGTTAGGCCAGGAATCACACCCAAGAAATATATAAACGCCCAAAAGCCAGTCAAAATACAAGAGTAAAACGCATACACAAAAGGTCGCGGCAAGGCCTGTTCATCAGAAACAATGTATTTATCCAAAATCGCCACAATAGCGTTCAGAAACTGCCCAAAGGCCGCAAGGGTAATCCAACTCATGATTTTATTCTACCCTGCTGTACTTCTCAATCAGGTCTTTGTACACCCAGGCGCTGGGGCGGATTTCGCGTTTTAGTCCGTCTTCATAATGAACTTTGATTAGACCAAACTGCTTTTCAAACCCAAGCGCCCACTCGTAGTTGTCCATCAATGACCAGTACAAATGACCACGAACATCGACACCATCTTGGATAGCCTGCATGGTCGCTTCGACTTGCTTGGTGATGTATTCAGGACGATCGGAGTCGTCGTGGTCGGCCAGGCCGGCCTCTGACACAAATACCGGCACGCGAAACTTGGACAAACGAATCAGAGCATCATAAATCCGCTCCGGAGCAAAGTTCCAATCCATGTCTGTCTTGCGCCACTGTCGATGGTCGCCGAATCTTGTGTAGAAATAATAGTTAAGCCCGACGATATCCAAATGTCGTTTGGTTCGGTTCATAAAGACTGTGGTCCAGGCGTAGTTGGCGATAGCCGCTTTGATTTTATTAAACGGATTCCAATTAGCATCAAAAACGATCACGTGCTTAACCACACTAACCTGTATATGAGACGCAACCGGTTTCATAGCGTCATAAGCTGCATTATGCGCCCGAGCCAAGTTTTTCATCACTTGACGATATAGAAAGAGGTTCCTGATTCCCTTCTCAGCCTTGTCTTCAAAGTTATTGCCGGAGTTTGTGATAGAGACCAGGTCAGTCAAAGCAAATCGTTTGAACGGAGGCCAGCTACCACGCAACCAACCGTTACTCCCAAAGACATTTGGCTCATTCATAGTGGTGATGTGTGTCACTTCACTACCCAACTGCTCGGCCACGAACTTAGCGTAGCGAGCAAACATCTGCGGAGAGTCTTTATGTTCAAAACCTCCCCTCTCTGTGAACCAGAGTGGCAACGTGAAGTGCCACAGCGTCATGATCGGCTCGAGTCCCCGATCCTTTAGCGCCACCAGCACCTGTCGATAGTGCTCTATGGCCTCGTAGTCAAACTCTCCTTCTTCTGGCTCAATCCGCGCCCACTCCAGCGAGAATCGGTGTGCCGTGTGACCCAACTCAACCGCCAGATCAAAATCTTCTCTATATTTATTGTAGTGATCGCACGCAATTCCACACGTCGGTACACGGCCGTGTCTTGCAGCCTCCGCCCAGTCACAGCTCTCGATTCCACCCTCCACCTGGTACGAAGCTGTCGCCGCGCCCCAGAAAAAATCTTTTGGTAGTTTGGTCTGCATACTATTTACTCCCCTCAATAATATCCAACACATCCTCAGCAGAATGTTGGCCCATGATTTTTTCTGTGAACATTAGGTTGTTGAGACGATAAAGTATAAACAAAACTGACACGACCGAGATCACGAAGGCGGCTTTTAGTATCGCTGGTAACAACAGACCGACCGAGGTCATTGTGCTGACAGTTCCAACCAGGATCAGGGCAAAGAAGGAAATTAAGAACCATTGCTCGCGTGGAATGCGTTCTTCTTCTAGAGCCAACATTTGTTTGCGAATTCCCTGAGACCCCACCAAAGACTTGACGATGGCGCCCAAAGACTGGTTCGCTAGTTTAGTTATATCTTCCTCAACAATGTGTTTGTCCAGCAGCTTGTGTAGCTCAGTTAGTGTGGTCGATTTTTCTTTTAGATGAATATTCCACACTCCGGTATCAAGGATGCGTTCATAATGCGCAGCAATAACCTTCCCCATGGCAGTCTGCATCTTCTTGCTCACATGGTGACTTGACCGATACACAGCTGACATAAGGCCGCCAAACGTTGTGACAGTCTCGCGCATTTTATTAAACCGGCTAGCCTGACGAGATATAAAAAATCCCGTCAAGATCGAAAATAAAAAAGTTGAGATGGAGAGAAAAACCTTATCGACCTCTTGTCCAAAAGAAACAAAGTAATAGAGCGCAGTTAGCAACGGTAGTGCTAGTCCCAGAAAAACAAAAGGTAATATTTTCATATCTTAATATACAGAAAAGTATAGCAGACTGTCTGTTATCAAAATTCGACCGTGTTCAGAAAGCTGGCTGGGGCAAGATACTCTTTCCACTTAGCAAAGAGCTCTGTTGTCGCGACAACATCAGCAGCGTTGTAGTTGGCTAGCTGTGTGTATTTTTGTTCTGCGACAAGTGTGGCCACAGCATCTCCGTCAACGTGCTCCTTGGGGCTGTCAATTCCGTAGGTCTGACAAAACAAATGCAGCGAAGGGCGGCGGTACATAGAACCATAAAAGGTTAATTCGTCTTGCAAGTCGACGTGGTACGGATACGTCTGTAATTTAAGATACTGATTCCTGGCCAGTTCGACGGTTGGCTTGACTTCGCACGCGACAGAGCGATGTAACAAAAATGGCACATCAAATCGACGCCCGTTAAAGGAAACGAAAATATCGTAACTGCGAGCCCCCTCCCAAAAGTCTTCCAGCAGGTCCCTCTCGGTGCAGTATCTGATTGTGAACCCTTGTTCTGTTTGTTTAGTCTCAGGCGAGACTTTTTCTTCTTCGCCTTCAGGTTGCTCAGACTGTTCTATGACAGGTGGCGAGCCTACGACGTAAACGACACCTCGCTTGCGCTCAATATCCCACATCGCTAGCGACACGATACTGCCAGTCAATGGAGATAGGCCGAGACCATCTTTAACCTGGCCGATGTAGCGGTCTGACTCTTCTGGAGTTTTACTGGTTCTTTCAATCCATTTGGTCAGAGAGGCTTTGGTTGTTTCAGTTAAATCAGTCCAATTTGTACCCACTGTCTCTATGTCAAAAACTAGTGTTGCCATAATTAAGGTAATCGAGTCGGCGTGCTGGCAAAGCAATTTATCAGACTCTCCTGCCCTACCTTTAGCTCGTAGCGATACTGCCCACCAACCATACGACCGCCACAGGCGTCTCCTCGAACTTCGCTAGTGCCATGAATCGGGAATCCATCCAACGAATATCCAACTCGAGTCTCAGATCCAAAAATACTGTACAGCGCCATTTCGTCGTTACGGATAAGCGACCCGTCGTTCGCGATACCGATAACGTCACTAGACAAACAGTTTGGCACAGCAGAAGGCATCACACGGCCCAATAACTGCAGCTGTACTTGTGTCGAAGTCCCCACAACTCGCTCGACCACGATCGCTCCTTCTCTCACATCAAGCGACAAATTCCGTGAATCCCAAAAACCAAAATGCTGATTGTAATTTGGGCAGAGAACGACTTTGTTTTCAACCACAGGCACTTCGACTTCTTCGATTTCCGCTGGGTCGATCTCTTCAGTGATCCCAGTCTCGGTTGATGTTGATGTTGCCTGCGTCAATATTTCAGCCGGAGAATCCGGCTCTTCCTCGACTACGACTGGTGGTTCTTTTGGAACGCCAATTTGCAAAGCACTGATTTTGGCACGCATATCGCCCAACCTTGCAGCTCGGTCAATTGTTTCGTCTGGTGCCAGACTTCCGTCCATTACAAGATCACTAGTGGAGGCAACACCTGTAGTGCCAGTTTGAATTTCTTGAACATTAGATGGTTCCGAGCTGGAGGCGATCCACTGCTTAACAGTCGAGAAGCCAATCGTAGCAAACAAGAAAGCCAGCACGGTAAATATCAGTACAAAGTCTCTAGTCCGAATCATAGTCCTATCATAACAAAAGGTGGCCGGCGATGCCGGCCACCCTCCCCACAACTTTCACCCTAGCCCTTCTTCTTCGCAACTGCCGCTTTCTTGACCACAACTTTCTTCTTCGCTCCCCGAGCCGCCACCTTAACCTCCACCATTTGCTCAACTCGACGAATGTCAGCCAACAATTTAGATCGATCTTCGTTGTACATAAATAGATTAAAAACTGAGCGCCCGCCATTTTTGGCAAAAATAGCTTTGTTTCCAATTTTTTTATTTATATCAATACTGTGAAATGAGCCCAGATCTTCAACTTTTTTAATTCCTTTCATTTCAGTGATCTTGCCTTCTTTTCTGACGTACCACTTCATAGCACAGGCATAACCCTTGCACTTCTTTGGCACAACAGGCTTCTTTGGAATACGGACCAAAATATCATTCAGCGCGTGATCAATGTCACAACTAAGTTTATGAAGTAGATGCCTAAAACCACCAGCGCGCGCACCGACCTCGATCACCTTCCATTCGTCGTCAATCTTCATCAATTCAATGTGTGCAATGGTGCTTCTTAGACCTAGGGCATGAATCGCCTTTTCAGCCACATTTTGAGCGTTCTCAATCGTACCAGCTTTCAATGCTGTAGGTGTTAACTGCAGAGGGTTGCAGAAAGCGTCTGGGTGACCCTTCTCACGGCCAGTTGTAGTGCGAACTAGTGGGCAGTGTGTCACTCCCCCACGAGAGTTAACATAAGAGTCAACTGAATACATATCACCTTCCATGTATTCTTCAGCAATAATTCGAGGCTCTTCAAGTCGATTGTCTTTTTTGTAAGCATTACGCAATTTTCGGAAACAAGTACGCAGCGCTATCTCCAGCTCTTCTTCGTGATAACAAATAGTTACAAACATGCTGGCCACCATATTTGTTGGTTTTACAATCATCGGAAACCCAACCTTGTCAATAATGCGTTGTCTATCTGCCTTTGAATTCTTTTTGATCTGAGCAAACTTTGGCGTAATGGAACTGTCATAAGCACGAAATCTCTTACGCATCTCAAACTTGTCTGCCGCCCATGTAATGGACTCAGCAGTGGGGGTTCGTAGATACGGAACATGGGGAATGATTTTTGCGAAACGAGAGAGTGACTGTTCAGTTCGACATGTAATAGCCAGCAGTTGTTTACGATATGGTTCAAGGGCTTGAGTAATTTTTGTGTTGTCAGAAAAGTCACAGACCACAACGTGGTCAGCACCAGAGTCAACGGTCATACCGTTAACATCACGCACACGAGAATCCCACAGCAGAAGAATCTCCCACTGTGTGCCATTTTTTTCGTTATACGTATTTACAGCTTCTCTAGCACCAGGCTTTAAGCCCATCACGTATATTATGATGTTTTTTTCAGTTGTCGTTTTCGACATATCGTCAGTTATAAAATAAAAATTCTATATGCTATGGTGTCTTGCAATCGTCACTGTCTTTGCGGAAGAAATAGAATACCCTAAAACTAACCAAAAACAACACTTGGCAACAGATTTTATAAATTACAACTCTTGACAAGAATCTCCAAACAAGTATGTACCATGAATACCCAGAACGAATAAACTGGATAAAGTCGATTCATCCCGATATTTTTCCTGATTTTGGAAAAAACGCTAGCAAAAAAATCAAAACTATACTTGCATCGGACGAACACGAAAGCTTGTCTTGCGAGTTTCAGCTTTTAACTGAAGATTTTTTTATCTGGTTTTTGCCACTATACAATGATCTCGTGGCGACCAGAAAAAACTTCATCCAACAAGATATCGTCACCGAAACACTAGAGAACGCCAAATCAAAATATCCATATTACTGCTTTACATTGTCTGAGGCAGGTCTGCCTATAGGTGGAGCAATATTTACATTAAGAGAAGATCGACTTTCTCTTGTCTACCGAGCCATCCAACCCGTTTTTTCCACCTTCAACAGTCGATGTTCACCTGCGCTCTATAGTGAATACCAGTTGACGAAATATGCGTTAGATAATAAATTACACAAATTGGTTCATGGATCAGACCCAAATTTATACGGCATGAATTTAGCGATTGGAATTGCGATATTCAAACTATCAGTAGGGTGCAAGCCGACACTATCCAAAACTCCTGTTAAGGAAAGTATCATGCAAAGCGACATTGAGACTAACACTCTACTGCTCTCCTTTCCTCCAACAGAATCCAATCATGTAAACGAGGCATTTCTTGTGACGACAGAAAACGACCTAAAAAAATACGAGCAGCTGTTAAAATACGAGCATCTGTTAAAAATAAAAACCATCATTCGGTAACAAAATATGATTATTACTATTCCAGAAAAAGTTCGTTGGGTTAAAAACGTTCCGACAGATCCGTTAGAATCATACTCAAGCAAAAAGCGAAAGCGATTGCGCCAACTTCGTGAACAGTACAGCGACATCATTCAGACCAGCATTGAACCTCTGACTGCTGAATTACTGACATGGTTTGAACCTTTGTACAAAAAAACTATTTCTGAAAAGAACAATGCCCAATTATTTGATATTTCCGCGAAAACTATTGATAGTAACAATGGTAAAAAATATTTGGCTTTGGTTATTTCAGAAAATGGAGAGCGGATTGGGGCGAGCATTTTTTCCCAACTTCCTGACCGGATTAACGTGGCGTTTCGTATTTTCCCACAGAGCTGGAGCAGCTTTCGATCAGACGCTAGCCCAACATTATATTCAGACTGGGTGCTGTCAGAGTACGCGCTCAAGCAAAGCATCACCACTATGTCTCACGGCAAAGACCGGAATCCATACGGACCTAACGCCGATATTGGACTAGCACTTTTTAAATTGTCCGTATCTTGCAAACCTTCAATACCAAACGATTGCGGTTCTACTGAATTTGATGTAGATCACATCATAGAAAATACTTTACTCTTACTACAACCATCAGCAGGCACATCGAGAATAACTAAATCAATTCTAGTTTGTGATGTTAATAGTGCAAAGAAATACGAGCCACTTTCAAAGTATCCAGAATTAATGGAGGTTGAAATTATTACAAAAGACACCTTTTAGCCTAGAGACTCACTAAATCTGTTTATTTTTTGACCGAAAGTTCTACAGACAATATACAATACACTTCTTGAAATTACACTCAGGTTGACTGATTTATGATTTATCTAGTGCCATTTTTTCATATTCGTCGAGTAATAATTCTTCAAACTGCATGTCAGTCAGACCTGTTATTCCATACCAACTGGGGTTAATATTTATTTCAATAAGTCGATAACCACCATCCGTAGCTTTAATGAGGTCAACACCAGCCAAATCAAGACCAATTGCAGCTGTCGCCTGCTCGGCCAACTTGAACACTTCGAGCTTCTCCACGTCGTCTGTTAGCTTTCGAGCAACCCCCCCAAGAGCGAGATTGGCTCTAAAATCATCTTCTGCAGGAACACGCTGATATCCACAGATAGCTTTTCCGCGCAAAACTAACACCCTGACATCGTTAGTATGGGGTATAAATTCTTGAAAAACGTAAAATGACGGTTCAGTTATTTTGTCTAGATCTTGCTGACTAGTTATCTTGTGAACATGTGTACCGTGAGTACCTCGCACTCGTTTGGCAATTAGTGGTGATCCGAGCTTCGCGCTTAACTTTTCCCAGACTGGATTACGCGTAAACTCAGAGTGAGGAATCGGTAACTGTTGAGATGAAAAACTCAGAGCTTGAAACATTTTGTCATGAACTAACCCCGAGATGTTAACTCGATTATTCAAAAGTGGAAGACCTTTTTCTTTACACACTCGCCCAAAGAAAACACCAATCGGGTCAGCTAGGCCAGCATAGTAATGTAATGCGTCGTACTTACCAGCGCACTCTTCAACAAAATCACAGATAGTCTCGTAAGAAATACGCATATCACGCAATGGAATATGCTCTACCGAATGCCCTCGCTTTAATGCATGCTCGGCAAGACTGTCAAAACTTTTCTGGGCTTTGCCAGCGATAAATCCGAATTTCATTTTCTGATATTTTAATAAGGTTAAATATTCCTTAAATCCCAAATATCACCGCCTCTCCTTGCGGCACAACAGCTTCAGGTGAATTTTGCAGTGTCGTCGATGCGTTTGAAGGATCGATCGCTGCGCCTATAATGGCTGCCATGTCGGCGTAGCTTAGAGCTTCACCATTTGGTCCACGCATGACTTCTCCGTTCAGGAAGAAGGTTGGAGTTTCTGTTACACCTCGGTCGCGGCCTTCGGCCATTTCTGTTCGCGCTTTTTCGCGTAATACAGACGCGTTTGACTGACGTTTAAACTGATCCATGTTTAACTCAAGCTGCTCTGCGTATTGTTGGAAGAATACGTTGGGAGTTGCACTTGGTGACCATTGATCCTGGTTATCAAACAATAGGTCGTGGAACTCGAAGAATTTACCCTGTTGCCCTGCTGCCTCAGCTGCTGCCGCGGCTTGAATTGCGTAAGGGTGAATACGCTCAATTGGAAAGTGTTTATACTCAAAACGAAGCTGCTCGCCGTACTGCTGAACGATCTCTGTTACAAACGGGAAAGCTGCGCGACAGGCTGGACATTGGAAGTCGCTAAACTCCTCTAGCACTACTGAGGCGTCAGGATTACCTTTCACGTGAGTGATTATTTCGATACCTTCGTTATTTGATTCTTTTGCTTCTCCAGCAAAATAAAATGCTGCTGCGAATAATGCGATGGTCACTAGACCGATAACAACCCATGGATTTTTCATATGACAAAGATTGTAGCATGAGGAGAATAACGGTGCGAGCGCCTTTGGCTTTGGTACAATTAAACAACGTATGGAGCGTACAAAAACTGGTTCTTTAATAATACCCAGCGATCCTTGGTCGCACAAAATCGACGCGGTCGCTGACCGCCTGCAAAGTGACGCCAAAGCAGGACTGTCGACAGCCGAAGTCGCAGCCCGAACCAAACAGTTCGGCCAAAACGAATTCTCCAAAACTTCTCAAGCCTCACCGGTGCAGATATTCTTACGCCAGTTCTACAGCCCACTGATCCTTATATTGTGTGCAGCTATTTTACTGACTGCGTCACTGGGTGAATGGCTGGACACGGCGATCATTGGCTTTGCTGTTCTGGTCAATGCTGTACTTGGATTTATGCAAGAGTACAAGGCCGAACGCGCACTGTCCGCCCTTAGCTCATATATCAATGATCGCACTCGCGTTGTACGCAGTGGCGAAGAAATCGAAATCGACGCCAAGCTGCTTGTACCCGGCGACCTAGTCAGAGTTACAGACGGAAGTCGCATCAGTGCTGATGCACGAGTTGTTCGCTCTATTGATTGTCGAGTTAATGAATCGATCCTGACCGGCGAGTCTTTATCGGTAGAAAAAACTGCTCTAACGTTAAGCACCACAACTCCACTGGCTGAGCGACACAATATGCTATTTGCCGGGACCCTGGCAGTCGGTGGTAGCGCCTATGCTTTGGTAACAGCCACTGCCGGCAACACCGAGATCGGCAAGCTGGCCAAGCTGGTCGACGAAACCGAGTCTGAGCAAACTCCACTACAAAAGGCCCTGGGCAAGCTCACCTGGATAATCATCGTCGTCACAACAATATTAGTCGCTGCGGTATTTTTTATTGGACTGCGCAGCGGACAGGAATTCAATGAGATGCTACTACTTTCGATCGCTGTGCTGGTCGGCTCAGTGCCAGAAGCCCTGCCAATCGGGCTGACTGCCATTCTTGCTATCGGGGTCGAGCGCATTGCCAAACGAAAAGGCATTATCAGGAATCTGACCGCCTCCGAAACGCTCGGCTCGACCACCCTTATAATTACTGACAAAACTGGCACTCTCACCCAAGCAAAACTTGAACTAAAAGATATCGACAGCACTGGCACATTACTGGAACCAGAATTTACCCCCACAGACCAGGTCGGCGACTATTCCAAAGAGCAAGCGCACTATCTGAAATTGGCGCGCGCGGCATGTGACGTAATAATTGAAAACCCTGACGAAGATCCAGTCGACTGGAAAATCGGCGGTGATGACCTAGAGGGAAATATCGTGCGCGCAGCTGGTATACGCGGCATCTTTGAGTCTAAAAGCGACCGTGGTGACATTCAGACCAAAATCCCCTTTAGTTCCAAGCATAAGTTCTCTGCTACACAGGTACCTCATTCTTATGTCGAAGACGGCTCTTGGGTTATTCTCGGCGCACCTGATGTGCTGGTTGAGAGGAGCAATCTGGAAGACCACCAGAAAGACAAAATCAACGACTCCATCCGTAAGCACAGTGACGCTGGTCGTCGTGTATTGGGGATTGGTTTGTATACCCCAGCGACCGACAAGAGCTCAGCTGATGTCGATGATGTTTCAAACATCACCTTCTTAGGAGTTATGTCTTTTGTTGATCCGATCCGACCAGAGGTTCCTGACACTCTACGTCGAATTGAAAGCTACGGCACACGAGTCATTATGGCTACAGGCGACCTTCCTGGGACTGCAATGGCTGTCGCACGCGAACTAGGCTGGGACGTAACAGATCAAAATGTATTAATTGGCGCTCAGGTTGCACAGCTGTCAGACGCCGAGCTGACCGAGCAGCTTGACCGCATCCGTATATTTGCCCGTGTTACCCCGCGAGACAAGCTGCGCATCACCAAACTTCACCAGGCGCGAGGTGAAATTGTCGCTATGACAGGCGACGGAGTAAACGACGCTCCTTCCCTCAAAGCTGCGAACATCGGGATCGCCGTCGGAAGCGGAACCGACGTCGCCAAAAGTGTGGCTGACCTGGTTCTACTCGACAACAACTTCAGTACGATTGTTTCTACTATCGAGGAAGGTAAACAGATTCTTTCCAACATTAAAAAGGTCTTTGTGTATCTGATGTCCAACGCGCTAGACGAACTTGTCCTGGTTGGCGGCGCGATCCTGGCTGGCGCCGCCCTGCCGCTGACTGCTGTGCAAATCATCTGGGTCAATCTATTCACTGGCAGTATCCCCGCCATCGCCTTTGCCTTCGACAGGCAGCTGATGCGCGAGACAGACAAAACCAGCAAGACACTGTTCGACCCACGAGTCATGTTCCTGACCATCAGCGTCGGTGTCATCATTTCAGGACTGTTGCTTGTACTGTACCTAGTCATGCTGAGTAACGGCGTCGAAACGCAAATCGCCCGAACTGTACTATTCGCCGCCTTTGGGTTCTATACTCTCCTTATCGCCTATTCTTTCCTTGACCTGTCGCGGCCCATCTGGCGCTACAACATCTTCCAGAACAAGATGTTGAATATCGGATTTATCGTCGGATCAGCCATGATGCTCACAACGCTGTACGTCCCATTCTTCCAAACACAATTCGACATAGTTTCCCTTCCTCTAAACTGGATAATCTTCGTAGTAATCTGGCTCATCCTACAAGTATTCATAGTAGAAATACTCAAAGCCTTCGCAAATATATTTTTGGTGAAGTATTGACACGCTCAAAAGTAAATGTTAATTCTTAATCCAGAGTTCAATCCGCCACAAAAGGAATCATTCCGATGACAGCACCCACAAAGCCGTCTTGCGAAGACTACATCGTCGCTACAATCCGCGACCGTCGCAAAAAAGCAAGCTCGCGACATCCTACGAGGAACAATGCTCTTTCCATGAAGGGTATATGGAACTATGCAAATCACTACTACTCTGAACAACAATTCAGAAAGGCGCTGAATAAGTTACTCAAGGACAAAACGCTCCTTGGAATATGTATGGTGAGGGAGGGCACTTACTCAGGAATGGAAGTGATTCCGGAAATTCCAAAAGCATTTCAACTCAATCACGAAAAGTTCTACTATAGTGCTGAGGGCGAAATAACATCTTCTGAAGGTAGTGTCGGCGGACACACTGTCCGTGGCACCTCCAAAACTATCTGGTCGCTACAATTTTATGTAGTTGAAGACGGTTTATCTACAAAACAGCAAAATCTCTTGAATAAACTGTCGACCAAAACTGACGCCGATAGAATTATGCGCGACTTGCAAAAGTAACATCGCCGTTGAAGTCGCCGCACGCACTTCAGCGGCGACTTTCGTTTCCTGTTATTTCCCCCTCTTCTCTGCTACTCTTCCCTACAACATGCCACGTAAACCAAATTTCACTCCAAAGAAAAAGCGCAAGGTGCATGGCGCTACTTTTTGGGACCGGGAATATACTAATCCTGAATACCTAAAGCTGTCCGAACGCGAGAGCGGCGACTTGGCTAAATGCGTCCGCTGGCTGATCCGGCAAAAGCACGGTGAGGTTCTTACTGTTGGTAACAGTGCGATTGACGCTGGCTGTGGTAACGGTCGAAACCTGATCTGGCTAGCCAACGAATACAAGATGAAAGGTTTCGGGGTAGACATCTCTAGCGCAGCCATCGCTCAGGCCAGGCGGGCTAGTCACGGTCTTGATATTAAATATCAGGTTGGCAGCGCTGGTGCACCGTTAGATGTCGAGGATCAGACGCAATCTTTCGCACTCGACATGATGACTTCGCATTTTTTAACCAAAGACGAGCGCACAGCCCTGCGCGACGAGCTGTGGCGCACACTCAAGCCAGGCGGATTTCTATTCATGAAGACATTCCTACGCGACGAAGACAACCACACCGAACGACTACTTAAGGACTCACCTGGCCCTGAGACTGGTAGTTACATCCACCCGATCATGGGCGTACCAGAACACGTCTACTACGAAAACGACCTAAAGCAATTCCTGAGTGAAAAATTCATCGTCAGGCAAATCTATCGTTCGCATCGCCACAAGAACAAAGACGGTCGCGGTAAACGCCGCACAATATCTGTCTACGCTGAAAAAGACTACCGCTAGATTTGGTACAATTTCTTTATGAAAAAATTCCTTGCTCGTTTTGCTCATCCAATCCGTGGCATCACCTATGCATTTCGCAACGACCAAAGTTATCGAACAAATGTATATCTATTTGGAGCCATAACAACAGGTGTTTTTGTGCTATTTGAACCTTTGGCTCCTTGGGAAACTTTATTTGTGATCTTGTCGTATGCTCTTATTCTTATCACGGAACTACAAAACTCTGCACTAGAAACAGCTCTTGACCGGATGCATCCC
>CALJTT010000025.1 GCA_937975855.1 Minisyncoccota bacterium | reverse complement strand
ATCTTGGTTATTTGGGTCAATGTAACGCAAGAAGTACCACGAAGAATCCACAAAGGTATCCATGGTCTCTACTTCTGGCGTCCATCCTTCACCAAAGATTTCCTCTGTTCGCTTTTTTAATTCTTCGCTTTTAGCCAATGGTGGTTCACCAGTTGGTTTGAAATCTACGTCTTCAGGTAGTGTCCATGGTAAATGTTCTTGTGGTACCACATGTGCCTTCCCTTCCGGGTCATAGACAATCGGAATTGGAACACCCCAGTACCGCTGGCGTCCAATAGACCAATCACGGAGGCGATAAGTGTTGGTCATGCGAGCGCCAATAGCGTCAGAGATCGTCGTTTTAGCTTCTTCGGAATCTAGTCCGTCAAAATCTTTAGACTCAACCAGGTATCCTGTTCCAATGTAAGGAAGTAGTATTTCATCGGGATATGAACCATCGGTTTCCTTGTCTGTTGTTCTGCCGTCAATCAATCCTTTTTCAGTAGTAGAAATTTGGTGATTTATACCTGATGGCATAATGACTTGTTTAATTTCAATTCCAAACTTAGTGGCAAACGCGTTATCTCGCTCATCATGTGCTGGCACTGCCATAATTGCACCAGTTCCGTATGAACCTAAAACATAGTCTGCGATGTAGACCGGGATTTCTTCTGCAGATGCTGGGTTGGTGGCAGTGATTCCTTCTAATTTAACTCCAGTCTTTTCTTTGGTCGCGTCGAGACGATCCATTTCTTTCTTGCTGGCTGCTTCTATTACATACGTTGCAACTTCGTCCCAGTTTGAAATAGCAGCCTTGTTTGACTGCACAAGCGGATGCTCTGGTGCCAGAACCATGTATGTTGCTCCATATAGTGTATCGGGACGGGTTGTAAAAACGGTCACTTTGTCGTCGGTCGAAAGTTTAAAATCGATCTCTGCTCCCTGGCTCCGTCCGATCCACGCCCGTTGCGCGTCTTTAATGTGTTCTGGCCAATCAAGTTCGTCCAGATCATCAACTAGTGCGTCAGCATAGTCAGTGATGCGTAACATCCACTGGGGCATTGTCTTCTTTTCGATGGTGTCGCCACAACGGTCACACGTATCGTCAGCATGTACTTGTTCGTTGGCGATCACGGTATTGTCTGTCGGGCACCAGTTCACCGTGCCTTCACCGCGATATGCGATGTCATTCTCGAAAAACTGCGTGAACATCCATTGTGTCCAACGGTAGTAGTCGGGGTCGATCGTGCTGGCTGTATTGTCCCAGGTAAAGGCGTTGCCCATGCTCGACAGCTGGCCTTTCATGTATTCAATATTGGACTCAGTCCACGCGCGGGGGTTGACGTTGTTTTTGATCGCAGCGTTTTCAGCTGGCAAACCAAACGCATCAAATCCCATCGGGAACAAGACTTGCTTGCCCTGCATGCGCCGGAATCGCACATAGATGTCAGGCACACCAAACGCGTACCAGTGCCCGATGTGTAGGTTTCCAGACGGATACGGCAGTTCTACCAGGACGTATTCTTTCTCCTTGGAAGCATCACGCTCCTTAGTTTCATAAATCCCGTCGTCAGTCCATTTCTGCCGCCATTTAGTCTCAATAGCCGCGTGATCAAAGCGTTTATGCATAGTGACTCATTGTGCCACGAGTTGGTAATTGTTCAAAATTAGAACCGGACCTCCCTCTCAAAGCAACTCTTGCCAGCTTCGTAATACCAGTTTTCAGTGTTGAGAATCACTGGGCCCTCACCATCTTCTAACGAAACTGGGAATGGTCGACCAAAGTTGTCTCTATCGGTATTGTCCTCGCTGAATGTGGCGCACAGTTCGAACCCTGATTCCTTCAAAGCGTAAGTATAAGCAGAACGATTTTCAGGCGCCTGGGGCACTTGTCCCCGTCCTTCGTACGCTGCCATGATTCCTTCAGGAAGTTTATTGTTGGTGTACAGATAATCCTGAACAGCCCATTGCCACTCGCGTAGGTCTTGTACCTGTTGTTGATCAGCCTTGCGTTCGCGGACTTCGGCTGGAGTTTCGATGTAGCCTAATGACACGACCAAAGTAGTAAATATGGCCATAGCTGCCAGGCATCCGTATGCGACAGACTGTTTTTCGTTTTTCATCCAATATCCCTGCGCGTCTTTCAGATAGTAAAAGAAAGCTGACCCGGCGACCACAAACACAGCAATGGCTTTTAGTAGGAATCGCTGTGTAAGGTCACCCTCGAGGAATCCCATAATCACACCAACCAAGTCACCCAGCAGCACAGCTCCTCCGACCAGAAGAGATAGGTAGATCAGCCATTTGGTTAACCCTAAGTATGTACCATCGTTAGAGTCACGACGATTTTTGTTTACTCTTCTAGTCAGGAATAGATATGTTGGGAAAAATACTACAGTCATTGCAAATCCAAATCGGATCATGCTAGTACTGCTTTCAATCTGCCAGACACTATCAAGCGCATCTGGGAAGATGATGTCGATCATCCCAAACAGAAGCACCAAAAAGAATGCGACCGATAAATAAAGGCTAGCTAGTGAGCCAAGTTGTAGAGCAAAGTGTTTTGCGGTGTGATTTTCCATATGTTAAATAATACTCCTCTAGATCATAAAAAGAAACACTTAGACATGCTACAATCCTCTCACTATGAAAAAAGATGAACTGAAAAACGCTCCGAAGTTGTTATGTGAAAAGGCGCAGGTTGCTTATACACCTGAATTTTTTGCCCTGGGATTGCAATCTGGTAATCAGGCAAACGTTTACTCTTTCACGCCGCAGCATGCCAAAAGACTGGCGCAGTATCTAGCGCATCAAGTTAAAGAGTTTGAGGACAAACATGGAGAAATAGACGCACATTGGGACCCGAAAATTGTCAGCCCAGTACAGCGGGCAAATCCACCAACTGAGCTTAGTTAGTTTCCCCGTCGCTTTCTTCTTCAGAATCACTATTCCCCTCGGTTGAGCTTGCTTGCTCTGCAGCTAGTTCTGCTGCTTTTGCTTCTGCGATCGCTTTGTCTTTCGCTGCCTTTTGTTCCGGAGTCATGATAGTAAACGTATCTTCGCGCGCTTCTATTTCAGGGCGTGAAATCGGTACTACTTCGTCTGTGTATTTTAGTTCAGTTCCTCCAGCATCAGGTCCTGAAAACATGTTGGCAAGTGCAATGCCAACGACTCCTAAAACAATTACCCCTGCTATTGCTGCAATAACTTTTATATTCATGTTTGCAGTATAGCAAACTATGAGTGCATAAATTCGATGACGTCACCGTCTTGTACGATATATTCCTTTCCTTCTGTACTTAGTTTGCCAGCATCGCGTGCTGCTGCTTTACTGCCGCATTCAACCAGATCTTCAAACGGAACAACCTGTGCACGGATGTATTTATCTCTAAAATCAGTATGGATTTTGGCTCCGGCTTCCGGCCCCGTACTTCCCTCCTCCACTGTCCAGGCGCGAGTCTCTTGCTCTCCGGTTGTAAAGTAGCTGATGAGACCTAGTCTTGTGTAAGCGGCCTTTATTAAAGTGTCGACACCACTATCTTGTGTACCGTACTCTCGTCGGAATTCGTTTTTTTCTTCGTCTTCTAAGTCCTTTAGTTCGTGCTCGACACCGGCGTCAACAAGTACGTATTCAGCCCCTGTGCTTTCAAAAAAGTTTTTTAGCTCTGTCCAACGTTCGTCATTCTGTTCATCAAAATTGAATGCGTCTTGCTTCTTGTTACATACGTATAGGAAAGGCTTCATCGTTAGTAGATGTAGATTCTTGGCTAAAGAGGACTCTTCCTCAGTTAGTTCAAGACTGTTTGCGAGTTGCCCAGCTTCTAGGTGTGGCATCAGTCTGTCCAATAGCTCCGCCTCAGCCTGAGCTTCTTTGTCACCACGCTTTAGATCTTTCTCCAGATTGCTTCGTCGTTTGCTGACAGTCTCGGCGTCGGTCATGATCAACTCTAAGTTGATGATCTCTATGTCGCTCATTGGATCGATAGCACCCGACACATGATGAACGTCTTCGTCGTCAAATATTCGCACAACCTCGGCGATCATGTCGGTCTCGCGAATGTTGGCAAGAAACTTGTTGCCCAATCCTTCGCCTTCAGATGCACCTTTGACTAGACCTGCAATGTCGACGAACTCGATAACAGCCGGGATCGTCTCTGCACTACCTGATAGAGTGGCCAAGGCTGCCAGTCGCCCGTCAGGCACAGGAACAACACCGACGGTTGGGTCAATGGTGGCAAACGGATAGTTCGCCATCAAAACTTCGTTTTTGGTAAGGGCGTTAAATAATGTCGATTTTCCCACATTTGGTAGACCAACAATTCCGACAGATAGACTCATAGTGATGCAAGGGTAACAGATTTTAGAAAAAGAAAAAGCCTCACTATGCGTGAGACCTTAGGTGAAGACAACGGAGTCAGATTGTTTGCAAGTATCTGACTCCGTTGCTCTGACGAGTAGCAAAAACGTTAAGTTACTTCACTCTAGCAAAAGAGCAACTTAACAACTCATCATCTCTATACTGTATCACAATTTTCTAAATTTGCAACAGTGGCGCTTCATACTCACAGAAAGAGATGTTTTCAGGAGTTGTCTCAAGGAACCCTGCCAGCGCAGCTTTGGCTTGTGTCCTGTCACCCAGAGCATCGATCAAATCCACTTCAAGCGCTCGTCTACCTGGCATGCTCGCTCCATCAGCCAAGGTCGAAACGTATCCTCTGTCTAGTTCGCGGTATTCGGCAACAATGTCAATGAATTCATCATGAATAATATTGAGGTCGTTTTGCAGCAACTCTCGCTCTTCGTCTGTGAGTGGCTTGTCTGGACTTCCCATGTCTTTAAATTGCCCAGTTTTAAGTTGTACGTATGTCAGACCTTCGTCCTCGTTCTGCTTTGAATTTTCGACATAAGACATGTTGACACCGATACTTCCGATGTCTGACATTGGTGACGCGATTAAGAAGTCAGCCGCGGCGGCGATCATGTACCCGCCGGAAGCGCCAATGTCACCAATTAAGCCTACTACTGGCAGTGTGCTGTCGTGCAAGCGCTCTGATATACGATGTGAAGCAACAGGCGTTCCGCCTGGCGAATTTATCTCGATTAAGACTGCCTCGATATTCTCGTCGTTTTCTGCAGTCTGCATAAACGCGTTGATCATGTCTGGTGTGACAATCAAGTCGAACTCTCCAAACCCTGTAAAAGGCAAAATTGTACCCTCGATTGGCAAAACAGCTACATTACATGAGCCATCACTGATGGCTGTCTCTGAGTCAAATAGTGCAACTAACGTACTACCACCAATAATAATAACCAGCACGACTGTGACGATTGTAGCTACTGACTTGGCAACAAGCAGAACAAGGTCTTTCCAAAGAGGACGATTCATATTGGTGTCAGTATAAACTATTTACCGGCTTTACCGTGAGCTTCTACTTCTTTTATCCATTTCGCACGACATGTGTCACCAGCTTTCTCGCAAGGGCCATAAGTTGTGACTTTAGTTTTGATACCAGCAAATTCTAGGATTCCAAATTGGATCTCATTTGTGTAGTCTCCAAATCGCCACCAAGTTCTAAACGGACTGTGTGAACCAGACAAAACGTATACTCGAGCAGTCTTGCCTTTGAGGTGAGCTTCGATCTTCTTAGTTTCTTTATTAAAGTTAAAAGCAAATCCCGGTAGCCAAAAACGGTCAAACAGACCCTTGAGTTTAGCTGGCATAGTGCACCACCAGTTTGGATACCCTAAAACAATGTGGTCACACTCGCGAATAGCTGCTTGCAGCTCTAGAAGAATAGGCTCCAGATGCTGTATCTCCTTGTATCCCATATGCAAAATAGGGTCAAAATCCATATCACCAATGTTGTACCGCACAACCTCATGCCCAGCGTCCTCTGCAGATGCTTGGTATCGGTCTAGTAAACCACCGGTGAAAGAATCCTTGTCTGTATTACCGCAAAGAACAACTATTTTCTTAGTTTTCATACAAGCATTGTAAACGCACAGGGCGACCATTACTGATCGCCCTGTTGATTACTATTTCGTCTGGTCTATTGATTGATGGTTCCGTCTGGTCTAAACGCACCTGGCATCTTGCCTCCCATCATTTTCGCCAATTTCTCCTTCATTTCTGGGCTCATCACGGCCATGATTTGCTGCTGATATTTAGGTAAGACTTTCATTGCAGCTGCCATTTGGTTATTTCCGTTTGTTTTTAACTCTGCTTGCATCTCTGTAGCAATTTTTTGGAACAATTCTGGATCTTTTTCCAGCATTTCCATTATCATTTGTTGCTGGTCTTCTGGTACGTTTTTCATTTGTGACTGAAGCAACTTCTTCATCGCCACTTGTTTTAATTTTCCGAACATATGGCGGTGATTTTAGCACACAATGAGAGTGGAGTAAAAAATGCAAAATAACTGGACAAAGCACTATTTACGTGGTATTTTCCTCTAATCATTACCATGAAAACCCGCACCAAAATCATTTTAGTCCTTGTCGCTCTAGCCTTACTACTGTTATTTCTATTTTCTGGCAACAATGCTGTCGAAATAGAGGAAACCCCAGACTCACTACCCGCTGTTGAGGTCACAACTGCAAATAAACAAGCAGGACAATCAAGTGTGTCTCTTATAGGTACGGTGCGCGCTTTCTCTGAAGCGGCAGTTACCGCTGAAAGTACAGGCCGCGTAACCAGTGTTCGAGTCAAGCTAGGCGACAGAATCGGTGCTGGGCAAATTATCGCTACACTTGAGAATGCTAGTCAGCAAGCAGCTGTATTGCAGGCGGAAGGTTCATACGACGCGGCTGTGGCAGCATCTGCACAGAGTGATCTTGGTACAAACGAGGCTGCAACTCGCGTAGCTGCTGCAGAGAATGGTATAGAAAATTCAGTTGAAGCGGCTTACTCTACTGTCAACGGCGCTATTTTGGCTACGGTAGACCAGTTGTTTAACGATCCTACAGGCACATCGCCTGACTTATTGATTTCTGGTGTTGGGAACGCCAGTTATTTGATTTCTACTCGAGTTGAGTTTCAAAACATCCTTCCAACCTGGCGAGCAGAAATTGACGCCATGAATAGTCAAGCGGGCTACAACGGAAACATTTCCACCGCAAAGGCAAATGTCAACAAAATGATTGCGTTTGCAGATGTTTTTCTAAGAGTTTTGGCGGATCAAGGCGATTCTAGTAAGTTTTCGCAGTCAGAAATTAACGGCTTTGCCGCGAGTTTTAACAGCCTTCGTGCATCGCTTGTACAAACAAACGCTAATTTAAATTCTTCTCTCACGAACCTGAATGCCGCACAAGAAAATCTATTACGAGCTGAACTAGCAGCTGCTGGTAGTCAAACATCAGCGGCTGACGCGCAGGTAAAACAAGCGCTTGGTGGGCTGCGCGCTGCGCAGGCTAACTTGGCCAAGACTATTATCCGCAGTCCTATTTCTGGAACAGTCAATAACATGTCGATCCGAACAGGCGATTTTGTAAGCACTCAGCAACAAGTTGCCGAAGTGGCCAACAACGACGCACTAGAAATCGTTTCATCAATCGGCGAACAAGAGCGTGAGCTGTTTGCTGTTGGCGACGAAGTTGTGATTGAAGGTTCTCTTCCTGGGCGGGTTACAGAAATTGCTCCTGCCATTGACCCAAGTACTGGCAAAATCGAGCTGCGCGTTGCTGCCGAGTCAAACGATTTGCAAAATGGTGACACGGTAAATATTTCTCGCATTGCGTCGGCCCCGACTACGGCTACAAATAGCAAAGTTTTTGTGCCGATTTCCGCTGTTAAGTTCGAACAAAAGGACGGTTCAATTTTCTTTGTTGAAGACGGGGTTCTCAAATCGCGACCTGTCACTGTTGGTGTAATTAGAGGTGGATCAGTTGAAATTTTGTCAGGTCTCACATCTGACGAAGAATTTGTGGTTGACGCCAGAGGTTTGCAAATCGGCGCAAGTGTAGAAGTATCTCAATAGTATGTGGGAATTCTTCATCAAAAATAACAAGTTCGCATACTTGTTTCTAATTGCACTTATTGGACTGGGAACATACTCACTCCTTTCTATTCCTCGCGAGTCTGCTCCCGAAGTAATTATTCCTATCGGAGTTGTTAGTACTAGCTTGCCAGGTGCGCCCGCAGCAGACATGGAGACTTTGGTCACCAACGAGATAGAACGTGGCTTGGCCAGTCTAGAGGGCGTAAAGAAAATTACTTCAACTTCTCGAGAAAGCTCCGCAACAGTAGTTGTAGAATTTGAAGCGAGTGCTGATCTGGACGAGTCTATTCAAGACTTAAAGGATCAAGTTGATCTTATAAAACAAGACCTGCCCTCTGAAGCAAATGATCCGATCGTTTCTGAGGTCAATTTCCAAGACGAGCCAGTACTAACAATGGCGCTGGCCGGAAACCTAACTGATATCGAGTTTACGCGGCTTTCAAGCGATCTGGAGCGAGAAATCGAAACAGTGTCTGGCGTGTCGAGAGTCGAGTTTTCAGGCGTGCGCGATCGCGAAGTTACAGTGATCATCAATCAGGACTCGCTCGAACGATTTGGACTGAGCTTGTCTGACGTAACTAATGCACTGCAAAGTGCCAACCGTACTTTCCCAATCGGACAGATCGTCAACAACGGAATTGCATACAATGTCGCCTTTAAGGGTGATATTGAAGATACTCGTGAAATTCCTAATGTAGGAATTGCTACACGTAATGGTCAACCAGTTTTTATTCGCGATGTGGCGATTGTTGAAGACGGCCTTTCGCCAGCGCGATCTTTATCTCGACTGAGTCTGAATGGTGAACCGTCAGAAAATTCAATCTCATTTAACTTATATAAACAGTCTGGGGGTGACGTGACTCGAATTGTGGCTGACGTTCAGGACAAACTGGTTGAACTGCAAGGCGCTGGCAACTTACTCGACGGTGTTGACGTGTCTACTGTACTTGACTCTGGTAAGGAAATTAAGAACGACCTGGTTCGCCTTTCCACCTCTGGTTTGCAGACTGTAATTTTGGTTGTGCTGCTTCTCGTTGTGGCGATCGGATGGCGCGAAGGTATTTTGGCTGGACTGGCAATTCCACTCTCATTCTTATTTGGATTCATAGGACTATATTTTTCTGGCAACTCGATTAACTTCCTGAGTCTATTCTCTCTTATTCTAGGTATCGGTATTTTGGTCGACTCTGCGATTGTGATGGTTGAAGGAATTAACCGAAAGATGAAAGACGATCCAACCATAGACAAACGTGACGCCGCGATCGAAACAACTAAAGAATTTGCTGCACCTTTGATCGCTGGAACTCTAACTACAGTATCGATGTTCGCTGGTCTTCTGATTGTCACCGGTGTTATCGGACAGTTCATCAAAAGTATTCCCTACACGTTGATCTTCCTTTTGTTTGCTTCATTGTTTGTCGCTGTCTTTATCACTCCCCTTTTGGCATCGCAGTTTCTAAAGCGACGCAGCACCACTCGTTTGGAACAAGCCCAAATCGCGCGTTCGCGCCAACTGGAATCGTGGTATCGAGGAAAGCTAAATAAAATCCTGGGCAACCAGAACGACGAAGATGTCTTTACGGCTGCTATTGCTGGATTGCTAGTACTTGGACTGTTTCTGACTTACAACACGTTCGCCGGAATAATCGCAGGAGTCTTAATTTACGTGACTTATCGATGGCGCTATAAATTTGTACGTCGACTACAATTACGACCTGTCTGGAAGACACTTTCTTCTATCGGTCTTTGGATTGCGACAACGGCTGTGAGCTTTGGTGTCGCTGTGGCTCTGGCGATGTTCGTCTTGCCGTCATCAAGTCTGGTCAAAGTAATTTTCTTTGAACAATCAGACGTCGACTTTCTCATTGTTGAAGTGGAAAATCCTGAAGGCACGACCAAGGAAATTACAGATGTCGATGTTCGGCGCGTCGAAGAACTTTTGTACGACGAAGATGAGATCGAGTCGTTCACAGTGACTGTTGGAAGTGGCAGTCCATTTGGAGGAGGAGGATCCGGCGAAAAATTTGCCAATATATTCATTAACCTCAGTGAAGACCGAACACGCAACAGTAGCGAAATTGTTGACGATTTGCGTGCACAAGCATCAGTCATCCGTGACGTGAAGGTAAGCATTAACCAGCCAAGTGACGGGCCGCCGACCGGTGCTGCGATTTTGGTCAAATTCCTAGGAGACGACCTAGAAGAAATCACTCGCTTAGCTAACGAAGCTGCAGCAGTTTTTCGATCTACCGAAAACGCAATTAACGTTGAAACAAGCACAAACAATAACAACACCGAGTTCGTGATGGTTTTAGACAAGGCTAAGGCAACTGCTCTTGGTGTGTCACCATTTCAAGTTTCTCAAGTTGCCCGAACTGCTATTTTTGGCAGCGACGCGACTTCCCTAACAACACTGCAAGAGGATATCGACGTGGTGGTAAAACTGAATGTAAACAATGCTGACGATGTGACGACAGACACTGCAAATGTAACCAGTATCGACGCTCTGCAACGTATCAGCATTCCTACCCAAAGCGGCCCAGTTCCCCTTTCAAGCTTAGTCGATATTGAGCTACGTGAATCTAGCTCTGTCATCGAACACGAGTCTGGTAAACGTGTTGTGCAAGTTACAGCCGACGTTACGTCTGAAGGAAATGTGCGTGAAGTCCAGGCGGCAGCGATGGAAAGAATTAAAAACGAATTAGACATTCCAGATGGTGTAATTCTTAGTACAGGTGGTGGAGAAACCGACGAGTCAAATCAAGCTTTTGTGGAAATGCTTCTCGCCTTAGTGGTTGGTGTAGGCTTAATGGTTGGTGTACTGACGCTGCAGTTCAACTCGTACCGGTTTATGTTGTATGTGTTAGCGATCTTGCCATACTCTCTGATCGGCATCTTTGCGGGATTGGCAATCACTGGCAGTTCACTCTCCTTCCCTTCTATTATGGGATTCATCGCCTTGTCTGGAATTGTTGTAAACAACTCTATCCTTTTGATCGACATGATGAATAAAATCCGTACGCGACATCCAGAGCGACCGATCAACGACGTAGTGCTCGACGCAGCCAGCAATCGTCTGCGCCCGATTCTCTTGACGACAGTCACGACTGTTATCGGTATGATTCCGCTCGTCTTTGCTGGCGACCTGTGGTCACCACTAGCATACGCAGTGATGTTCGGTTTGGTGTTCTCTGTATTGATTACACTTGTGCTCATTCCCATCATTTATCGACGTAACCCCGGTGTACTTCCGAAATAAACTGATGGTAATAAAAAGACCGACGCTGAACGTCGGTCTTTTTATTTTGGATAACGATTAGTTCTCTCGTCTCTTTTTCTTCAAATGCGACATGACACCATTTACTATAAACACGACAACGACCAACCAAAGTGCATAGGTGAGGCAAAACTGAAGGATTGAGAAACTATTCATGCTTTGCGCTTGCATGGCGATTAGTGCGCCTAGAGCGTACCAACTACCAGCTTGTAAAGCAGGGCCAATGTTACTAGGTACGATGTGCTTTGACATCAAAACTGCGTTGACACATAGCACGAGTATCACCAAACACTGACCCGTTTGGACGCCAGTCAAACCACCAATTCCGTTATAAGAAATTTCTGTGCCAACTAATACTACGGTTGTTGCTACGATCGCCAACATCGCCACGCGTAGAACCCTATAAACTATTCCCATCATACGTCGTTCAGTAGCGTCGATTGTGCCGTCAGCGATCGCCGAAAAGAAGTTTAGGATTGCAAGAGTTGAAGAACCTACGCCAAGCGATATAGCAAAAGATTGTAAGACTGCAAATAAAGTAAGGAAGACTGTCATGTTTGTATGGTATCAGTCTGGCTACGATTTTATTTTGAACAATGAGGAAAAGTAGTAAGCCCTTCGCTTTAGCATTGCCTTTTTTCACGATTCTGACATTATGAATAAATGCATAACCATCATGATGAGGAACATAGTCATTTCAACCCATATTTCTTTGCTTGGACCAATTTACTAACTTTAGCTGTCCTGGCAGGAGCTACCAAACTTTTGTTACCAGGAATCTGGCAAGCACAATTAGATTCGTCACTGTTGACCATGATTGCTTGTTTCTTTGGCTTACATTTCATGTTTGCTTTTGTCGAGTTTTTCTTTCACCGGTACGTTCTGCACGCGAAAGTCATTTCATTTTTGAGTCACTTCTACGTACAGCACACACTTCACCACAGTCATACTGATGTGGAAATTCGTCAAAGTAAGTACAGTAACGAATACCCCATCATGCAGAACCACCAGCTTGAAGCTTCGTTTTTCCCGTGGTTTACCTTCATTCTGTTTGCAATCGCTATAACTCCAGTACTACTTGTAGCAAGCTTTTTGACCTCTCTTCCCTTCCTGGTCACTGGCTACATTACAATGTTGTTCAGTATCGTGCTTTATGAGTACTTTCATCTACTCTTTCATTATCCTCTCTCATGGTGGGAAGAAAAATTTACACACAATGTTACTGGTAACCTTTACAAGAGAATCTACGCCTTCCACCTTGATCACCACCTAAACCCAGGCTGTAACGAATCAGTATCTGGTTTTTTTGGAATACCTATCCCAGATTTGCTGTTTGGTACATATGTGTACTCAGGAAATTTATACCCAAACGAGGAATCCGCCTCAAGTGAAACACACAAAAAGCCCGCTCCAATTTGGCCAATACGCATGTTGGATAAACTCTGTGGTGATGAAACAGCTGTTGCCAAGATTTAAATAAAATCCTCGTCACATGACGAGGATTTTATTTACTGTGGACTGTACAGGATTTGAACCTGCGACCTCATGCATGCCATGCAAGCGCTCTACCAGCTGAGCTAACAGCCCGACTGAGGGGCAAAAGGAAGTTTACTTTCTTTTTGGCTCCGAAGGAGGGATGGAAACGAATGTTTACAGCCCGTTCTCGAACCCTCACCAGACGCCAAACATCCTAGCACAAAACACAAAACCGCCAAACGGCGGTTTTGTTTAATGTGGACTCGACAGGACTTGAACCCGCTACCTCCTCAGTGCAAGTGAGGCGCTCTACCAGATGAGCTACGAGCCCAAACGAGGAAACAGAAAGTTTACTTTCTGGAGTTCCGAGTGTAGGGTTCGAAAGCTTTGCTTACGAGCCACGGATCTCCCTCTTTGGACACTCAAACTTGAGTGCAACAATATTACCGCAATACCCTTAAAACGCAAGTCGCTACTTTGCTGTTTCTACCAAGTGTGAGACTAGATCTTTGAATGATAGTCCAACGGCGTCTGCTGCTATCGGGAAATTTGACTCTGGTGTAAAGCCAGGAAGTGTGTTGACCTCAAGGAAATAAACCTTGTTGTTCTTAATGAGGAAATCACTTCTTGAATACTGACTCAGTCCTAATTCTGTATGAACAAGTTTTGCTAACCTTTGAAGCTCGTCTTTTATTTTGGGTGTAAAGCTACCTGGTACGATGTGCTTTGTGTCACCATTATATTTAACTGTCTGGTCATAAAAAGTTGCAGTGTCAGGAGGAATAATCTCAACCACCGGGAAAGCATAAAGGCTCTCGTCGCGGAAGTTTTCCAACACACCTACAGTAGCTTCAAGTCCATCGATGTATTCTTCGGCCAGGAGATGTTCGTGTTCGAGTAACAGCTCTTGAATGATTTCTTGCTGATTCTCTGGTGATTTTAACTTTCGTGCACCAACTGAGGAACCGCTCGCCATCGGCTTTACAAAAATATCATCCCCAAGATGAGTGTTCATGGTAGAAAGTTCGTCTTCCAAACTGACAATGTCAGGCCGGCTTAAACGGTAGTCTTTTGCCATGTTTAAGCCATGTGGTTGCAGGGTTTGCTTTGTCAGCTCTTTATTAAAAGCGATAGTTGAAGATAGCGCCCTGCTACCGGTGTACGGAATATTAAATCGCTCAAGCAGCCGTTGTAAGGTGCCATCTTCACCAAAGGTGCCGTGAAGTGCTACAAAAACCACGTCTACGCCCTTCAGTACTTGTCCCAGGTCTTTCTTGCGGCCACCTTCCAGCCATTCTGCGTCTTTGGTAATAACAACGTCTTTTGTTTGGTACCCAGAATCTGCCAAAGCTTTCAGCACAGCAGCACCCGAAATCATTGAGACATCATATTCATCACTGGGACCTCCTCTTAGTAGCGCGACTCTTTTCATGTGATTAGTATACACATTAGGCGTTATGAAGCCACTTCTTCTTTAATTCCATGTACTTGTGCCAACAAGTCAAGATCTTTCTTTGATTCTCGCAATAAGGAGTTGTTGTAAGTTTGATAGGCTTCGAGCGCAGCCAACGCCTCTTTATTGTCGACGTTGTTTGAGAAGTAGTTTTTCATAGCCTCGTAATCTTTGATAAAACAATGTCCGCCAGCGCCGCGCACTGGGTATGGGTTTTTACGGTCGTGTCCGCTTTTGTGTACTGGCTGGGTATGGCTTTCCCCGATGCGAGGGTCAGCCACCATCGCCTCACGTACCGCTTCCCATTCAGATCCAGTCGAAGATACGAGATCGTGCAGAATGTTCATGAAGACAACCTTGGTGTAAAGAAAACAGTTGCCAGCGTATTTGACCAGCTCGGCTTCTTTAGCAGACATTATTTTGTTGTATGGGGCCTCGGGGAGAATGTTCATTACAGCCTGAGCTTTAACTCTAAACTCGTCACTCTCAACTGGGATACCAATTAAGTTACGTTTAGGTTTAGCAGCATCATGCGCAGCCGTGGCTTCTACGAGAAATTCGGGGCTGTGTAGTACGAAGAGATCTGGAAATTCAGCCTGCAGTAGTTCAGTAGTCCCTGGCAGCATAGTCGACTTGATAACAGCCGTTGAGCCAGAACCGAGTTTCTCAAGCGCACTACGCACCGCGTCGAATTTAAATCCATCTTTGTCAGTCGGTGTGGGGACGGCAATAAAAACAATCTTGCACAAAGCGATTTGATTGACATTCTGAACGAACGGCTCTTCTAGTGAATACCTAACGACTTCATAAAGTCTATTTTCAAAATCGTTGGCGTAGTGTTTGCCGATCCAGCCTTGGCCGATGAATCCTATTTGTATACTCATAATTTATTTTAACTGTGCCAGTATAACAAGAGTTACGTCAAAGCACGTTTGCGACGCTTTTCACGATGGTAAGTAATGGCAAACCGGTGTGACTCGGCATTTGCAAATAAAATTGCTTGTTTATGAAGCTCGATCAGTTTCTTTTGTCCAATGATGCGATCAGGTTTGTGTTTATCATCTTTGACTACTGCTACTACCGGAATAGTTAGTCCTGAGTGCTTTAAAACGGCCTCTACAGCTCTTTTCTGTACGCTGTTGCCGTCAACTACTATCATCTGTGGGAATGGCCATTCTGGGTGCTTGAGACGCCTAGTAAGAACTTCTCTTAGCGCCGCCGGGTCGTTGGCGTCGCTAAGGCTTTTGACTATGAATTTGCGGTATTCATTTTTGTTTGACTCTCCGCCTTCTATAACCGTCATTACCCCAACCATGTCACTTCCCTGCAGATGTGCGATGTCATAGGCCTCGATGCGAATGCGTTTTTCGTCACGATAAACTCTGCTGTCATCCTTGATTAGAGATATGTCCTGTATATGCTGTAGAGCGAATATGCGCTTCTTTAGGATATTTGCCTCTTCAAACTTTTCCGCTTTGGCAAACTGCATCATTTCTTTTTC
>CALJTT010000024.1 GCA_937975855.1 Minisyncoccota bacterium | reverse complement strand
AAGGGAACTCAAGTTGAATTACTACAACAAAAACTATCCGAAACTTGTACAGAGCCGATCGTTGATATTCAGACTGGACGGTTGTTTCGAGCGCTCGCGGCTGAGGGCTCTTATGCTGGGAAGCGAGTAGAGGAAATTTTTAGTGTCGGCAAACTCGTGCCCGACACATTTACTAACGCCATGTGGATCAGCGATATGAAAGATCGACTGACCGAGGACTCACATCTATTGATGGATGGATTTCCACGCACGTTGGTTCAGGCTGCTGTGGTCGACGAAGTGATGGAATTCTTTGCCCGACCTGATGTAGAGGTGATCAATTTAGATACTCCAGAAGACATAGTCATCGAGCGCATGATGGAGCGCGGCCGTGCAGACGACACGCCTGAGTTCATCAAAGAACGTTTGTCTCTGTACAACACCGATACGTTGCCTGTGCTTGAACACTACCGTTCAAAAGACGGAGTAGTTGTGTACGACATTAACGGCGCAGGTACGCCAGAAGAGGTGCAGGCTGCCATTTGTGCAGCGCTTGAGGTATAGTGACCACATGAAATCGATCACTAAAAAGACCCCGGCTGAAATAGAAATTCTCGACACAGCCGGGACTATTTTGGCTGGTATTTTAAAGCAACTGGCCACCGAGGCTGTGCCTGGAGTCAGCACACTAACTCTCGACGATATCGCCATGGAACTGGCCAGTCAGCACAAGGTCGAGCCGGTTTTGCTTGGCTACCATCCTTCTTTTGCACCGACACCTTACCCAGCCGCGGTGTGTGTGTCTGTCAACAACTGCGTGCAGCACGGCATTCCGTCAGAACAGATCGTGCTAGAGCAGGGTGATGTCGTAAACATCGACATGTCGATCGCGCACGGCGGGATGATTGTAGATTCTGGTTTAACTGTTGGTGTCGGAGAAATCGAAGACGATGCACAAAAGCTGATAGAGGTCACGCGTGAAGCACTCATGCTGGGTATCAAACAAGCAAAGCCAGGCAATCACATCGGCGACATCTCCCATGCAGTGCAGACTTTGGTTGAATCGCGAGGCATGTCGGTAGTACAAGAGCTGTGTGGGCACGGCGTCGGCTACTCAGTTCACGAGTCACCCAACATTCCAAACCATGGCCAGCCGGGCACAGGACCTTTGATAGAGGTAGGGCACGTCTATGCTATCGAACCAATCGTAAACATCGGCAAACCAGACGTATTTTTTGATGACGAAGGCGACGGCTACAGCGTCTACACAGCAGACGATTCATGGTCCGCGCACTTTGAACACACAGTAGCGATTATGGAGGATGGGCCGAGGATATTGACGAAATAGATTTTTAGTGTTTAAATAACACTAAACACCTTTGATGGGTATGAGTTTTTTGAAAGGAGTGAGTCAATGGACTCGAACAGAAATATACGCTGATCGCTGAAGAAATTCATGCACAGCGAAAAACGGACGACACAACTTAGTTGTCCTTGAGTTTGTCTGTGCACACTACGCACATTCAAATCCAAGGAGAACTACCATGCAAGAGGATTGCACCCAATGTCACCATGAACCGAAACCCAAGCGTCGCATTCTGACGCTTAAGCCTGCTCCTGATGCTTGTCCCTACGATCCGTTCAGGAATCAAGAAGAACAAATCTTGCGTTTTAAGCGCGGCGAAACTAAGGAACAAGAGCGTTTGCGCGATTACTCACGTCAACTGGCTGAGGCAAGGAATCGTAAGCGCGAGCTCTCACAAGAGCGGTCCGAACAGCGTCGTCGTGAAGTTAAGTTTCACGCTGAAACTTTGCGTATCCGCGAAGAGCGTGCGACACAAGAGCGCGAATGGCAACGGCGTCGTTGGTATTCGTTGCTTGAGCGTGCCGTTAGTCTCGGTCTCCAACCTGCTCAAGATTGGAACGAACAACTCGTTCGTCGGCTTGTGCAAGAGCGTCAACAAGAGTTGAGACAACAAGCCCAGCGCGCAGCTGATCAGCAGAAGCTGTTGCGGCGCAAGTCGGAAAGTGAACGTGCCAAGAGAGAAGAGCTAGAAGGTGCGTGGGAGCATATCCCATACGTCGTCAAGTTTGGTGACTTCGGCCGCGGTGCTAAGGCGCACTATGGTCGCGGTGACCTCGCTTCCTTTAACCAGGACTGGCAACCTTGGTCATGTGGCGGTCTGTGGCAAGATCGTCTTCGTCTGGAGCACTTTGTTCGCACTGGCATACTTAAACGAGGACGAATGGGTAAGGGTGCTCGAAATCCACAAAAGCAGCGTCGCACCTGGAAAGCTGCTGCGCCTCGAAAGTGGCGCCGCAAAGACCAGTGTGTCGAACGCTGGAACCATCTCTTCGACTGAACCTTTGCTGGAGCCCTCGGGCTCAGGCTGACCGTCTAGGATAGGAACTCATGTTCCTGCCTGGGCGGTCTTTTTTTTTGTCAAAATTTTGACAAAAGTATAAGTCAGTGGTGCGTGTGTGTAGATTAGTTGCAACATACTTTCAGTAGTGTAATATCTTGCGACTGCTCTATAGGTTTCTTGCCTGTATGAAACCTGCCTCAATCCAACTTGAGTCCCCCTACGAGCATTGTTCTTCTATTAATGCTCCCCACGAGAATAATGCTCGTAGGGGGCATTTTTTATTATCAAGCGCCAGGAATTTCTTTGAAATTTACGGCCTGCCTGCTATACTGCGGCATAATTTTAGCCATATTTTAATCTCCACATTATGAAAAAAGCTCCACACCAAGAACGAACATTTGTCATGCTTAAACCTGACGCTGTCCAGCGCGGTTTGATCGGTGAGCTGATCAAGCGCTTTGAAGCCACTGGTCTGAAATGCTCGGCAATGAAAATGTTCATGGCTGACGAAAAGCGAATTTTTGAACACTACAACAAAGACGAAGCGTGGTTCATGAAAAAGGGAGTTCGAACAGTAGAAGATCTTAAAGAGCAAGGGTTGGAAGTCACAAAAGAGCCGATCGAATACGGAAAAGACATCATCCGTGCTAATGCAAACTTTATGATGCAGGCGCCACTTTTGGCTATGGTTTGGGAAGGGAACCAGGCAGGCGCCGTGGTGAAAAAGATCGTTGGTTCAACCGAACCCTCTACTTCGGACGTTGGAACTATTCGTGGTGACCTTACTATCGATTCTTATTCACATTCTTCGTATGAAGACCGAGCGGTGCGAAATCTTATTCACTGTACAGACCCAGAAGATGGACCAGAGGAAGCGGAGAGAGAAATTGCTTTGTGGTTAAACGAAGATGAAATTATGAATTACACAACTGCCCAAGAAGCGATCATGTATGACGTAAACTTGGACGGAAAGGCTGACTAGGTTTGTATTAACGGAGTTATGAAAGCGCGACTGCTTGGTCGCGCTTTTGTATGTGCTACTATTGTATATGGAGCTGCACTACGTATGTTCTCAATACATATTTGCAGGGCTGCCTGAACTCGCGCTGAGCGCTGAAGATCACACGGATCATCAAACCAAAGCGGATAGGGTGCCCACCTGTCTTTCGTACAGGGCATGCGTTTGCAGTTCCAACAAAAAGCCGCACCGATAGGTGCGGCTTTTTGTTGTCTGTTACAATACTGGTATATGGCTTCTACACTTGGTTTTTATGGCGGCGTCGGCTCTGTTACAGGCGCAAACTTTATGCTCGACACAGGCGAGCAGGCGTTTCTGGTCGACTGTGGTTTGGTCCAAGGCGACCGGTTTGCGGCACAGATTAATAGGGAAGATTTTCCTTATGACCCAGCGACGGTAGATGTGTTGTTTGTAACTCACGCTCACGCTGATCATATCGGGCGTATTCCCAAACTGGTTCGTGATGGATTCAAGGGGAAGATCTATTCGACTACAGCCACTAAAGAACTCTCGGCGGTTATGTTCGAAGACGCAATTAAAATCATGAAGATGGAGTCGGAGCGAGACGACGTACCACCGATCTACGGGGAGAATGATATTGAACGTGCCTTGAACAACTGGGACACAGTAACCTACGACGAGGTAATTACTCTGGGCGACACAAAAATTACCTTCACCAACGCCGGCCATATTCTTGGATCGGCCATGGTTAACTTTGAACGGTTTGGTAAGCGAATCACTTTTACAGGTGACGTCGGTAACATACCGCAGCCACTACTAGCGCCGCCGACCGTGCCGACAGACTTTGACTACATGGTGATGGAAAGTGTCTACGGCGACCGCGTCCACGAAGAGGTTGAAGAGCGCAGCGCCTTGTTGCGTCACTACATCGAGGAGACTATACGTAAAGAGGGCACACTAATGATTCCGGCCTTTTCGCTGGAACGCACCCAGGGGATTTTGTTTGAGATCAACAACATGATCGAGTCTGGTGAGCTGCCATTTATCAAAACTTATCTCGACTCACCTTTGGCCATCCGCGTCACCGACGTATACCGTAGCTCACCCGAGTACTTCAAACCCGAAGTGCAAGACCAGATTAAAGGCGGCGATGACATTTTTGCCTTCGAGGGCTTATCGTTTACCGAGACGATAAAAGAGTCAAAGAAAATCGCCCAGTACGGCGGACCAAAGATCATCATCGCTGGTGCTGGTATGAGTCATGGCGGGCGTATTCGCACACACGAAAAACAGTTCCTGCGTGACCGTAATAGCACGTTGTTGCTGGTTGGGTACCAGACAGTAGGGAGTGTAGGAAGGTTACTGCAAGATGGCGCCAAACAAGTCTGGATAGACGGAGTCGATGTCCGTGTCAAAGCCCAGGTGCACACCATACGAGGATTCTCAGGCCATGCAGACCGCAACCAGCTGATCGACCTTGTTTATCGCGGCACGATGGAGAAAAAGCCCAAACAAGTCTTTGTCACCATGGGTGAAGAAAAAGCCTCACTGTTCCTGACTCAACGTCTGCGCGACTACTTAGGAGTCAACGCTGTAGCCCCTGAACCTAACGCTGAGATAGAGATTGATTTCTAGCATGGAACCGTGGGTTTACATTTTAGCAGGAGTCATTTTGTTTGGAGTATTTTTTCCAGTGGTCAACACAGCATCCTCCAAATTTCACGCGAATCCATACCAACGGCCTTTGGTATTTGGATGGTTTTTTGTGTTGATGGTGTGCATTCCGATTGTTTTATTTCAGGAAGTGCGAGATTTATGGTGGCTACCGGGTGTCCTGGTTAGTTTGCTTGTTGTAGTTATTTCGATTGTCCTGGGGAGATATTGGCAAAACTGTATTCCGTATACTACCAGCACTATTTATGACGAGAAACCTTTTATCGTCACCGTTACTCCTACTAGCGCTGCTCTGAAATCTATCGATATCGTTTTTCAACAGATATGCGCGTACTTGATTGTATTTGGGCTGTTCAGCTTCGGTCTATCATTGCCGGCTACGATAGGTATATTTATGGTTTCCGTTTTCCTCATGCATCTGCCGAGCGAAACTGTTTTCGGCAAATTCATTGGCCGTTATTTTTTGTTTGTGTCAACTGCGCTTTCGTTTGTGTTACCCTTGGCTGTTTCGTATGACAGCAGGTTAGTTTACGTGACATTTATTTTGCATGTCCTCGGATATTGGCTGCTGTATTATCTGGTGTGGCGATATACAATTAATAAAGCATGAAATCAAACTCTCTCTTCTACTCAGGTCTCGTCTGGCTCGTGGCTGCTGGTGCTCTGTTTGTGTACGCACTCGTCGGCGCATTTGGAATGCAGGTTCCTGGGGTAGAGCAGTTGGTTCTATGGCTTCAGCAGTTAGACGGATGGTGGGTTCTGCTTGCTGCCTTTGCGGCGATATTGATAGAGGGGTTGTACTTCTTTGGTAGTTTTTTGCCTGGCTCGACGTTAGTTGTCGTAGTTGCGATCTTGGCACAGCTGCAAAGTTGGCTGCTGTTTGTCCTGACTATATTAGCTATCTTTGTTGGCTGGGTGACATCGGGTATTTTAAATATTATGTTTGCCATTCGCATGCGCAAATTGGCTGGTCATGAGGTTGATGAAAACTACGCTGTATTGGATCGCCCATGGGAAACTTGGTTTCCGTCTTTCCGTGCGAATTACGAAGTCTCGCAGATTGTCTCTGGAGGTGAGCCGTGGAAAGTGTTCTGGTCGTCGGTGCGAGTCAAGGTGTGGGGGAGTATCGGCGCGACTGTTTACGTGCTCGTCTTGCCATTTTTTATAGACATCAAAGAAATGAAGAACGAAGAAGGGTTCAACGTGATGTTTGTAGTCGCCGCGATTATGTTTACTGTCGGTGGTTGGCAAGTGCGCGAGTCACACAAAGAACAAATCAAAACCCCGGACTAGTCCGGGGTTTTGTTTAATAGACGAATCTATTTTTTTACTTCGGCAACAACTCGGTTGAATGCCTCTGGGTTTTCTAGTGCGAGGGTAGCGAGGATCTTGCGGTCAAGCTTGATGTCAGCCTTGTTCAACATGTCGATGAATCGGCTGTACTTTACACCGTGTTGCATTAGTGCAGCGTTGATCCGGACAGTCCATAGGCGACGGAAGTCACCCTTCTTGTCTTTACGGTGATCAAACGCATACAGTTGTGCGTGATAGATCGCCTCACGAGCAGCCCCTACTTTCTTACTGCGAGCGAACCGGTATCCCTTTACTTCGTCCAGGATGTTGCGGCGTCGCTTTTGCCCCATTTTTCCTCCTTTTACACGTGACATAGGTTAGGCGTTATTTTCTTTAGCTGCAGCAGCCACTTTTTTGGCTCGGCCAGCGTTTCCTGGTAAGAAGCGACGCATCAATCGTTCTGACATGTTCATAACGTTTGCTCGCTTACGTGCGAGACGTTGTCGACCTGTCTGACGAGAGTTAAAGTGGTTTTGCCCGGGCTTTCGGCCGACAAGCTTGCCATTTTTAGTCACCTTGATTCGCTTGGCGAATGATTTGTTTGTTTTCATAAAATAGAATTGCAATTCTGTTGGATTTTGATCGGGCTTCGGCTGTGGGGAAATCACAGCAAAGTGGGGGAACTATAGCGTATTTGGTCGGGAGAGTAAAGGGGTTTGGTTGACATATTAAGAAAAACGTGTATAATATAAACACGTCAATCCAGAAGGAATATCTATTATGACTGGTTCTCTCATGATCATTGGTGCTGTTGCGCTCTTCGTTGGAGCTACGTACTTTTCTATGAAAATGCTGGGATAGTCCCACAACGCTGATCCAGCCCCGGATCGAATCGCCCCGAAAGCTTCATGCTTTCGGGGCTTTCACTTTTATACTTTGACAAACGCAGCACTTATGTCTATAGTGTCGGCACTATTGTATCTGGTGTAGGGCGCAGTAGTTCGAAGTCATTTCTAACTTTCTCGAAATAACTTCTAATTTATTACCTGCACGCCCGAAGATACAGCTACGCTCATTTGTCGTTGTCTCTTCACAACGTAAGCAAAATTTAGATGGAACAATCAGCACAACGCCGTGGCCCACGGCGTCGACCTCATAGTAGTGGGGGAGCAGGAGGATCACGACGTCCAGGCGGTCGTGGCCATGGTTCACACGGTGGTCGCGGAGGCGGCCGTCCACAAGGAGGAGGACGTGGCCAAGGTGGTCGCGGACGACAAGGTGGAGGCGGTGGACGCCAGCAGTCAACCTTTGACCCGACGCAATTTATAAACAAGAACCCAGTAGAGGTGAAAGAAGAAGTGTTCGTACCGAAACATTCTTTTGCTGATTTTGGTTTGCATCCGCGACTGTTGTCGGCAATTACAAACCTGGGTATCGAAAACCCGTCTCCGATCCAAGATCAAACGATCCCACTTGCAATGGAAGGCAAGGACCTGATCGGTCTGGCGGAAACAGGTAGTGGAAAAACAGCAGCTTTCTTGCTGCCATTGATCCAAAAAACACTGACTAACCAAAACGAAATTACGCTGGTGCTTGCGCCAACTAGGGAGCTGGCTTTGCAGGCTGAATCTGAACTGAACAAGTTCGCGACAGCTTTTAAGATATACGGAACGTGTCTGGTTGGTGGAACTAACATCCGACCACAGATCCGTGCACTGAAGCGTCGCCAGGACTTTGTGTTTGGTACGCCTGGTCGTGTACTAGACTTGATCAACCAAGGTTATTTCAAAACGCAGAACATCACCAACGTGGTGTTGGACGAGGCTGACCGTATGTTGGACATGGGTTTCATCCACGATATGCGTAAGATTCTGGCTGACGTACCGCGAGACCGTCAGACGCTGTTTTTCTCAGCCACAATGACAAGGGAAGCAGAGGCTTTGGTTAACGACTTTATGCGTGACCCAGTCACTATCTCAGTAAAGAAAAAGGATGTTACAGACAGTATCAAGCAAGACGTCGTTGTGTACGATCCGTCTTACAAGCTTGATACTCTGCTAACCTTGCTTGGCAAAGAAGAGCTACAGCGAGTAATTATTTTTGGTCAGATGAAGCACCAGGTTGAAAAACTGGCTCGTGAACTTTCTCGGTCAGGAATTAAAGCAGAGTCAATCCACGGTAATAAAACTCACGGACAAAGACAGCGTTCACTCTCTGCGTTCAAGAGTGGTAATGCCCGAGTGCTGGTTGCAACCGACGTTGCTGCCCGAGGGATTCATGTTGACGGTGTGACTCACGTTATCAACTACGACCTGCCGACAACGTTCGAAGATTACGTTCACCGAATCGGTCGTACTGGTCGAGGTGTTCACAAAGGGGAGGCTCTGACATTTGTCCCTAAAAAACGATAGATTTACAAGTGACAGGTTTAATAAAAAGCGGCGGGCCAATGGCCCGCCGCTTTTTATTTTAGACTTAGATCAGTCCGCCTTCGATATCTAGTAGTTCGTCTAGGTTCTTCTTTTTTGATTTGTCGGTTTTTTCTTCTTTCGCTTCCTCGCCCTTCTTGGCTACCTTTTCAACTTTTTCTACTGGCTCTTCTTCTAGTACTCGCGGTAGGTCACTTTTTTTGATGACGCTCGCACGCTCGAGTGTACAAGTGAAACCTTTGGGGCTCTTCTTGATCGGATCGGCGATCTTGTAGTCAGCGGGGATCAACTTAACAAATGTGTCGAGTCGTACTTTGAGGAATTCTGGTTCCATGTATTTGTATCGTCCCCACAGGAATAGATCGACCTTTACTCGGTGGCCTTCCTTTAGCCATTCGGCCGCGCGACGACTTTTTAGTTGTTGGTCGTGTTCTCCGGTGCCGATCTTTACCTGAACACTTTTAGTTTCGGTAACGTTGGCATTTTGTTTTGCTTTGGCGGCCTTTCGTTTGGTTTCGTAGCGGAACTGTCCGTAGTCGGTGATCTTGGCCACTGGTGGTTTGGCGTTAGGAGAAATTTCGATCAGGTCGAGCTTCATGTCCTCGGCTTTCTTTAGCGCATCGCGAGAGGTCATGGTGCCAATGTTCTCACCATCTGGCCCTACAACACGAAGTTCAGCCGATTTAATGGCGCTATTAATACGTACTTTTGGTCCTGATTGGGCAAATTTTCTTGGTCCTTTTTTCAATTTGGTTGGTCTTATTTCTTAACTTTAGTACGTCTGGCGATGCTAGGGCCTACCAGCGGCACGTGAGTTACAAAAGACTATACAAGAAATGCCCTTGTTTCGCAAGATATTCTGGCAATTCCAACGCGTTGTTTATTGAATCGAAACGATGATTTCGTTACGCAATGTTAACGGCATTGAAAGGGGCGGATTGTAGAAAGCGGCCTGTGGCTCGCCAGTGACAACTATATTGTCAGCCTCAAGTAAGGACAGAAGGTCGGCCTTTTTCTTTGCAACTCGCTCTGCAGTGCCATACCAGGTAAAGCGCAAGACGGCGACTTTTTGCGCGCCTACTTCACGCAGGGTGACAAGGTCATTGTTTGGTGTTGGGAGGGTGTCTAGGGTGTACTTGCTAGGTAGAACAAACGCGATGGTGCGTGTGGCGTTGTTTGTTTGTGCCTCCAGTACTGGTACTGTCATGGCGATTTTTTCGTTACTGTCGCCAGGTTGTTCCAAGACAGGTGTCGTCATCGAGATTTTTTCTTTGGTTGTGTTGTTACCAAATATGTACCCAGCCACCAAACGAAAGCCTTGGTTCAAGTCACCTCGATAGTCGCTCGAGTTCACGACAGTTTCCGCCACGATGTACGGTTCGTACTGACGAATTTCGTAGCCTGATTTTTTCTCGACCACAGTGTAGCTTGGCGCCTCAAGACTACGCACAGCCAAGTGCGATCCGATCGCCCAAATAATAAGCAGCAAAATAATCCCCCCAATGATGTAGTGCATAGTTTTCATAGTTATGAGGTGAGTATACCTGAATCATCACGTGCGCGTCGCTTCTGACTCCATACATTATGTATACTGCCAATATGAACAATGTTTCCAAAACAGGCTATGGCGTAGACGTGTCGGCCAGACGTGCGGATGATTTGGATAAGTTGTTGTTGGAACATGTTGCTGAACATCTG
>CALJTT010000023.1 GCA_937975855.1 Minisyncoccota bacterium | reverse complement strand
GGTTCGGCTGTGCTTGGTCTGGGCAATATTGGTCCACTCGGCGCTTTGCCGGTAATGGAGGGGAAGTGTGCGATTTTCAAGGCACTGGCCGACGTTGATGCCTGGCCAATTGTGCTTGATACCCAAGAGCCAGAAGAAATCATTGCTGCAGTTAAAGCTATCTCCCCAGGTTTTGGTGGGATCAACCTAGAAGATATTTCAGCACCAAAATGTTTTGAAATTGAAGAGCGACTAAAAGACGAGTTGGACATCCCCGTCATGCACGACGACCAACACGGCACAGCGATTGTGGTTCTCGCAGGACTCATCAACGCCTCAAAGGTGGTTAAGAAGCGATTGGAAAATATGAAGGTTGTGATTGTTGGAGCCGGGGCCGCTGGTCGCGCAATTACGCTGCTGCTCGCCGAGGCAGGAGTCAAAAACATCATCGTGACCGACAGTCAGGGTGCGATTGCAGCTGGCCGCGCCGGGTTGTCTTCATACAAACACGAGCTGGCCAAGATCACTAATAAAGACAAAATCACAGGCGACCTGATGCAGGTTGTTGAAGGTGCAGATGTACTGATCGGTGTGTCTGGCCCTGGGACAATAGCTACAGCTCATGTAGAAAAAATGGCAGAAGGGTCAGTCGTATTCGCTCTGGCTAATCCGATCCCAGAAATTATGCCGGGAGACGCCAAGCGAGCAGGCGCAGTAGTGGTTGCAACTGGTCGAAGTGATTTTCCTAATCAGGTCAACAATTCTCTGGCGTTCCCGGGCATTTTCCGTGGAGCACTTGATCGCGGCGTGAACGCCATCACTGACAAGATGAAGCTCAACGCTGCCAAAAAAATCGCCGGTCTGATCAAACAGCCTACCGCTGACAACATCATCCCAACCAACAACGCCAAGGGGTTGGTCGAGGCGGTAGCCAGCGCGATTCGATAAACTTCTATTTACAAATACTGTATTTATTGTAGTGTCTGATCAGAGAAAGAATTGAAATTAAAGGAAAGGAGGGTCGGCATGACAATTTCACTGCTGATGTCAGGTGCTTGGTGCACTTGGGAAACTACATCTGTGAAGCAGATGCGCGAGGCACTCGACGCCAAACTGATTACTCAACCAGAGAGAGACGGAAAGAATCTTGGTCAGATTGGCCTGTCAGAAGCCTGCAGTCATCTTAAGCGCTGTCTAGAAGAACTGTCTGATCGCTCGATCGACGCAGTCGGACATTCGCTTGGTGGAAGAGTTTTGGGAATCTGCGGACACCATCGGACATTGCGCAGCTCAGTGCTAATTAATCCAATGAGTCCTGGTCTGCACATTGCTCCAGGTTGGACTAAGATCGCTCAGGCTCGCTGGAGCCTGCCGCTCTTCAAAGCGATGTTGCAGCGGGGAACCTTCTGTGTGCCAAAAAGTGATCTCGCTCTTTTGGGAGAAGGTGATCTGGGAGAAGTTATTCCCGAGTCAGCACTTCTTTTGTGGGAAGCGATTTTGGGTTTGCAAAAAAACCACCGTGCTGTGACTCTCCCTGACCACGTTCGAGGATGTGTCATTTTGACGGGGCATGATCGGGTGATACCGCGATATGTCTTGAACTGGTACGAACGTCTCGGTTACACGATTGTGACTGAGTCATTTGATCTCGACCATATGCTTGGTGGCCAAGAGTCTGAACGTGACCGTCTTTTTCAGATCGTCAAAGCTTGTCAGGCTGGCACCTACGTATCAAATCGAGGAGTTGCATAACCTGACCATCGTTCCAACGATTATTTCAGCCGGCGCGCATCGCGTGCCGGCTGATTCTTTTTTCCAGTCCAAATTTGTGCTATTCTTGCCAGCACAATTAAATATTGTCTGGAGACGTGTCAGAGTGGTCTATCGTGCTTCCTTGCTAAGGAAGTGGGGTTTACGCCCCCGGAGGTTCGAATCCTCTCGTCTCCGCAAAAACAATGAGCCCAACACAACGTGTTGGGCAATTGTGTTTTTGCCGGAGACGAGAGGATTCGAAAAGAGCTTCTGGCAAAGCTGGAAAGAGAGTTTTTTCTTTCCGCACAGAAGCGGCGGGGCAGCGAGTTCTTAAGGAGGAAGAATGACGAGTTTAGAACTGGCGCCGAATCCTCTCGCTCCTCCCACAACTTCATGATAAAGTGTCCTCACAAAAGAATAAAAGGAGAGTTGGCTGAGTGGTCGAAAGCAGCAGTTTACTAAACTGCCGAACCTTTACGGGTTCCAAGGGTTCGAATCCCTTACTCTCCGCACCGAATTTTAGCCTTGTTTTTCAAGGCTTTTATTTTATACAGTAGGGGACTATCGGACGTTTTGGTATAGTTGAGTCATGAAAGTCGTTTCAGCAATAGAAATAGCAGAAAATTATTTTGATTTATCTAATCAGCGAAACTTAGAAGAGATTGAAATGCTGCTAACAGAGAATTCTACCTACAGTTCGCCAAATACTGGTGTCTTTGTTGGAGTCGATCAGATTATGAAAATGAAACATGAGTTTTATGGTGGATTTAAAAAGATGCAATGGTTAGTGAATTCAGTAGAAGAGTTGCGCCCGGGAGTTATAGAGTTTGATTTTATTTTTTCAGGCACAACACTGGATGATGAGGAAGTGACTCGACCAGGTACTGAGTACGTGATCATCAAAGACGAAAAATTGCTGCACATTGAAGTCCGAAACAAGTAAGGTAAGTTATAAAATTGTTCTGATTTCGTCCAACACTGTCCGCAGTAAATTGTTGATGTCGCCATTAGAAAACCCTACTCATGCATGTGCACGCGTAGGGCGGGTTCAGTTGGCTTTGTTTAAGTGTTCGATAAAGATGTCAACCACTTTGGCGGGGTCTTCGTACAGGACTCCGTGTACGCCCGGCAAGGTAACAAGTTTTGCGTTTGGTAGTTCTCCCAGAGCCCTTTCTGCCCAATGAAGCGGCGTGACCGAATCCTCCGTTCCCCAAACAAGTAGGGTTGGAGTAGTGACCTTAGGATATTTCACCGACTCCACCGACGCGATGTAGGCCGGAGGGACGCTGGGCATGACGGCGTAGCTCCCCAGATTTTCTCTGGTGACTATTTCCGTCGGAACTCCGTTTACGCGGTAAAGTACCCGGCGAGCAATTGACAGTGAAGCAAATGGGAACAGGATTCGCTTTGAGACGAACTGTAGAACAGATGCCGTCTTGTAGAAAAACTGTATGCGCTTGCCTTTTATTGCCGCGTTAACCAGAACAAGTTGACTGACGTTTCCCGGATAGAGATACGCGTACATCAGCATGGCCCCACCACCAAACGAGTGCCCCATCATGATAGGCTTCTCAATCTCTAAGGACTGTAAGAATGCATGCAGATGTTCTGCGTATTGAGGGAAGCCCCATACCTCAGGTGGTGGCTGCGAGCGCATTAGCCCTGGCGCTTCCGGACAGATCACATAGAAGTGTTTTGCCAGCTCACAGATAACTCGATCGCTGCCTTTAGGTCCGTCAAGTTTAGTTGCCCAACCGTTTAGAAATATCAAGGTCGGATTACTCTTGCTTCCGGCGGTTCTGTAATGAGTATCAAGACCAGCAATCGTCTTCATTTCGTTTTGAATGGCAGTCATGATTTCCTCCCAGACTTACATGTGACTTCTGCTGACAGATTACGCCGCAACACTAAATTGTCAATAAACTAAGCGTTAAATTCGCCTTACATTTATCACAAACAAAAAGAGCCCGAGAGGGCTCTTTTGCTACAGTCGACTTGATGTGGGTTAGAATTACCCCAACATCTTCTTCAGTCCAGATAGTGCGTCGCCAAAGCCGACTTTCCCGTCGCCGTTTTTGTCTAGTAGCATTTTGGCGATTGGGTTGTCGAGGATGCCAGCGTCTTTGCTGTTGGCAGACAGCAATCCGCCCAGGGCAGAAGCGCCGAGACCTTGGTCCTTTTTAGTTTTGCTAAGTTGAGCCAAAACAATCGGGCCAAGGAAAGACAAAACCTTTTTAACCATTGAAGGGTCGCCGCTGGTTTGTGAACTGATGCTGGCGACTACGCTGTCTTCTTTGCCTTGCATAATATGGTGTAAGACCTTTCGACCGTCTGACTCTAACCTTCCTGAGTCGTTTTCGTCTCCTTTGTCGTCGTCATTAAAAATCGACCCTAGACGACCAAGGACTGAACTGTCGTGTTTGTCTAAAGCTGAACTAAGCGCCTCGGCACCATCTGCCTGGGCAGCGTTTTGTGTCAGACCACCAAGTAGTGCTGGTAGGGCACTTTCTACAATGTCGCTAACAGCTGAGCTGTCGCCGCCTACCTTGCTGGCCATGCCGTCTAGTACCGAGCTGGTGAGCTGACCTTTAATTTCATCGAGGATATTCATAGTGTGAGATTAACTAGTTAAACGTTGCGCTAGTATAGTTTATTTTGAGGTAGAGCACACGCAGAGTGTATTGTCGATTAAGTTTGAAGTGCTATGTATTATGATAATCTTTATCTATCAGTATGAGTACTTCACCCGAATTCACCGACTACGTTTTAGATCAACTTACTTCTGTAGGGGTGATTCAGACTACTAAAATGTTTGGCGGAGTTTTGCTCAAGGTAGACAACAAACAGCTTGGGGTCATCATCATGGATACACTTTATTTCAAGGCCAAAGAACCAGAGCTGCAAAAACGGTTCGAAGAAATGGACTCGGAACAATTTGAATACAACCGCAAAGATAGAGACGAGCCGGTAGTGAGTAAGAACTGGTGGTCTGTGCCCGAAGAAGTTTTGGAAAATAGAGAAAAGGTCGTCGCTTTGGCCTACGATATTTTGCTGCAGGGGAGTTAACTCCGCTGAGTTTGGTTAGACGTTGTATAATTGCACTATGAAAAAAATACTCACCCTAGCCGTGTCACTGATTTTGATATACGGACTTTACTACTTCATCTGGCCAATATTTAACGTCATAGAGGTAGACGACGTTGCGCCAACAAGTGTCAGTGGTAATGACCAACCTACTACCCAGGCTGACAGTGGCTTTGCAGACTTGTCTACACAAGAGCAAGAGGAGATGCTCCGGCAACTGTTTGCGGCCAACAAAAACAAGGAGGAAGCGATGGATGACAAAATGGACATGCCTACCTCGGGCGAACCGATGGCATTTGCGGTACAAGATACAGCTGGTCACCCTGCGTCTGGTTCAATGCGAGTGTTCGACACAGCACAAGGGCAGGTCCTACGGTTTGAAGATTTTGAGACAATTAATGGTCCGCAGCTTCACTTGTATCTGAGTAAAGATATCGAAGGGACAGATTTTATCGACCTCGGGCCAATCCGCGGAACGACCGGAAATATTAACTATCAGGTCCCTGAGGGAGTCGACCTATCTGAGTACAAGTACGTCATGCACTGGTGCGTGCCGTTTGAAGTGTTGTTTAATTATGTGGAGATTCTGTAGGGAGTTTCAATGGATCACTATATGGAACTACTCACGACCCTTCCCGGGCAGATACTGATCGGAATATTTGCCACTATAAACATCTGGGCGTTCTTTGTTATGGGGCACGACAAGCGCAAAGCCATCCGTGGCCACAACGCCGAGCGCGCTCCCGAGGGCAAGATGTTTTTCCTGGCGACTATATTTGGCAGTATTGGCGTGTATCTAGGAATGCTAGCCTTCCGCCACAAAACGAGAAAATGGTATTTCCAACTAGGGATTCCGTTGCTTATTCTGCAGAACCTGGCGACGGGGTGGGTGGTGTGGGGAGTGTTGATATAATTTAATTATGAAAAAAGACCCAAAGAAGTTTGATTGGAATACTGTTGGTTTAGATTTTGGAAATTGGGAGGAGGAAAAGTTGTGGGCGGTAGATTTGCCTGTGACAACTTTGAGTATCGCAGACCTCGAGTGGCATTTAGATTGTCCATTTTGGGAGCATGACAACGGCGAGCGATATACCGTAACTCCCCGGGACGTTTTAGAAAAAGAAGAAGGGACAAGTAAAGAGCAAGAATCAGTCGTTCAAGCAGACACCACGTATCCAATCGATGTCTACTTCAACAAAGACAAATACCTCATCCTCGACGGTATACATCGTTTGGTTAAGTTGTATCAATCCGGAGCGACAACGTTCGACGTTCGAGTTATTCCCGAAGATAAGCTGCCACTGATTTTGTCAGAAGAACCGATCGAGCTGCCGAACTGGGAGTAGCTCTACTTCACCGCAATAAACTCATTCAAAAGCTCAAGGTACTGACTTTGGGCTTTTTTTGGTTATCTTTGGGGTGTTATTATTAAGTCAATTATGTTTTTTCTGGTAATAATATTGTTTGTAGTAGTCGTTATCTTATTCGTGGTAGCGGTAACTTCGGTCGGTCTTTCGAGCGGTGGACAAGAGGAGAAAGTCACGTTGCCGTACAGACAGAAGAAATTTTTCTTCACTAAATCTGAACAAGAGTTTTTCAAAATTTTGAATAGTCATATCAATGCACATAGGTATACGATTTTTACGAAAGTGCGCTTGGCTGATTTTGTGAAAGTCTTGCCTGAGCTACGTGGTGAACGTACCTGGTTTAACAAAATCAAGTCCAAGCATGTAGATTTTTTGATCTGGGATTTAGTTGAAAGTAAGATCGTTTTAGCGATTGAGCTGGATGGAAAGTCTCATAACGGATCAGCGACAACAAAGAATGACATTTTCAAAGACAAAATGTACGAAACTATTGGACTGCGGATGGAGCGAGTGAGGGTGGGGAATAGTTTTGAAGAAGAATCAAAGCGACTTGTATCAACGTTTACTTCACCGCAATAAACTCATTCAAAAGTTCGAGGTACTGGCCTTGGGCTTTTTTAGTTATATTTGGGTGTTTGAATTAGGGATTAAGTTAGATAAAGATATAATTTAAACATGAAACTTTACAGGAAACACGGAGCCATTATTGTAGAATCACCAATACTTGTAGGTGTCGCTGGCTTTCTATCGTTGGGTAAAAAGGGTTATCGAGATGCAAAAGCAGCAGCTTTCTTTCCTTTTGTATTTGTTAAATCGTGGGAATATGCAGCGCCTGTATTTGTTAATCACGAACGTATTCATTTTAGACAACAGATGGAGACTTTGTTCATTGGTATGTATTTTATACAGATATATGAAGATTTGTACTCCCGATTATTTTTAAAATTGAAAGCTCCAGAATATTATTTATATCGAGCTCACGAGCAAGAGGCGTATCTGAATCAGGCGAACCTCAATTACTTAAAAACAAGAAAAATTTTTAGTTTGTTCAAGCACACAAAACAAAAACAGAGAATCAGATTTATTGAAGGACAAAATCCTTTGGTGGAAATTTACTAGTTAAAATTTTTTACCCCTC
>CALJTT010000022.1 GCA_937975855.1 Minisyncoccota bacterium | reverse complement strand
TGAATCAGGCGAACCTCAATTACTTAAAAACAAGAAAAATTTTTAGTTTGTTCAAGCACACAAAACAAAAACAGAGAATCAGATTTATTGAAGGACAAAATCCTTTGGTGGAAATTTACTAGTTAAAATTTTTTACCCCTCGTACTCCTTAATCACTTCCATAAATTTCTTTCCAAACTTCTTCAACTTCTTTTCTCCAACTCCGTTTACCTTGAGGAAATCGGTTTTTGTTTGTGGTTTGGTGATGCACATGCCGCGCAGGGCTTTGTCGCCGAATACGATGTAGGGGGCGACGCCTAGGCGTTTGGATTCGCGCATGCGTAGTTGCTTGAGGATGTCGAACAGGTCGGTGTCGAAGTCGCCGTCGTCATTGATGAGCCCGTCGCGTTCGGCAAGGTATGAATAGCCGGCGGTGCTGACTGCGGCCGCTGCTTTGTTTTTGACCGGAATCAATGCTTCGAATTCTATACATTGGTCGCAGTTGGCGCAGTTTTCTGTCGTGTAGTCTTCGTTGAAATATTGTAGAAGGAACTTGCGGCGGCAGGAGTCTAGCTTGCCGTAATCGAGGGTCTGGTCGAGGTTATGCTGGGCTTGCATCTTTTCTTCTTCGTCATGGATCATGCTGATGAAGTAGTCTTGTTTGAATTTGTCGGCGTATGAATACAGCAAGACGCAGCGAGCAGGGAGTCCGTCTCGGCCAGCTCGGCCAGTTTCCTGGTAGTAGCCTTCGATGGACTTGGGTAAGCTGTGGTGAATGACCAGACGTACGTCTGGTTTGTCGATACCCATACCAAACGCGATAGTGGCGACCATGATGTGGATCTCGTCGCGGATGAATTTGTCTTGGTTTTCGCGACGTTGGTCGGCATTCAGGCCAGCATGATACGTGCCGGCGTTGTGGCCTTCGTCGCGTAGTTTTTGCGCCAGTTTCTCGGTGTCTTTGCGGGAGAAGCAGTAGATGATAACGCTCTCTTCTTTGTGCAAATCAATCAGTGACAGGATGGTGCCAAATGATTCTTTTTTCGGTAAGACTTCGTAGCTGAGGTTCTCGCGGTTGAAGCTGGAGGTAAAGATGTGTGGGGAGGGGAGTTGTAGTTGTTTGACTATGTCGTCACGGACCTGTTGGGTGGCGGTGGCGGTTAGGGCAATTATCGGGATGTTGGGAAAGGTGGTGCGCAACTGGTTGAGGTTACGGTAGTCCGGACGGAAGTCATGACCCCACTCGGAAATACAGTGCGCCTCGTCGATGGCAAACAGGCTAACAGGAAGTTTGTGTAGCAGCTCGGCAAATTGCGGCACAGCCAGCCTTTCGGGGGCGATGTACAGCAGCTTGGTCGTACCGTCAGTAACATCACGCAAGATTTGGACTTTCTCATCAGGAGTCAGGGTGCTGTTGAGGTAGGCGGCGTTGATGCCGTTGGCGCGCAAGGCATCGACCTGGTCCTTCATCAGGGAAATCAGCGGCGAGATAACAATAGTCAGCCCGTCCTGCATCAGGGTAGGTAGCTGGAAACACAACGACTTGCCGCCACCAGTGGGCATCAGCACCAGACAGTCTTCTTTTTCTAGTACGCGTGTGACAATTTCTTGCTGCAGTGGTCTAAAATGGTCGTAGCCGAAGTGTTGTTTGAGGGTGTCGAGCATGGGTGTATTGTCTCATGGGTTGCAATATTTTACATTTGTTTACACAGTATTTTTTTTGCGTGTCTTTTACATAAAGTTTTTGCTGTATCATGTATGTAACATGAAAAAAAATACCCTGGTTGAGGATCTTAAAAAAATGCGCTCAGTTATTCTGATTTCTTTGGGTGTTTTTGTGCTACTTAACGCGATGCTGCTTTTGTACTGGCAGAGCGAAACAAAAAATTCTCGAGCACTTCAAGAGAAGACGTTTCTTGATATAACTAGCAACATTTCTGATTCAATTTCTGATCGAATGGACCTTTATACCAACGCGCTTGTGGGTGGTCGAGCGCTGTTCGATGCAAGTCAGGCAGTTTCAAGAGAGGAATGGCGAGCGTATGCAAATTCTATTGACTTAAGTTCACAATACCCAGGAGTCCAAGGTTTTGGCTACGCAGAAGTTATTTATCCTGAAGAATTGCAAGACTATATTGAAAGTGTGCGCGCCAGCGGTTTTCCTGATTTTTCAGTTAGACCAGAGGGTGAAAGAGACATTTACACATCAATTTCTTATCTTGAACCTTTCGACATAAGAAATCAGCAAGCATTCGGCTTCGATATGTTTTCTGAGGATACCCGCAGAGAGGCTATGCAAAAAGCGCAAGATACTGGGCAGCCCCACATGTCAGGCAGGGTTACCCTGGTGCAGGAAATAGATCAAGACGTACAGCCCGGATTTTTGTTGTACGTACCACACTATCAAAAAGAAGTTCCTCTAGATACAATTGAGGACAAAAGGTCTGCAATTTTAGGATATGTTTATAGTCCTTTTAGAATGGACGACTTTATGGAAGGGATACTTAAAAGGCGATTGCCGGTTGACTTTGCGGTTTTTGATGGCAATAAAATCAGTGAGAATACAAAGTTGTATGACTCTAGTATTGTTCCTAGAAATTTTGACGAAGGTTATCTAAACAGTCAAAGCTACTTAAGTGAAATTCAAGAGGTCTCTTTGGCCAACAATACGTGGACTATCTACTTTAACAGTCTACCCGACTCAAGGTTTACTATCAGCAGCGAGCATTTGCGGATCTTATTTCTGATTTTTGGGCTTTTGGTAAACACGGTAGTCGTATTGTTGTTATTCAGGTATTTGTCTAACAAAAAAGATAGTAAATAACCATATCTATGAATTTTAGAATCATTATAAGTGTGGTGGCGATCAGTTGTTTGGGGGCACTTTTATTTTACTTTCATGGCTCAATCCAAAATTTAATTTTTGGTCAATCTGAGTTTAAATACGTCGAAGCTGAATCAGAAATGCTGTTAAGGATTGATGCCGAGTCAGAGCATCTTTTGGAAACTATGCGTCTTTTGCGAGAAGAACAATCTTTTGTAAAGGATTTTTTAAGTGAAGACTTGAGTGAAATAAGCGCAACTCTTTTTGCGAAAAGCAGATCTGAAAACATAGACACGTTGGCTGTAACAAACAAAGAAGGAGTTATTTTGGTTAGGGCCGCTGCTAGAAATCGTGTGGGTGATTATATATTTGACACCACCAAATACGGAAAGCGTTTGTCGGAAAATAAAGAAATTGTGATTCTTGGTTACGAATACGAAGGGGCAAAATTAAGCCTTATAGCAGGAGTTCCGATCACTGATCAGTCTAAAAATTTGGTTGGTAGTCTGGTCGCAACAAGAGAAGTGAATGATATCTTTCTTCAAGAAGAACTGCTTACACTAATTAACCGTGACGGAGCCGAGTTTGTTGTATACGATCAAACAAAAGGCGTCGTCGCTTCTACTTTTGCAGAAAAAGAGAGAGGTCTTATAAAAGATGCTTTCTCTGGAACAGTCAAGAATATCGAACCTTTAACGACAGAACTTCCCTCGATTTCTTACAAAAATCAGGTTTATAATCTGAATAATCTTTCTTTTGAAAAATTGAGGTACCAGTCAAACATCGGCGGTCTACTTTTATTGACTCCGCAAAGAGAGGAAGCCTTTTTAACGATAGGTTTTTACGAACTTGTTCTCTTCTCAGTTTCTTTATTGTTGTTATATTTCATTACAAATTGGTGGAGACTCGTAACCTTACGGGAGTTCTTCTGGTTGGCAGTAATCACTTTGGTTGTTGCGCTGCTGATTTCAACAATAAGAATCTTTTATTATGCAGAAGAAGTGCCTACAAAAATTGATGGTACAACTTATCCAATATACAACTCGACAATGCATCTGCGTCCTAGTAGTGGGTTGTTTGACAAGAACTTTGACCAAAGGATTGACGCAGTGATTGTTGGTAGTGGGGAGCCGATAAATGCGGCACAGGTGGAAATTTCTTTCAACCCAGAAGAATTGAGAGTGGAAGATATTGAAATTCTAGATTCTTTCTGTGAGCCAGGTTTCGTTATGGATCGGACTATCGACAACGAAAACGGGTTGGCGGTGGTTGGCTGTGGTACGAGAGTTCCGTTCCAAGGTAACGAAATAACCCTAGCGACGTTTGTAGTTCAACCTTTGGTTGAGGGTAATGTCCAAGTTTCGTTTACTGATAAGACTGCAGTTTATGCACATGACGGACTAGGTACGGACGTTCTTAGAAAAACTGAGTCAGCAAGCTATCAGATTGTAGATTCGGGAGTTTCTGACAAAATATTATTATTTTCCCGCACACACCCAAACAGCACGCGTTGGTACAATGAATCTAATATTGTTATGTCTTGGCGTGGGCCAAGCGCATCGCAATACAAATACATTTTGTCTGACACTATATTGAAAGAAATGCCCGCTAACTCTTTCATCACAAACAAAAAAGAGATTGTGATTCCTGCACCAGAGGATGGTGTGTCGTATTTTCACTTACAACCCTTGGGTGAGTCTGAAGAAATATACTACTTTAAAATTAATTCCGACCAGTCAGTCCCAAGTATCCCGTCTGTCAGACTAAGTAACGAGGTGGTAAAGGTTGGAGATTTGATTCGTATGGAATTTGAAGCTCAGGACCAGACCAGTGGGATTGAAGAGCCATACTATTACGTTTCTTTTAACGGAAACACATTTTTTCCAGTCATATCTCCTTTCTACACCTCACTACCAAGTGTAGGGGAGCATGCTATCGTCATCAGAGCATTTGACAACGCTGGAAATTACTCAGACCACAAAACCATAGTTGAAGCTTCTTCTGCCTTTGCGAATCCTGCGTTGCTAATCTTGTCGCAATTTTCAGCGGGCCTATAAGAATTTTTTTGACCATTGCTATTGTGGCTGGACTGTGACATTGTTCGCTCAATGAATAACTATAAAGACGGAGGATTTAAAAGAAAGGGAAGCGGCTTTGGCGGAAAGCCAAAGTTTGGAGGCGATCGAGGTGGAAATGACCGGTCAGGAGGTAACAAATTTGGCGGCAATAGGTCAGGAGGGCGCCAGGTAGAAATGTTTAAAGCAGAGTGTTCTAAGTGTAACAAACCTTGCTCATTGCCATTTAAACCAACTACGGCCAAGCCAGTTTTTTGCAGTGAATGTTTTTCTAAGAACAGTGACTTCGGTGGCCGAGATAATGACCGTCGAGATGGTGGTTCGCGTAATGAATATACAAAAGCACCCCGCAGCGAACGCTCACCGCGTCACGATCGCCCACAAGCTCAGCCACAGCACAATAACAACGAGTTGGCTGATGTTAAAAAGCAGCTAGTAACTATCGAAGCTCGTTTGAATCGTATTCTTAACATTATCAATCCACCAAAGCCGTCGACAAAAGAAGTCGAGCCTAAGGTTGAAAAGGTGGCCGAAGTTAAGGTGGTTGCTAAAAAGGCTACACCAGTAAAGAAAGTCGCTGCTAAAAAAGTGACTCATGCCAAGAAAGCCGCTCCAGCTAAAAAGGCTGTAGTTAAGAAAACTGCTGCAAAGAAAGCTACCAAAGCAAAGAAGTAGACCAGCGATGTGACACTTTACTATTTCGCTGCGTCATATATCATAAATACGCTTTATGAGCGTACTTTATGAGGGAGGTAATATTCAATTGAATTTATGGCTACAAAAGTAGAAATGGTGGAAAAGTACACCGCACAACTTGAAACACTAGGAGTTAAGGTAGACGCTGACGTGCTAGATTGGGCAACTGATCGAGTTGGACCAGCT
>CALJTT010000021.1 GCA_937975855.1 Minisyncoccota bacterium | reverse complement strand
CGCTCATCCAGGTCGTCTTTTGATGCCGCATCGAGCTCTTCCTTGAGGACAGCCAATTCGAGTTTTAGTGACCGCTTGCGCGTATCATGTTCAGCTCGATCAATTGCGCCATCGACTAGAAGGTCTGTGAGGCGCTGCAAGTGATCCTCTGCGTGCTTCATCTGCAAAGCAATTACACATTGCAGAACACTCGATACCACCCCTATACGTGCGAATTGAGAGACTAAGATGCGACTAACCGACCTACGGATCAAACAAATGAAGGTCCCAGAGACGGGACAAAAGACCCATTTTGACGACGCCCTTCCAGGTTTCGGCGTCCGCGTATCCCAAGGCGGCAGCAAGTCGTTTGTGGTGATGTATGGAGAGCGGCGCCAGCTAAAGACCATCGGACGGTATCCTGATCTCAAACTGGCAGACGCACGCCTTGCAGCAAAGCGGGTGCAGGCAGACGCGCCCGAACAATCGACAGACGCGACAGTTCTTCCAGAACTCAACTTCACCGAAGCCCGAGAACGGTTCCTCCAGGATTCACGCGAACGCAACAAACCTCGCACCGCTGACGACTACCACCGTCTTCTGCATCGTCACTTTGCGTTTGAGACTGATGTCGGTTCCCTCACTCGCGCTGACATCATGACTGTCATTGGCAAGTTGAGCAAAACACCTTCAGAGCAGCGACATGCCTTTCTGGCTATCCGCACCATGATGAACTGGTGTGTGAAGCGTGGGGTGATCGAAAATTCACCTGTGCCGTCTCGTTCATTTCAAACCACTTCGCGCAGTCGAGTGTTGTCGGACGATGAGTTGAGAGCGGTTTGGCAACAAGCTGCCTCATTCGGCTACCCATATGGCACTATCGTGCAGCTTCTCATTTTGACCGGCCAGCGCAAAGGTGAGATTGCTCACCTCCGCCGAAGCTGGATTGAAGGAGGCGAGATTGTCTTTCCGGCAGGCTTCACCAAGAACAAGCGTGAGCACCGGTTGCCATTGGGAAAACGTGCCGAAGCGCTAATTGCACCACTCCCAGAAACTGCAGACCTCTTTTTTCCTTCACGTATCTCGGACGAAAAGCCATTCAATGGTTGGTCTAAATGCAAGCGGCGGTTTGATCAGGAAATCGAGGTGTCACCGTACACCCTGCATGACTTGCGACGCACCTTTAGTTCGAAGCACGCGCAGATTGGTACGCCGATCCATGTCACTGAAAAGCTCTTGAACCATGCCTCAGGGACGGTTAGCGGCGTCGCTGCCATATACAACCGCCACACCTATGCAGATGAGATGCGGGTGGCGACAGAAGCGTATGAGGCTCATCTAGCTAAGCTGATGGGAGGGTGCAAGCCGAAGAGATTGAACGGGAAGTGAGCGGGTCTTTTGCGGAGGCCAGGAACTGTTTGAAAATACCGACATCAAAACCACCTATCGACAGCCTATGGACTCAAAGTAATCTGAAGCTCCCCAGTTCGAGCACTAATTTTTTTAGATTAGTTCAACTTAATGCCCTCATATGTTCCCACCCCCTCAAGCTGCACTTCTTCAGTATCGCAGCCACTGAGATAGTTCATGAATTTATTGGTGGTTTTGTACTTGATACCGGTTGGAGCTGTGATGTTCCAAGGGTCGAGCATGACTTCTTTGAAGTTTTGTTGGAAGGCTTTAATGGCGAGGTTGGTGTTGGAGTCGAATACGCCAGTTGAGAGACCAGCATAGAAGCCGAGGTCTCGTAGGAGATCTTGGGTTTTAGACACTTCAGGAGACGCTGTGATGACTGTAAAGGCGTTTGGTTGCGTTAGCGCGTTGTACTCGGTGAATACCGGGCACTGGGCTGTTTTGCCTTTGATACGAGCGCTCATGTGTAGGCGGGTGGTGATGCCGACGTAGCCGGTTGGTTCGGTGAGGCCCCAGACGCTGAGGATCGCTTTGGCGTATTTAGTTTGATAAGCTTTGACTGCATTAATGTCGGCGGTGTCGTAGGTTCCGTCGATTGGCAGGTTTGTGCCTTCGAGGGTGTTCAGGAAGGTTTGGAGAGCGGTGATGTCTGAGGTGCTGTTTGTTTGCTTGGTGAGTGGTGAAATGTTGGTGGTTACGGGTCTTAGGGTAGAAATAACCACCTCCTCGATAAGCTCCGAGTCTTCAGTCAACTTTTCGGCAGATGCATCCTCGCGACGTGTGCCGACTCGTGTGCCGGGAGATTTTTTAATTTCGCTAGCAAACGCTCCAATATCGCACGGTGAGCCAAATTTTGCTCCATCATAGTCAGTCGCTGGACAAAAAGTGTTATCACCAGCTTCTGCGGCTATAGAATTCACATTGGGCCGATAGTCTCCCCCGACAACATCTTTAAGGTTAGGGTCACTAGTCAGACTTGAAGCGGACTGAGTAAAGCCACTAAACGATGTTACAGAATTGAAAACGAGATTGTTACGCTCAACGAAAGAGCCGGTAGTTCCATTGCTAATTCCGGTGTCAAAACCATAAATAAGGTTGTTCTGAACTGTTCCAGCAGTTGTTCCTGTAAATCTAATTGCGTCGTCTTCTTGGCTGAGATTTACAAACGTATTATTGAATACCCGCGCAGTTGAGCTGTCAGAGAAATACACTGCTGACAAAGTTCCTGAAGACGTGTGAGAAAATATATTGTTGAAAACATCAACATCAGTTGTGCTGATATTTGCAAGCCCACTCTTCTTGTTGTTTGACGCTACTGAATTTTTCAATACTCCCGTTGAGGAATCGTGCCAAGAGTAACCGTCCCCATCAGAACCAATACCATCCACTCCGTTCGAATCTGCCGAAGTACTATCAAAAACAACATGAATGGAGGTTCGAATATTAAATCCGTCGTTTAAGTTGTTGCTTGCAGACGTATCGGTGGTTGTTGCAAATCCATCCCCTGTGATAAGCAGTCCGTTATCCGTGTTGTTTTGAAATAATGAATCCGAAATCGTAACCTCAGAAATTGAATTGGCACCAGTATAAATCAATCCAGATCCACCTGAAGACTCAACAGTTAAGTTCCTGATTACGTTTGATCCGATACCATTAATATGAACGCCTTGAACCGCAGTATGCAGTACTGAAGAATCTAAAATCTGAATGCTGTCAGCTATTCCATCATGTCTAATTCCATATCCGGTTGTTGTGGTACTGATGTTCAAATCGGAAAAAATGCTATCTTCACTATAGTGCTGAATCCAAATCGCATCACTTTGGGAATTAGTAATCGTAACATTTGAAATGTTAACATCGTCAATGCGTCGTAAGATCAATCCATCGTCCGTTGGATTGCTAATGTTCAAACCATCGATAACCAGACCAGAAGTGGTGGCAGAATTTGCAAAACGAACACCAACACCTGCGTTAGTTACCGTAACATTTTCAATCCTGTCGTCTGTAGAAACTCCATTGAATCCGAGTCCGGTAGAGCTACTTGCGATTGTTACATTCTGAAACAAAACCTCTTGAGTAGTAGCGCCAACATTGACATTAAGTCCTGAACTTGTGCTTGAAGAAATATCAACATCAACAAATTCCAGTCCTTGAAAGTTCCCAGTAAATAGGAAAATGGCGTCATTTGTTGCGTTTGTTAAATCAAGATTATTGAAGGACAAATAGCTTGCCCCGTTTCTTATATCCAAGACACGTGATTCGCCTCCTGCATCCAAAACAGGATCGGCTCCAGAATCATAAGCATCAAACGTAATTACATTTCCAACGCTTCCGGTATCATCGTGCAACTGCAAACGGCCCTTGAAAGTTTCGCCTCTTTTGAAAAAAACGTTATCTCCGGGCAGGAAGGTGGTGCTATTCAGTTGGCCAATAGTTTGCCATGCCTGAGCAGTGCTGGTTCCAGTATTTGCATCATTTCCCGCTGTGGCGTCAAAATAGTAATTTTCAGCTGAGGCAGAAATTGGAATAATAAATAAAACAATAAGAAATAATTTAATGAATAGTGATTTCATAAATTTGCGACAATTATTTTCATAAAACTAATGTGATCACAATGTTAATGGACACATGATCAACGAGTAACTTAATATTTACACAGATATGAAAAATTTAAAACGAGACTTTGTGCACACAACCTCCCACTTCACCCAGTATTTGTCCAGCCTTTACACGCACTTCAGAACCAGACTGTAACGTGTCTGGCACCGAGTCATGTTTGAGATGAGCAAATGTTAGGTAAATATCATCGCCTGCAGCTGTTTTTTCATCCAGCCGCAAAGTGACGATACTTCCTAGTCGATAAGATCCCTCATCTCCTGCAATTTTACGATATTGGTCGTCGGCATGCACTATCGTCGCCCCTGTCGGAGCCACAACGTACATCGCACCACCGCGAACCATACTCATGTCTAACGAGTTAGCGAAATTATTGTGGGACGATACACAACACACATTTCTCAAACTTTCTAGAAGTCACCTTATGTGTCGTCTCAATATTTCTTCGAGAAGTGATACGATACGGGTCACATAATAAAATCAGCTAACCACACCTTCCCTTCACCACCAGCTCCACTTCCCCAATCTCAAAGTTCTCCAAAGGCAATAGTTTACGCAACGCTTCGTCCTTGATAGTAAAATGTGTGACCTTGTCACAATCTACACACACTGCGTGGTGGTGCGGCTCTTCCTGGTATTCGTACGAAGCTTCGCTGGACGACAGTGCCAGCTTGGTGATTACTCCGTCTGCTACAAAGACTTCTATGGCACGGTAAATTGTTACCAGATCAATGTGTGGCAACTTTGCGTGTAGGGTTTTAGCAGTAAAAACATCTTTGCTTTGCTGCAGTGCTGCTAAGATTTCAGCGCGTTTTTTAGTAAGTCGTATAGTCATATGCAAGTTATTTGCATATTAGCAAACAGTTGCTATACTGGCAATCAAATGCAAATCGTTTGCACTTAATCACACATATTTTCAAATTATTTTATGTTGCTACAAGCTTTTATTGTGTCTGTAATGGTCGCCCTCTCGTCGGTTGTTGGAGCCTTATTCTTTGGCAATAGTACCAAGTTGGTTGGCTTGCAACGATTTGTAGTACCTACGGCCGTAGGTATTCTGCTGGCATTTGTACTGTTTGAGTTACTACCTGAAACATTTGCCGCTTCCCCGCAATATGGTGGACTGATGGTGGCGATTGGGTTTATTGGATTTTATGTATTGAGCAATTTTTTGCATCAACGTTTTCACGATCAGCAGCATGATGATTGTGAGAGAAAGACTGCGGCGACACTGCTACTGATCGGCGACTCGGTGCACAACTTGTCTGACGGTGTATTACTTGGACTGGCATTTCTAATCGACCCGGCGGTTGGTGTTGCTACGGGTGTTGCCCTTGCGTTACATGAAGTCCCGCAGGAAATCGTTGAATTTGGCGTTCTAATCCGTGCTGGGTACACCCGCGCTCAAGCCATCGTTCGTAACTTGTTCTCAGCCAGTACTGTGGTGGTGGGTACAATCGGTACTATTTTATTGGCAGAAACTGCAGAAGAGTATCTGTGGGTTGTGACTGGTTTGGCAGCGGGTAATCTGCTATTCCTGGCGGCGAGTGAGCTACTACCTCGTATTCACGGCAATTTGAAGAACTATGGCGGTATCTGGAACGCGACAGCAGCAATCATTTTGGGATTTGTTATAATGTCGATCATAATTAACTGGGCTCACAGCTATGCGCCACATGCACATGATCACGAAGCGCACACAGAACATTCTGACCACGATGAACAATACGAAACACATGATGAACATGATGAACATGATGAACATGATGAGTAATTTTTCTGTAAAGTCTTTGGGCCGGGCAGGCCTATGTCTGACGTTACTAAGTTTGACGACTTACTCTCTTCTGGTGCCAAACTTGGCTTCTGCCAAAACCGAGTTGCACAACGACACAAAAGGTATCTGGAGAGCTGAAGTAATCGAGATCACAGAGTCCGGCACTCGCATCATAACTGGCACCGAGACTGAAACTGACTTTCAAACCATCCGAGCTCAGGTGCTGGACGGGCCTGAAATAAACACAGTCATAAACATCGAGGATGACTACCTAAAACTAGACGTTGGTGAAAAATTCTACTTCACGCACAGTATTTTTATAGATGACAGTGAAGCGTATGCGGTACTACATCGTGATCGCAGTACTGAACTATTGTTTCTAGTTTTAATTTTCTGTGCTGCTGTTATTGCATTGAGTAAGTGGCAAGGGGTGCGATCATTAGTCGCTTTGGCTGGAAGTTTTATAACGATTTTTTGGGTGCTTTTACCTGGTGTATTGGCTGGGTGGAACCCAATAGTTGCCTCTGGGCTCGTTGCCGCCATTATTTTGTTTGGAGCAATTTTCTTTACCCACGGAATTAACCGAGAGTCAGCCGTTGCTTATGCTGGCACGATGATTGCCGTTGGACTGACGGTTATGTTTGCTATGTTCGCTGTTTCGCTTACCAGCCTAACCGGGTTTGCTAGCGAAGGATCGGTAGCGCTGAACTTTATTACCCGTGGAGGAGTTGATCTGACTTCCCTACTATTGGCCGCTATTATCATCGGTGTGCTGGGTGTGTTGGATGACATTGCTGTGACTCAAGCCGCTGTAGTAACGGAATTATTCTCGGCTGATAAAACGCAGTCCCGAAAAACTGTCTTTGTTAAAGCGCTACGCGTTGGGCGAGAACACGTCGGGGCGCTAGTAAACACGCTGGTGTTGGCCTATACCGGCGCAGCCCTTCCTGTATTGCTCTATTACTACGCTTCCGCTTCAAGTATCAGCATGAGTCTTTCCAGTGAACTTTTTGCCACCGAGATTGTTCGGATGATCGTCGGCAGCGTTGGGCTAATCGTAACAGTGCCGATTGTAACCGGACTGGCAGTTTGGTATTTAAAAGACTATCAACCAAAACACGCATCCCAAAGAAGTCACCACGGACATAGCCACTAAACAAAAAGACGACCTACTGGTCGTCTTTTTGTTTGTCGTGATTTAGCCTCTGACTAGTCTCGGCTGATGAAAGCACTCAGTACGTAGTAGAAAAGAAGCGCTACTGAGGCAAACAAGCCTGTAGCAGCCGCAATGTGCTGTCCTGGTCCGTAATTGTGAGCGACTTTTGAAGTCTCGTACAGTACTACTGCAGCAGCGAACACTGCCATTCCCACAGCAAAGTAGAATCCCAGCGTGACACTAAACAAAACCGAACCAACAATTGCGATCAACGCCGCGACGCCAATAACTGCCAAGAAAGGCCCCATGAATGAGAAATCTTTCCCAGAGTAAGCGACAATCGCACTCATGACACCAAAGATAGCCAACGTCACCATAGCGGCGGACGAAAGAACCGAACCGTCAGTGAATCGTACTGCGAAATAAAGTAACGGGATGAAAATAACCGCCTGCAGTACGATCGTTACCGCCATTTCAAGATACTGCATTCCGGGTGAACTTGCTCGCTGTGTGAAATAACGAGTAATAAAACCAAGTAGCATAAAACCACCGATCACGATCAGCCAGTTACTTGTCATTAGAGGTGTCAAGAAGGCAGCGATACCGCTGACATAAAGAACATACTCTAGTCCAATAAAAGCTACTACTGCGCCAATCAAATGTCCGTACGTTTGTTGCAAAAATGTTTGCTGACTAAACGTTACTGGAGCATCCGCGCCATGTGTTGTGTTTGATACATCCATAAAATACTTTTAGTTAACTGGCGTATTATACCACAAAAATTAACTCTACCCAATATCCTGCCACTCTGCATCTTGCCTGACCAACACTCTCTCTGCGTCTTGTGGATTAGCCATGACTTCTTTCACAATTTTTTCGGTTCGGATACCTTGTGAGCCTTTTATTAAAACCAAATCACCTGGGTGTAGTAGCGACTGTAACTCTCGTCCAGCTCTATCAGACTCTTCGTATTGCAGGATATTACTTTCGTCCATTCCAGCCCGCAGTGCTCCGGTGGCAAATCCACGCGCCCTGACACCAACCGTGATGAGGTTGTCACACGTACGGGCCACTTTCTCACCCAGGTTTTCGTGTGCGTCAGCCGAGAACTTGCCCAGTTCCAGCATGTCTCCCAAGACAGCAATCCGTCGCCCTGTGTGGCGCACCTGTGCCATTGTATCCAGAGCGTGTTCCAACGCAATCGGCGACGAATTGTACGAGTCGTCGATAAGAATAGTGTCTTTGATCCCCGGAAAAACTCGCATTCGTCCAGGTGGTGTAACTAGTTCTGTGATCCCTTTGACCGCAGTGACGACATCTACCTTTACCTGCTGTGCAACGGCCACAGCTGCTGCAATGGAATAAAGAGATTGCACTCCCAAAACACCCTCTAGACTTACGTCAAACGAATCTCCAACGCTCTCAGACTTAACATTAAAAGATATTCCTGCAGGAATTTTGTCTTCATAGGCTATCTTGTCTTTTCCAACCACAACATTTGCTGGGCTATACCGAGCAAAACTAACAGTCATTTGACGCACGTCCTCAAGCTGGTCAACAATAACTGGATCGTCTAGATTGTAAATCAGAACGCCTTCAGGCTTTAGTGAATTAACAAGAATCATCTTCTCATCGATTACAGCTTGGGGTGACGAAAAAGCTTCGACGTGAACTGGCACATCCGGCAACCTAGTCAAAACTACAATGTCTGGCGTCAACCAGTTGGTTAACTGCTTCATGTCTCCGGGCATATCAACGCCAGTCTCGAGGACCAGCACAGCTGGGTACTCGCGCGAAAATAATGCAATCATTGCCCCATCGATTATATTCCACAACCAAATAAAAGGATTGTTCCAGCCATTTTGCAAACCTAAAATAGTCAGAGGAACGCCAATTTCGGAGTTAAAACTCTTTTGGCTCTTACGAGCATTTACAGAATCTTTGATCGCTGCGTAGATAGCGTCTTTAGTAGAAGTCTTTCCCACACTACCAGTCACGGCAATGATAGTTGGATTTTTGCGACGTAATAGAATTCTTGCTTCAAGAGTTAGGATTGAAACTACAATTTTTTTGAAGAAGGCTTTCATAGTCTAACGGTCAGGTGGAATGGCATAATAGTTGATTAAAAACTCGGTCAACGTCATGAAGGGGTCGGTCAACGTCTCAGACGAGTAACGTACCCCCTTTGGCTCTACAGTATACAGGAAAATAATAAACTCCGGTTCGTACGCTGGGAAATATCCAAAAAACGAGTGTAGGAACTTATCTTCATAATATCCACCATTCACAGGGTCGGCAATTTGCGCTGTACCGGTTTTTGCCGCTACGGTATGGTTTTTAAGTGACACTGATCCGCCGCGCAACGCGTCGTCGACCACATTAGCCAACATACGAGAAACTTCCTCGCTGGTTTCTGGCTTTAGAACTTGGGCACCTTCGGGGTATCTGATTTCTTTTGTGGTTCCGTCGGTAAACTGCAGTTCTTTTACCACATGTGGCGTGACCAAAAATCCACCATTAGCCAACGCTGCCAATGCGCGTGTGGCGGCAATTGGAGTAAGTGCAATTCCTTGTCCATACGAAGCTGTAACATACTCAATATCAGTATTCGCCTGCAAGTTATCGACCAAACCATAAACTTCTCCTGGCAGGTCAACTCCTGTCTCGCTACCTAGCTGAAACCCCAGAAAATAATCTCTAAACTTATTCTTTCCCATTTGGGTAACAATATGAGCTACACCGGTGTTTAACGACTGATTTAAAACCTCTTGCATCGAAACAGTGCCTCGCCCCACACCATCAAAGTTACTGATTGTGTAATCGTCCAAGTCAAGTGATCCGGCATCGTAGTAAGTACTGTCTGCAGTAATGACACCACTGTCGAGACCTGAGGCGACAGTCAGCGCTTTTATTGTAGAACCAAACTCATAGACGTTCTCTACCAATGGATTACGAAATTGTTCTATGGTGGCTTCACTCTTGTTGTTAATATCAAAACCAGGCAAAGCACTCATAGCCACAATCTCGCCAGTGTCTGGGCGCATTATGATTGCGCCAGTCAATTCACTATTGTATTGATCGTGAGTTTTTGCCAGCACTGAGTCCAGCATACGTGCCACCGACGGTTCGATTGTAGTAACAACATCACCAGAGCGAGCCTGTTTTGTGTTTTCTACGTAGTCACCCAAGTCAGTAAAGAGTTCAGCAAAGTAGTTGACTCGCCTGTTGTTCTGATTTCGGTACAGAACATCGTCGTACTGTCTTTCTAGGCCGTACTTTCCGTGCAGCTCGTTGTTGCTGGCAGTATGGCCAACAAACCCAACAATCCGCGAAGCAACTTCATTTCCGGGATAATAACGCCATTGATGTGGCACCAACTGCAAAGCTTCTATATCGAGTGAACGCAACTTATCGGCAGACGCTTCTTCAACGTTGATTGTTAACTCGACATAAGTTCGATTAGGCAGAGAGGACCGTGAAATACAGACATCGAGATCGATTGTAATTTCCCCGGCAACGTCAGCGCACAACTGCGCCGCGTCTGTCACACGACTGGGGTCAACCGCCAAAACGTAACCCGACTGAATAGCAGCAGCTGATAAAGTAGCGCCATCGCGCGCACTAAAAAAAATCGACCCGCGGTTATACAAGTCTGTGCTGTTTCTGACGTATTGTCCGTCTGCCAGCTCGCGATACTCTTCGACCTGGTTGATTTGCAAAAAATAGCTACGACATAACAAAGAAATAGCAATTAGTATAAGTATGAAACCAATTGTCCTTATTCTCAAAGTTCTTTCACGAGAGCGCATGTGACAGGTTGTTATTGGTTAGCTGCCAACTCTTCAACTGCGTTACGTGAGACGAATAGTTTACTTTTCTTGGTAGCCACCCCTTCAACTGAGGCCATGCGTTCTGCGATCAAGTGTTGGGCCTTAATATAATCTGACTCTAAAAGAGCGATTTCGTTGCGCAGTTCTTGCATGTCATGCAAAGTTTGCTTTTGCAAAACTACATGTACCACTGACATGTTTAAGAAATAGACATACGCAACCGCTGCCATCAAAATGAAAAACAGCAATAGGCCGGTCTGGCGTGAATATGAAATTGTTTCGCGACTTGTCTCCATGTTTCTAAAGTGAAGATTTAATTTTTTTCAAATATTCGCAGTTTGGCACTGCGAGCCCTTGGATTTTCTTCGAGCTCCTCGGTACTCGGTGTTATAGGTCTTTTGGTGATTACTATCCCTAGTTCTGCGGCGGCGGCTTCTCTAAACCTGTGTTTTACCACCCGATCTTCCAGACTATGGAAGGTAATGATCGCTAACCTACCCTGTGGGGCCAAGCTGGCAATACTTTGTGTGATAAAGCTCTCTAGTGCTTCAAGCTCGTCATTTACGGCTATTCGCAATGCTTGAAAGGTTTTTGTAGCTGGATGCACCCTTCCGCGGCGTACTGCCGCAGGTGATGCTGCGTAGACAATGTCTGCCAACTGCACACTTGTTTCAATCGGTGTCTCTACACGAGTTTCAACGATGCGTTTGGCTATTCTTCTAGCAAAACGATCCTCGCCGTAGCCGAATATAATGTCTGCCAGCACTGTCTCGTCCCATTCATTCACGATGTCTCGTGCTGTAAAGGGATAATCTGCTGGTTCGCCTAATGTCATCAATAGAGGCTCATCTAACCGAAATGAGAATCCTTTCCCATTCCCGGAGAATTGTTCCATACGCCAACCTAGGTCAGCCAAGATGCCATCGACTTTCTTTATGTTCAAAGTTTCTAACTTTGACTCTAGTTCGCGGAAGTTTCCTTGAACCAGTGTGGCGTTTTTAAGTTCATTCACTGGATGCCGTAGCGCTGTCTCATCAACATCTATTCCGATGTATCTCCCCTTTTCTTTTAAATGGGAAATAATTTCGTTAGCATGCCCGCCACTACCAAATGTAGCGTCGACGATTGTGTCTGTAGGCTCGATTGCCAAAGCTTCGACAGCTTCGTGCAAGAGCACAGTTTCGTGCTTTTCCTGCATACGAATTACAACGGTTTAGTTTGGTTAATTTAGAGGACACCAATTTCTCCTAACTTCTCCGCCAAGGAATCTGCCTCGGCTTCGATGCTGGTTTTGTATGTCTCCCAGCGATTCTCATCCCAAATCTCGATGCGGTCATGGATCCCGGCTAATACGACCTTCGTATCAAGCCCTGCAAATTGCTTCAAGAAATCTGGCACGAGAATGCGTCCAACTGAATCAACCTCGGCCTCAACCGCTCCTGCTAAGAAGAATCGATTGAAACTCCGTGTATCCGCTTGTCCGAGTGGAAGCTGACCAACCTTATCGGTTATCGTCTTCCACTCCTTCAAGGGATATACAAAGAGACAGTTATCAAGTCCACGTGTGACGATAAGCGTTTTTCCAAGTTCCTTGCGCCATTTAGACGGCAAGGACAGCCTTTTCTTGGGATCCAACGTGTGCTTATATTCGCCAATTAACATAAATTTGATAGCCGCGTGAGACTCCGCATTCGACACGATAGGTGGAGAACAATCGAATCGAATGCGGAACCTCACGCAGCATACTCATTGAAGAGTATACCACTATCTCCCACCAC
>CALJTT010000020.1 GCA_937975855.1 Minisyncoccota bacterium | reverse complement strand
CAGAAAGCTCTTTCTTTTTGGACGTGTCAGTCTACATGAAAATAGTGACAGAAGAAATTAATGAAATTCTAAAAAAATCATCAATTGTAGGTTCGTATTATTGCCATGCCGACGCCAGCCGAAATTGCTTGGATTTATATTATCAACGTTATTAAAAAATCATGGAAAGAACTTTAATCAAAGAACTCGGTAGCAAAAAGGGAGAGACCGTTCTCATCAACGGCTGGGTCAGCGTGCGACGCGACCAGGGCAAGATGGCTTTCTTTGATTTTCGTGACCGGTCAGGAATGGTGCAGGGTGTAGTTTTTGGAAAAGACGAAGTGCTGGAGGTGGCTAAGACAACTCGCGAAGAGTCATCTGTTGCTATTACTGGCGTCGTCAACGAACGGCCAGAAAAAATGATCAACAACAAAGTCGAAAATGGCGATATCGAACTAGAGGTTACTGAAATCAAGGTTCTTAATCAATCTGCCGAACTACCATTCGACCTGACCGCAGAAATGAAACTCGAGACCACCCTAGACAATCGGCCACTAACAGCCAAAACGCAACGAGCCCGCGACATATTCCAAATTTCAGCAACTATTGTTCAAGCGTATCGTTGGGCATTGATCTCGCGAGACTTTACCGAGTTCCAAGCTCCAGCCCTAGTTGGAAGTGATGCTGAAGGCGGTGCAGAGGTATTCAAGGTTGAATACTTCAAAGACCGCACAGCTAACCTGGCGACCAGCCCACAGCTATACAAGGAGATCATGACTGGTGCACTAGAACGAGTTTTTACAATTGCAAAAATATTCCGCGCAGAAAAAAGTGCCACCACCAGACACTTGTCGGAAATTACTCAGATGGACTTCGAACTGGGATTTATTGAAGACCACAACGATGTAATGGACGTACTAGAAGCAGTTACGCGCGAGGTATGTACTGCAGTAGTCGACCAGCATGCTGACATTATTGCTCGATTTGAGATCGACGCTCCAGCAGTGCCGACTGAAGCATATCCTCGGCTGACATTACTAGAAGCACAGGAACTTCTTAAAGAAAAATACGAAATCGACGCAGTAGGTGAGACTGACCTAGAGCCAGAGCATGAGCGCAAACTGTGCGAGTGGGCCAAAGAGGAGAAGGGGAGTGACTTTGTTTTTGTGACTGAGTTTCCAACAGACAAGCGAGCCTTCTACACACACCCCCTTCCTGAGAATCCAGAGCGATCACGCAGCTTTGACTTGCTTTTCCGTGGCCTTGAGATCAACTCAGGTGCACAGCGATATCATGATCTGGATGAAGTGAACGCAAAAATCGCAAGCCGTGGCATGGACCCAGAAGACTTCTCGTTCTACACCATGAGTCACAAGTACGGCACGCCGCCACATGGAGGATCTTCCACCGGACTAGAACGCTTCACAGCCCGAATGCTAGAACTACCAAACGTAAAAGAGGCCGTACCGTTCCCACGCGACATCAACCGTATCGATGTGCTACTGAGTACAACGGACGAGGGGTCAAAAGAAAAATAACCAAACAAAAAGATCGGCACCACGCCGGTCTTTTTGTTATACTGGTCGCACTATGTACACCAAACAATCTTACACACCCAGCAAGGAGATACTAGAAAAGTATGCCAAACTCCTTGTTCGGTTTGGCATGCAAACAAATGGCAAACCTCTTATGAAAGGAAGTGTGGTTCGATTCATTGTTCCAGAGATTGCCAAGCCAATGTATTTTTATTTGCAACGAGAGATTCTCAAAGCCGGGTACCAGCCACTGGGAGTCTTTCTTCCAAGCGACGATGATACATACGAGATTGAGAAAGATTACTTTGAGCACGCTAAAACACACCAACTAGAACACTTCTCAGAGCACTACCAAAAAGGCTTGATCGATCAAATCGACGGTAGTATCCGCATCATAGCGGAATCAAGCCCGCATGCATTGGCTAATGTTAGTGCTAAGAAAGTAATGCTAGAGAACTTCTCCATGATGCCATTCAAGTCTGCCTTCTTAGAAAAGGCAGCTGCAGGGAAAATGGCCTGGACCTTAGGACTCTACGGCACTGACGCATCCGCCAAAGAAGCTGGAATGAACGGCAAAGACTTCTGGGAAGAGATCATCAGGGCTTGCTATCTCGATGCTGAAAATCCCATCAAGGAATGGAAACGTATAGACCGAGAACTTCAACGTACGGCCCAGAAACTCACAAAGCTCAATATCAAGTCTGTGCATTTAGAGGGTAAAGACATAGATCTGACTATAGGTATTGGAAAGGATCGCAAATGGGCAGCCGCAGGTGGTTACAATATTCCATCATACGAAGTTTTCACATCACCTGATTATCGACAAGTAAACGGCTGGGCACGTTTTAATCAACCACATTACCGCTACGGTAAAAAAATTGATGGAATTGAACTGTGGTTTAAGGACGGCAAGGTTATAAAATCAAAAGCATCAAAGAATCATGATCTACTAAAGGGGATACTTAATACTCCAGGCGGCAACCAAATAGGCGAGTTCTCACTAACAGACTCACGTTTATCCCGTATTACCAAATTCATGGCCGACATTCTGTACGATGAAAATATGGGCGGAAAATACGGCAACACTCATGTGGCGTTAGGTAGCTCATACCATGAGTGTTACAGCAAAAATCCTGCAAAAGTGTCAAAAGAACAATGGGAGAAACTTGGATTCAACGACTCTGCAGTTCATTCTGACGTAATCTCCACAACCGACCGAACAGTTACAGCCACACTTTACGACGGAACTGAAAAGGTGATCTACAAGAAGGGACAATTCACTATTTAGGCGAAACTCCATTGCTATACTAGAAGCCATGGAAACCGTCACTCTGAACCCGCATAAATTTGGTATCAAAACTGATGTTTTTGAGGGGCCTTTAGATTTGCTGATTGAGTTAGTTGAGAAGCGCAAGCTACTGATTAACGACATCAACTTGGCCAAGGTGACCGACGAGTACATGACGAGAGTGAGCCACATGCAAGAACTGTCGCTGCCCGGCACGGCGCAGTTTGTTGCGCTGGCATCGACACTACTTCTCATTAAATCCAAATCATTATTGCCGATATTGGAACTTTCCGAAGAGGAAGAATCCAGCATTGAAGACCTCGAGACGCGGCTGAAGCAATATCAGCTTTACAAAGAAAGCGCAGAGGTGCTCACTCAACAGTTTGGAAAAACCCCACTCTACGACGCCCAATACGCACCCCAGAGGCAACCATTGTTCGTTACCGACCAATATTGCGACATTCAAGAACTACAGCAAGTCCTGGGCACGGTCCTGGACTCATTGCCACAAGAAAAAGCTCCACGAGTGAAGGCAACTGTAAAACCGACAATCAGCCTTGAGGACATGATGCAAACTCTGCAAAGGAGAATCGAACGTCAACTGAAGCTTAAATTTTCTGAACTAAGACGCAACGAGCCAGAACGTAAAAACGTCATTGTCAGCTTTTTAGCGATTCTTGAGCTTTTTAAGCAGGGAGACCTTTTGGTTGTACAAGAAACACATTTTGCCGATATTCACCTAGAAAGCGAGTCAGCCAACGTACCCACCTATTAGCACAAAACACTGGAAAATATAAGCGTTTTCGTGCTACTATCGAGTGAATATGCAGCTCGATTTACTCATCGAAGGATTTTTATTTTACAGTGCCACACCGCAAAGCAAGAAAAGAATGCGGGAAGTTTTTGCGTGTGGAGAGGATGAGTTTGCTGCTGCCGTTATCAAACTACAAGCCAGGCTAGCCAGCGGTGCGTTGCGTGTACTTGAGACAGATTTTGAACTGCAGCTTGTTACCGCACCAGAGCTGTCAGAGTTCGTGAGTTCAATCCGCAAAAACGAACTGTCACAAGACATCGGCAAAGCCGGGGCTGAAACGCTGGCAATCATCCTATACCGAGAGCCGATCACCAGAGGGGAGATCGACCACATCAGAGGAGTGAATTCCGCCTTTATTTTGCGCAACCTTATGACTCGAGGACTGATAGAACGACGGTCAACCAAAAACACCCACGAGTTTCGTATTACACCTGATCTATTGCAACACCTCGGCGTAACTCACAAGCACGAGCTGCCACAATTTTCTGACTTCAAGACCAAGATCGACAACTTTACTAGTACCCCAGAAGTCGTATGAGCCAGCCACTAATCCCAGACCAGTTCGAGGAGAATACTCCAAAGAATCACGTACCGATCATTGCCCAGCTAGGTGTTTTGACATTTATATTGGCGGGAATTTTTGGATCACTATGGTACTTCAGTCTCCCAGTAAACCAACCAAGAACAATTCCTACTCAGCAATACGCTACGCTATCATTAGATGACCAGAATCAGCGCTTAGCACCGATTGATATTTTGGACATTGATATTGAGGCTCGATCCGCTTATGTATGGGATGTGCGAGGTCAGAGAGCGCTATACAAAAAGAACGAAATTGAAGCCTTGCCACTAGCCTCAATCACAAAACTGATGACCGCTCTGGTTGCACATGAACTAGTAGAGACGCAACGAACTACAGCTGTATCAATAGACGCAGTAACCCAAGAAGGGGACAGTGGTCTTGTCGCTGGTGAAATACTGACCCAGGCTAAACTAAGTCAACTGGCTTTAGTCTCGTCGTCTAACGACGCAGCTTATGCGCTGGCAGCGGCGGTTGGAACTCTGCTTGGGGAAAACGACGCAACGACGCAGTTCATTGCCGGAATGAACATTAGAGCGAGCGAGTTAGGACTGCATTCTATGGAGTTCGCCAACATGACTGGGCTTGATGTGTCTTCCACTGAACCAGGAGGTATCGGTGCTGCAAAGGATGTCAGCTTCCTGATGGAACACATCGTGGAAAAGTACCCAGAGATACTCGCACCAACTCAGCAAACTTCGGCACGAGTTTATAACGACTCTGGTGCCTATCACGACATTACAAACACAAATGTCATTGCCGACAAAATACCTAACCTTATCGGCTCAAAAACTGGCTACACGGACTTGGCGGGCGGGAATCTGACTGTGGCGTTTGACCTTGCGCACAACCGACCAATTATAATCACGGTTCTGGGTTCCAGTCGTGACGAACGCTTTACGGACGTGCTGACGTTGGTTGAGGCCGTACAAGACTCTGTAGCAATATCTGACCATGAGTAGTACTGTGTTGGTAGTACTAATGCCAGCATTGCTGGCGTTTATAATCGGAATCTTGATCACGCCAGTGGTGTCGTACCATTTATACAAATACAAAATCTGGAAAAAGACCGGTGGCAAAACTGCTATGGGTGGCCACGAAGCAACAGAATTCAACCGGCTAAAAGGCGAGGCAGAAACAAAAACTCCCCGCATGGGAGGGATCGTTATATGGGCCAGTGTCTGTCTGACACTGTTTGGAACGTTCGCGTTGGCCAAGATTTTCCCTGACACTTTCCTAGTTCAATTTGATTTCCTCAGTAGGTCACAAACATTGATACCCGTAGCAATGTTAATGATTGGCGCTGGACTTGGTTTCATTAGTGATTTTATTGATGTCACTTACCCAGGCAAAGAGCTTCGCCTTGTGCCGCGACTATTGATCATCGGAGCCGTGGCTACATATCTGGGATGGTGGTTCTACGAAAAGCTCGAGGTCACTAGCGTCAGCATTCCTTTTGGT
>CALJTT010000019.1 GCA_937975855.1 Minisyncoccota bacterium | reverse complement strand
CCCCAAGCTGGGTTGTCAAACACGTGTAGGCTGATGGTGTCTTCTCCAAAGTCACCAGGCTTCAAGTCATCAAAGTTGAAAAACTTGTGAACACCGTCTTCTAAGTCTGTCAGTTCCCAAGTTCCATCACATGCTGAACCTGGAGCTGGATAATGATCGTCTGCTGGCACAAAGCCATCTTCTGGCTGCCACCCGTCTCCGAAACCGTCACCGTCTACATCAGTACAAATCATATTGTTGTAGTGAGACACACTATCTACGAGCAGCTCCACTCCACCCGCTGTGAACGTATTTCCGGTTGACCGCTCGACGTCCCCATAGAACGCAATTGTTGCACCGTTCGCGAGCATTCCCACGACTCCAAGTGCCAACAAACTGAGCAGCAGACCACGATACGAAACCGTTTTTGTCATACTTTCTTTTCTGTTAGTAAGATATTAATAATACGCATATAAGCGAATAAGCGCATGAATCAGAAATCTGTTAAATAGAAACTCTACCCATCAGAAATCTAATCCATACGCTCATGCATCTAGTTAACCAGTAAAAGCTCCGTCGGTAAAAAAGCAATTTTGCGCGAAACTAGAAATAACGGAATAGAAGTAACTTTCTGACTAGTGGAAAAATCAAAATTACCTTTAACATACTGAACAACAACCTGTGGATTCCGTTGTGAAAAGTAAACCTAATTGGAACACCATTTTTAGTTTTGTGAATACCTTTTTATAAAGGACGGAATTGTCTTTTACTGTCCTTTAAACTTACAATCAAAGCGCACAGACGGTTCCGTTAGGGTTGACAAAAGCATTTAAATACGTATTCTTTTTCACAAGTTATTTACTAGGAGCAAACGTTTTGAGAGTAAGAGTAAGCTTAATTTAATTTTATGTTAAAACACACCGCACACAAACTCAGCACGTTAGCAGTTGCGTCTGCTATGGTGCTGGCGACTCCAGCTTCTGCACTGGCTGCACATTTAAACATTCCGACCATGCCTGTTTTCCAGACAGACATGAGAGCAATGTTTGAGCGTTTTGAATTCACACAACCAACTAACTTTGGATCTTTTGAAATAAATCAAAATTTTAGCTTTAACAGCCCATCAGTAGTTCAGGAAAGAACCATCACGCTAGATCAACTAGGTCTACTACAATTGGCTGCACACGACCTATTCGACGTTGACCGCACAACAGAAGTCGACCGGGAGAACGGCAAACTGGACCTCAGTACCCTACTCGACCATGGCAAGAGAAACATCGCTATCGGTGGAGAGCACCGAAATCGCGAAAACGTCTTTATGTTTTCGGTTGCAAAGCGTTATGGAAGTACATACTTGACTTACCTTTCGTACGGGATGACGCCAAGCCAAGCAAGAAACGTGCTGACTGCGCAATATCACAGCGACCTACGTGGTGCATACTCTGCCGCTTTTGGTGAAAGTATGCCAATCGCGCGCAAAGGAAACGCGACCATGACTGAAAACTTGGCACTGAGGACCATCCACGATTTTATCCCTGGACAAATCGTTGTACGTGGCCGACTGACAACACCAGTTGATAGGTCACTTGCTGGAACCACATTAACCAAAAGAGAGCTTTCAGCAAAATCAGAGGTATTAGATGGAATTATCAATCCACTATTTAGAAACTTGAGACTGCCGATGCCTAACGGGCAGATAGTGACAATTGACCTCTTGGAGCGGGACGAAAGCTTTGGCGAGCAGTTCAACACCACCCAATCATTCGGATACTTTATGTCGGAATTAGAAGATGGATCGTACGACCGAAACGACAAGGTCATGGTGCATATCAGGAATTTATTTGCGAAAGGTTTGAACATCTAAATAACTCAAGGAAACTAAAAAAACACCCTACCGGGTGTTTTTTAGTTTCCAACCTGTCTTCAATCTGGACTAGTGCCAAACGCAAGTTAATTCTGTAACCCTGTTCTTTCCCAGCGTTGCCAGTACAATCGCTCGCCCGAAAACAGACCAGAGACTGACCGCACCAGAGCGCTAACCTCTACATAGGTCACCACGTAGAACAAACACCACCCGACTGGTGCCAATATATAAAAACTAAAACGTCTAGTGCTCTTATCTTCAAAAACCATCAGGAAGAAAAACATTGAACTCACAACAATTATCCCTGAAATAAATGAGGAAAAATCAGTCGCAACAAAAGAATACAAGTACAAAAAGATAACAAAAGGTATCTCAAGCAAAAGTTGCACCTCTGCAAAGACAGCTAGGGGCAGGACCAAAAAACCCAGTATTTTATTATGATGTGTCTTTGGGCTAAAGAACATGTGGGCGTAAGCCCAAAATGTCTCGAAGCGGCCACGTTTCCACCGCAGCCGCTGATTCTTCAGACCCTTTAAGTCACTAGCTCCTTCAGTATGCACAACTGCCTCACTGGCGTAGACAATCCGCATGCCAGCGTTTTGCATACGCATAGAAAGCTCAATATCTTCGGTAATATTTGTTGTATCATATAGGCCGATCTCTTCAAACACTTCACGCCTAAACGCGCCTGCGGCTCCACCCACAATATAAATTGTATTTAAAAACGAGTCACACTTCTTAAAATAGAAGGAGAACATAAATTCCAAACTCTGAATGGTACCAATCAATGTCTTGGTATTACCAATCTTTACGTTTCCAACTGCAGCCATAACTTCTGGATTCCTAAAGTAATCAACAAAAGAAGCGATTGTATTTTCTTCAACCTGACAATCAGCGTCAATCGAGATAATAATTTCACCAGAAGACAACCTGATTGCCCTGTTTAAAGCTGCGCCTTTGCCAGTATTTTCTTGAAATCGGTATGTGAACCTCTTCTCGCTCTCCGATTCTCTTATGTCAGATCGCAAAATTTGTGCATAGTCACGAATCATCTCGTCCGAACCGTCGGTTGATCCATCGTTTACAACAATAACTTCCATATTGTCGTAACTACTAGCAAACAAAGAATCTAGAGTCGTGATGATTCCAACCTCTTCGTTCCAAGCTGGCACTATTACTGAAACACGTGGATTGTAAAGCGGATATACTTTCTGCCAGTATTTTTTATCATAAAAAGACCGTAAAGACTCTAGAGGGCTTATCGCCATATAGAAAAAATACTTCGCTAAGAGCGTACTGGCGAACACAATTATGAGAAGTCTCAAGGGCTGGAAAGTGTCAAAATTTGTTGACTCAAGGAACAACGCAGCAGATACGATGACAATCGTTAACACATAAGCACCCAGCACAACAGCTAACTTGATTGGAAACGCAGATTTCTTTGGCCGGGCATTATTTGCCATAAAATAAAACAGTCGACGCAATAACTGCATGGACCGCGACATTGACCCCGACTGACAACACTACAAAAAAGAATATTATTTCGAACACCACGTCGCTAAAATAGTCAAAAATAAAATAGAGGGTGACGGCACTGAATATAGTAATACTACCGACAATCATCGCCGCTGAAACTGCCGCTACTGCAAAGCGAGTGTTGTCTGTCAAACCTTTTAATACTGGTAGGTGAATATTTTTTGCTAACCACATACATCATCTATCTAAGATGCAAATTATTAGCACGAAAGACTCCATAAGTCAACGAAATAACGTTGAAAAACAACACTTTTTGATACAGTCTAGCCCGCTTAGAGTATTAATATGTGACAATGTCACGCTGGCAAATAACCCTCGTCTATATCAATATTTTAGTAAGGCGAACACTCCCAGTCCCCGTACGGATTCAAACCCCTGTTATGTCGACGCTCGACCAGCACACGGGCAAATTGGATATTATCTAAAACACTTCGAGGATCAAGACCTAACTCTTCATAATCTGGTCGGTGAGTGTACAGCAGCACTTGAAATACCCCAGCTGCTGACGAGTGGGCGTTATCAATCAGCTCACCGTCTGGTCCGATATGCATTAACATGCCGTCATTTCCACCATATGATTCGCAGTCAGCGATATTAGTCATTGCTTCCACCACACCCGGTATCTCAGGCTCGAGTGGTGCAAAAACTTTTTTGATTTCCTCTTTGATTTGTTCGGTTTGAACCAAAGGCTCAGCAGACAAACGTGCGTTTGAAAGAGCTAGTTGCGACGCGACTGGCGTTTCTATTCTAGAATGGATAGCCGCAGTACAGACACCCAAAACTGCCGCCATCAATAATCCATATGTGATTACACCGAATTTGGTAAATTGCATATTGTACAAACGTATTCACATTGTAGCCTGTTAATGCAGAACCTTCGACAGTTTCTCACAAAAAAGAAGAGTCACATGTATGTGACTCTTCTTTTTTGACTCTCTATTTAGTCTACTTCTTTCCTCTTTTACTTGCTTTCTTTGCAAGCATTTCCCTTTTAGCTTCCAAACGTTTTGGTGATTTATAAGGACGCTTAGACGTGTTCTTTTTTGGGCTCAATGCAATTATTCTTGTCATATGGCAACAGTATACATAAATTATGATTTGTAGCTACACGATTGTCTATTCGTAACTTAACAACTGAATTCAGTGAGAGTGACGGGTGTAGCAAGTACTTCTGCTTTAGATAAATTCCTGGACAAACAATACCTTTTGCACATTTCACGTTCCAAATCAGACTTGGACTGAATATTAGGCAATGAATGCGCATAGTCTTTATCAGAGAATGCAGAATAATCAGTCTCAATTATGACCTTTGTACAAGTTACTACAATTGCTTGAGCATAATTTACCAATGGTATTTTATCCGATCTTACAATCGGTACCAAAGCATATGTCTTCCCCACCCGATGAATTGTCTGTCCCAAATTGAAATGTGTAAACACATCATTTGAACTAAAAATACGTTCTACCTGCAAAAAATCTTCTTGATGAAATCTGACTGTCCACTCAACCCCTAGCTGAACCATTATCTCATCAAGATTTACTCGCTGCTCAGCACCATCAATAAGGACCAATCCCTCACGATTGACAGATTCTGGAACAGATTTTGATTTGTTGCGATTTAACATTGTATGTTGCTCCAGTGGGTTAAGGGTGTTCGAACTTTTATTTGAAGATGATGTTCTTCACCTTGAGATACACAGCTTCTGCGTCAAGTCCGTTTGTATCGACAAGAATCGCTTCATCTCGTTTTTTAATCAACTCTTGAGACTGTTCCCATAACTCAACGACTCTATCAGGATTAAGTAGACCGTTTGGATTAAAACCTCTGTCAGTCGCTCTTTGGACGATTACATCACAATCAGCAGTCAGTATAAATTCGTAAATTTCTGCACCGTATTTATTACCTAAAGCAATCAATTGGTCTAGCCGGTGTTCAGCACCAACAATCGCCTTATCTACAACAACACTATTTCCTGACTTTAGATGTGTTTCAGCAACACCCAGAGCAAGATTGTATGCGAGTGTCTGACTTTCTCCCTTGTACACCCTCCAATCGCTCATGGATGACCTCAAGTTATCTACGGCAACATTCAGTGTTAGAGGCACCTCTTCACAAATTCTTTTTGCAAGGGTTGATTTTCCTGAGGCTGGTGTGCCGTTTATGATAATTAATTTCATGGATTGAAGTATATCAAAAGTTCGAACTCTTCTTCAAGGGTATAAAACACCCCTATTTCTAGGGATATTTTAGGGGCTCCGGCGGCAGAGGTCTCGGTCATTACATGACCCGTATACCTTTTGGATATATTCTCCCTCTGGTCGAATCTACCTCAAAAGCTTTTCGAGTCCTGACGAAAGTGCTCCCAGCACTTTCTCCGCCTGCGCAAAAAGAAAATCCCCTGGCGGGGATATTTCTGTTGCTCCACCAATCGGACAGCTTTCGCACGAACTACTCCAAAAAACCCTTGATAAACTACGCTCAATTGTCCCAGACTTGCTGTCTCTGCCGTCTTAGGGTGTCCGGGGGGTGTTACTTTCGAACATGTCTTTCGTAGATACTATATCGGGTATGAGTAATTTTTTAAATTTTTGAAAAGAACACCCCCGCCAGTTTCCCGGCGAGGGTGTAGATTCTAGAGCATCGGCTCTGGTTTATAGGCAGCCAATTCAGGGTGGGCTTTGCAGAGTTTATCGACCTGCTTAACCGCCCTTGTCGCCTGTTCTTCAGCCAGACCGATGAATTCGATCGGTTGGCCGATCGCTTGCTCAGTTTCCTGAACATCAAGTGGCCAGTTGTCATCGCGCCCAAGGTTCGACAACATCTGGTTGCTGTCACCGTCCCTCATCGAGAGAGCCGCTGCAACAGCGTGCGTTTTGATGACTTCGTGAGCCTCCTCACGACCCATGCCAGTCTGCACCGCCGCCATCAGCAACTTCGTAGTTGCCAAAAACGGCAGATATCGACCAATCTCACGATCGATCATGGCCGGATACGCGCCAAACTCGTCAAGGACCGTCAGCCAGGTTTCGAGCATTCCGTCTGTCGCCAGGAACGCATCTTGCAATGCAACCCGACGCACGACAGAACAACTCACGTCACCTTCGTTCCACTGGCTGCCAGCGATACCCTCGATCATTCTGAGGTATCCACAGAGCAGGTTGTAGAAGCCGCAGATACGCTCGCTTGAACGAGCATTCATTTTGTGTGGCATTGCTGAGGAACCTACCTGACCTTCTTTGAAGCCTTCGGTGACCAACTCTTGCCCAGCCATCAGCCGGAGGGTTGTGGAGAAGCTGGACGCAACAGCGCCAATGTTCACCAACGCCGACACCACGTCAAAGTCCATCGAACGTGGATAAACTTGCCCAACGCTGGTAAACGTCCTGTCGAAACCAAGGTGCTTAGCGACCTTTTGTTCCAGCTCGTAGACGGCATCGGCTGTACCCAGAAGCTCCAGCATATCCTGCTGAGTGCCCATGGGACCTTTGATACCACGCAACGGATAGTTCGCAGCAGCTTCCCAGTGGCGAGACCAAGCGTGTTGCAACTCTTCAGTCGTAGACGCAAAGCGTTTGCCGAGCGTCGTCATCTGAGCAGCAACGTTGTGTGAACGACCGGCCATAGGCAGCGATTGATACTCGACCGCATGCTTGGCCAAACGCGCCATAACGGCAATCAGTTTGTTATGGATGAGCAGCATCGACCTGCGGACCTGCATCTGTTCGACGTTTTCGGTGAGGTCGCGTGAAGTCATGCCCATGTGAATGTACTCATACCCAGCCAGGGCGTTGAATTCCTCGATCCGAGCTTTGACATCATGCCGAGTCACAAGTTCACGTCGCCGAATACTCTCGAGATCGACCTTGTGAACGACGGCCCGGTACTTCTCGACCGCGTCAGCGTTGATCTTGTCACCCAAACCTAGTTCGATTTGAGCGGCCAAAACAGCGATCCATAGTTCACGCTCCATGATGATCTTGGCTTCGGTGGTCCAGATATCGAGCATTGGTGTACTGGCGTAGCGATCTGCCAGAACGTTAGTTATTGTTGGTCGCGACATGGCGAACCTCCTCTGTGAAAGATCTTGAAGATCTGGTTTCTATTGAGGGTACTATGCTAGTTTCTGTAACTAAATGCAAGAGAAAGGGCCCCGCATTCTACGGGACCCTCAATATGTTTCAAGTGATGTGGCTATGTCCAGATGTCTGCCGGGTCGAGTTCACCCAAATGGAACTCTGCAGAGGTCATGACGTAGTTCGCCACAATCAGTTCTGCCTTAGCAGCCAAGCGTCGGATGGTCTCTTCTGCGTTGGGTTGACCAGCTTCGATCCAATTCAAGACTGGTTCACGATCATCAGGATGAACCACCACGATCCGTCTACCCTTGGCAGCTGACCTGACCATAGTGGGGCCACCGATGTCAGTATTTTCGATGACGGACTCAGTTGTTGCGTTTGGTTCGTCAACCGCTTCACCGAGTGGATAGAAGTCTACGCAGCAGAGGTCGATCCACGGCCAGCCAAGATCTTCAAGTTCAGCGCGTTGCTCTTCGGTGGCGAGTAGTCCGCCATGAACTTCTTCAGCCAAGGTAACGACCCGGTGACCCAAGACGGCAGCTTGACCCGTGATCTCGGCGACGTCGGTTACGGGGATGTTTGCTTCCTGCAAAGCCCTGGCTGTTCCACCAGATGAAACAATGTTCCATCCCATAGCGACCAAGCGTTGTGCGAAGTCTTCGATACAGTCTTTGTTGAAGACGGAAATGAGTGCGGTTGGCATGATTTACCCTTTCTGTTCAAGGATCAAAGAAGATCTAGTTTCGTCAAAGACACTATGCCGGAAATAAGTTTGAAATACAAGGAAGCCACTTTAGAGTAAGGTGTTTAACTAGGATAAGCTGTGCATGGCCGCAATGCTCGTTTTCTCTTCAGATTTTATCGGAATTTTCTTGGTTTGAGTGCGAGTAATTTTTTTAAATAAAAATACTGAGTTCGGTGAATTCTTTTTGAGAGAAATTTTCTATATATATCTGCATGAACAAATGTCCTATCAGCCTCTTGCCTTGTAGGAATATGTCCTGTGTGAGCTATCTTATTTCTCAACTCGTATATGAATTTTAGATAGTTTTGGTTCCATTCATGACTTTCGCTAATTCCTAATTTCTTCAACAAATGATGATTTCGTAAGTTTTTATATCCAGTCTCTAAAATAGCATTGGTTTCCGTTTGAGTTCTTCCTTCTTCAAGATAAATATTTTTAACAATCTCTTTTGTGAACATTTCAAAAAACACGTTCAGAAGCAGGATTGATTCAGTATATTTACCTATTTGATACTCCCTTAGCGAGGCCTTGAGCACTTCGTGCACTGCTACAAAACCGTTAATTCCTGTTATGTCGATACTTACCAAACGAGAAATTTCAGCAAAGTTTTCCTCCGCTATGTACTCCTTGGTGTGTGGAATCTTATTCATATTTGGCAATGTATAAACTGCCACCTCCTCGCTCCAAGTGCCATATGTAACCGTCCTACCTAACGCAAACACTCCGAGCATGCGTAAATTTACTGGGTATACTGTTAAATCCTCGGTGAGTGTTGTGTATGCACGTACAGCGATATTCACATATTCTAATGCTTTATCTAATTGATCTTCCCAAGATTTGTCCGAGTTTACTGACAAGATCTCAATATAGGAATACTTGACTAAATTCTTTTGCGATATAGACCCTATAGGATCTATATCAACCATGCGTTCATAATCACGAAAAATGATACTTAGTATTGAGGAGTCTTCATGCGAATACGTTAACGTTCTTCCATTTGGAAATGGGATAAAAAACGGTATTGGTACAGCAATCTGGAACAGCTTAGTTTCATCACCTAGCACTATCCCAAATTGAGTGTAAATGGGTAAAAAATCACGCTTAAATTCTTCCTTACTAAGTTGAAATTTTACCCCCGGGTCAGATTCTGTATTTAAGTTACTTCCGACTATCCATTGGAGTAAATTTACCATCCATGACAGTATTTTGATTTGAATTTTTCTAAACATTAGTATAGGTATCTATCTTCAGTATCTAAGTATTTACTGAACTTTTCATTCTCCTAAAAATCAACCCCAACATCAGCACATTCGTCAGCAGGATGTGCACTGGAAACAACAGGTCAATCGACCAGGCTCCGATGACAATGATGTTGAGGAGTACTGCCGTGCTTTCAAGATAATAGAACCAAGGGCCTTCACTGGATGGCTCTTTGTATGTTTTGATTAGTGCTGGCACAAAGCCAACAAAATCAGCTGCTATAGCAAACAAGAGCGCCACCAGTGGGTCACCAGCCAGCTGCCAGCCGATGAGTCCAGCGATTGCAATAACAAACGAATACTTGTCTATGGTGGTGACACCGCCGACGCCGTACTTTAGACTCATTAGCAAGAGGAAGGTGTTTCGAAAGGCAAAGACTCCCGCCAGCCAGACAGCGACAGTGCTGCCGTCTGCCCAGAGACTAAAGAAACTGATGGTGGCAGCGAGCCAGACAATGAACCTGGTCATGCGAGCAGGCTTGCTGCAACCTTGTACCATGCTGATGGCGTATACGATTGGTGAGATGAGGGCGAGGGCGACGCTGAGGGTGATTAGTGCGGCAGTAACGGTCATGATTACTTATTCCTAACCTCAATATGTTGCAACTTTCCGTCGACCACAATCACGTATTCCAGCCCTTGCCGCTCAACAACCTCTCCATCTGTCTTTGTGCCGGCGAATGTAAAGTCAAAGAGAATAACCCCCGGTTTAGTTTCTTCAACGCTGTGTACATTCCAGTTCATCTCGGTGAAGCTGCCGTAGAAATCTTGCTTCATCTCCATGATTTGGTCTTTTCCAAGAAACACACCGACGTTCGGTGAGCTGTATGTTGTGGTGTCGGTGAGGAGTAATTCGATAGCTGCTAAATCCTTCTGATTTGAGAGATCAAAGTATAGTTTTGCTGTATCTAGCGCTGAGTGTGATTCAACATCTTGTCTGCTCTCAAACCATTCTTTCGGGCGATTAAACTGCCATGGGTCACGAGTGTTGCATTTATGAACTGTGAGATCACGCCAGACATCTCCTGTGACGTATGGTTCTTTGTCTAACCACGCCTGCATGGCCACTTCTGATTCAAAATCCATCATGAGAGCAGAGCCTTTCATTGTTCCGTCGTCATATAACAAAGCAGCTCCGTACCACATGTTGCCAGACTTCAATAGTTCGTCACCAAGGGCAATATGTTGGTCACGCACTGCAAGACGGCGCTCCATTGCGCCTTCGTCTGTTCCGTCTAGTCCAATGATTAGGAATTGCATACTTGTACATTCTTACACAACCCTAACGCCCCATACAAACCAGCCTGCCCAGCCAAATCAGTGACTGATACTAAATCACCGCACGACTCCGCAAGCACTTCTTCCAACTGTGTTTTCTTTTGAACTGCAATTCCGCCACCAAGAACAACCCTTGAGAATCCGTATTCGTTTGCCAACGCTGGAATTATGTCTGTTAAATCCTTGAAAACTATTTCCCACCGTTCGTCGTTCAAGTCTTCTGCCTTCACACCAAACCGAGTTTCTATATCCTTGCCGCCAATTAGTTTCTCGAAGTCATATACAGACTGCCTGTTTGCTGGACGACTAGCTGAGACTGCGCCAGACTGCCAATATATTTGCGCCACACCAACACCTGTTCCCCATGTGAGATATAGAAAGCTGCTTTCTTTTCCAGCACCGTAGTACGCTTCACCGAGCGCCCCTATCTCTGCATCGTTTTTAATGAATACTGGACAGTGGAAGTCTTGTTCTAAAGCAACCTTCAAAGGCTTGCCAACCCAGTCTGGCAAGTTTGTTGAACCGTCTAATACTCCTTGGGAGTCAATGCTTCCCGGGAGACCGATGCCAATTGCTGTGACCGTTGGGGTGATGTTCTTGATCGCCTTAATGATATTTTTTTCTCCCTCGTAGTATTCCTGACTGGTTTCAATACTGACCTCCTTAAAAAACTTAACATCATCAAGAGATTCTGATGCACTGATGCGAGTATTTGTTCCTCCGATGTCTAGGACGATGTACATATTTTCTAACTCAAAACCTCCTCCAACAGCTCCGGGAATGCCTCACTATCCAAATCACTCAAGCAGAAGTGCCCCTTGTTCTGAAACTCCACTAATTTGATATTTGGGATAGTATCCATGATTTGCTGCACACTCGTATGTACCGCCTCCATGTCATTATCACTATTGAAGATGGTTAGTCCTTGAGTTCGCGAGAGTAGTTCAGCGTCCATCTCAAAATCAAAGAAGTCGTTATTTTCTCCCTTGATTTTGTTGGGGTCAAGCCATGGTGCAACTAGTACCACCTTGCCAACCTGCTTGTCTTTATTTTCCGACAGCCAGCGCACCAAGAACCCGCCACCGCAGCTGTGTCCAACCAGAATGGTATCAGGGATGACATCAAAGCGCTCGAACTCTCGCTTCCAGACTGCGTAGTTAGGCATATAGCCATGTGGCATTTCTGGTGTCACAGCATGGATGTCTTGGATGAGCAGCTGTTTGACTAGCCATGGAAGCCAGTGGAAGTTGCTAGCTGATGGATACTCTGGTGAGTAGTATTCTTCTTTGTCGCACGTGCCGTGGAGGATTATGGCGTTTTTCATACCCAGTCTAGGTTAGCCTTGATAACTTCAAACATTTTCTGATAGCCTTGTGCGTTTGGGTGTAAACCGTCAGCAAGATCGACAGCTGTATCAAGCGTTTCAAACACGTCGATGTAGTCCAGACCCTGTTGATCTGCAATCGACTTCATTACCTCGTTAAACTTAGCGATTTCTTCGTTCATAAAGCGACTACCACGAGCTGATCGCCATTCGTCGTCTACCCGTGTAGCGCCAACGATAGTGATAGCGTCTGTGTGCCCCTTCGTCTTTTCAATAAACTGACGAAGGTTTTGCTCGTATTTCTCTAACGACACTAAGTGTGTGTCTGAGCCCTCTGGAAATTTGGAATCGTTGATACCAATGACGAAAATGACTTTCTGAGGATGAATAGCAGCTAACTCAGAATCAAACCGAGCAATGAGGTCATTTGACGTATCACCACAGATACCAAAGTTATAAATGTGGTTATAATCGTCGGTTGGTAACACTTTTCTAATACGACCGACCCAACCGAGTGCCTCATCGTCACATGAGTCGTGTGTAATACTGTCTCCCCAGACTCCTATGTTCATAATTCAATTTCTTTAACCAACCACTCGCACTCTGGCAACAGCAATAATTCATATTCTGGATGTACCGCCTCGATAATAGGCAAAGTTTCCTCAGTCGAGTTGAATTCAGGATTTCCGTAATGAGCCTTCACTCTATACGGAATAACTCCTAGACCTTGCTCTACTGCGTTGCCAGAACATGCCCAGTAGTATTGTGAGAAGAGGTATGCGCCCGCTGACGAGCCAGCAATGACCTTTCCTTTAATTGCGTCGATAAACGCTTCATTGCCACGTAAGTCATCTACCATCGCCATAGTGTCGCCACCGGTAATGAAAATTGCATCTGCTGCGGCGGCTTGCTCAGCAATAGTTTCAAGTTCAGCACCCTCTATCGTAATGTCTTTATCGGTTTGCGCCAAAATGTACCCCTTGTCTCGTTCGTAGATACGCTGACGGTCTTCTTCATTGCGACGAGCTAGTCCAATAAACAAAACTTTATCACCATCTTTCAGATCTTTGGTAAATTCTTTGAAGAAGGCATCGTTATGCGGATTTTCGTATGAGAGCATGCCGCCATGGAGAATAAAGGTTGTTTTCATTACCAAAGTATACCAAAATACTGTCTTTTCTGTCTCGATCCGTTACCAAAGACCGTATTCTCGATCTTCATACGATTCGCTGTCATAGTTGGACCGGATTGCTGATTCTGCTTTTCGGAGTTCACACTGCATTTCATCTTCAAAGAATCCATTGCAGTAATCGACGAGATAGGTAGTGGTTAAGCTTGTGGCGATATGTATCAATGCTAGATAAAGAAGGACATTAATAAGGAAGGCTGACTTGCGATCCTTATCTTTTTTGTAATTCTCGTGGGATCCGTTGAGTATTCTTTCAAGATTATTTGCACCAAAGTAAAAGAAAATGATTGAGAAAAAGAGAAACACAGAAAGTGTAGTTCCACCAGATGCAACAAAAAGAACCAATGCAGCCAAGCCAGCAACCCCAACTACTTGTACAAACTTTTCAAACTTTTTGTATGTGTCCATAAATAATTATTACGGGCAGCACGCAAAAAGCCCGCTACCAGGTAGGACCGAAGTCCATATGAAAGGTTTCCCAGACATAGCACTGCAAAGCGACCCCTGATAACGGGTTTTCTGCTTTGCAGTGTCTAACGACGTATTCACACCATGCCCAGATCTCACGATGTGGGGTTAGGTGACTTGTTGTAAATCAATGGTAGCAGACGGTTGTTGTATTGCAAAGTAAACTATTAGTAAGTACGCTTAGGGCATGGGGGTGAAAAATTTTAATGACAAAAAACGATCTGCATTGGAGCTGCTATTAAAAAATTACGAGATTGCTCGTGGTGCGTATTCACCCAGTGAGAATTTTAAGAAGAAGGAGCAGGATATTACTATTTATATTGAGGAACTACATAAGAGTAATTTTGAGGAAGCTGAACATCTGTCGGACTTTACTCAAACGTGTACAGCACTACTCGCGACTGCGGCTGGTGTCCTAGCTGTAGACCAGACTGATTTTGACATGCTTGCTGTTGAGAACATGCAATACGGAAAAACGCACTCACCTTCCCACATAGTCACTGTAGATAAGCACTTTCTTGACAAAGCAAGAGATTATCTACACCAGCTAGATATCGACGAGAAAACTACTCCTGGACGTATTCACGTCAATTATACATTTGACACGTATACATTCTCACGGCATCAGAATGGTGAAAAAATGTCGTACAAAATAAATGCAGGTCGCGGACAGATAAATAAGCGCCGTGTGATTGTAGATACTCTACTCAAAGATAGAAAAGTGTTGGTAGAGAAAATCGCTGAGAAAACTGAGCACCCAACCGATAATCTGAAGAAAGAGGTGAGGAAGATAAATGACACTATCTCAGATAGACTGAATATCAGTGGTAGAAATCTCTTTATGTTTTCTGACAATGGTAAAGAAATTTTGCTAAACGACAAAGATTTTTACATCGACCGTAGTTGATACACCTCGATTTAGGAACTATAAACGATTGATATATAGACATTCTAGGCCCTACCTTGTTTCAAGGTGATTTCGGTATGGGCCAATAGGATTGGTGTGTCGCATGACTAATCACCTACAGAAGAACTCAAAGAGTATTGCACCGACCGATGAGTTGCACAAACTATTCGACTTGCTGTATGTGGTCGACAAGCGACTTAGATCAGAAGAATTGCAAGATAACAAAAACATTCCCCATGGAAACGAACAAACCGGCGCAGAGCGCCGATCATGAAGCTATTTTACTACACAAGAATCAAGTTGAACATAACGTCAAACGCGAGATGCTCGATCATGCGCAAAAGTACCTAGACATGGGCTGGAGCGTCATCCCTGTTACCTAAGACAAGAAACCAGCCGTTAGCTGGAAAGAGTACCAAAGCCGCTTGCCGACCACAGAGGAGCTAGAGAGTTGGTGGGGTGCAGAAAGTACACACGGTATTGGACTGGTAACCGGAAAACTATCGGGTGTCGTCGTCATTGATGATGATCGACCTAAACACAACACCAAAGGAGTATTCAAACCATCAGGAACAGTGTCTTCGCAGACCGGAAGCGGTGGCTGGCATTACTTTTACAAGTATCCAGACTTTGCAGTTACCAGCAGTGCGAGCCAGTTTGAAAAGCATATTGATCTACGTGGTGATGGTGGGTACGTAGTGCTGCCTCCCTCAGAAAACGAAGCTGGGCCTTATGTGTGGTCCATTTCACCCTTTGATATGGAATTGGCTGACTTCCCTCTTACTGCAGAAGAACTAATTCCAAACAAAGAACATCGCGAGACTCGCGCAACGTTTGATCCGAGTCAAACTGTAACTGAAGGAGCTCGTCACGAATCTTTAAAAAAGGCTTGCGCGTATTTCTGGAACAAAGTTGGTCCAGCTAATTTTGAACAACAAGTCAACACATGGAACCAAAATTGCTGTGAGCCATCACTGCCTACACGTGAAGTAGAAAACATGTGTGCATGGACCAATAGCAACTTTGAAGAACCAAAAGAGAAACGAACTGCAAAATCTGACAAACTTATGAAACTGATCGAGAAGGCTGAGGGAGTCGTATTTTTCAAAGATCAATACGATGAGGCTTATGTTCGTATTCCATTCAAAAAGACTCACGTGAATGTGCCGATCTTTAGCCATTACTTCGACGACTTTGTGAGGTATACAGCATACAAAGCTGAGCTGGGTGGTGTGAGTGAAGTGTTGCTTAAAGAAATTGCAGGGGCACTGTCAGCTCGAGCGCGTTTTGATGGTCTTCAGCACACTATCCATTACCGAGTAGCGCGGGTTCGAGATACTTTCGTTTATGACCTGGCCAATGACATTGGGACAGTGGTTGAGGTCGACAAAGATGGCTGGCGTCTGAGTGATTACAATAAGTACCCATTTGTGTTTCGTAAAGGAGATGGGGCTAAAATGGTCACCCCAAAAGAAGGTGGCGACTTAAAGCAGTTCGCCAAATACATGAACCTAGAAAGCGAAGAGGCAAAGATGTTGTACATTTCACTCTTGCCAACACGAATGGTTCGCGACATCGACCAGATGATTGGCTATATCCACGGTCCTGCTGGTAGCGCAAAATCTACGCTACTGCGGTTTACACAAGAGCTGCTCGATCCGGTAGTTGAAGATGTGGCTGTGCCAATTTCTAAAATTGATGACTTGCAGCTTGTATTAAGCCAGGGATGGATGCTTGCGTACGACAACACATTTCGCATCAATGATGACATGTCAGCGTTCTTATGCACCGTGGCTACCGGTGGAAGTGCTTCGGTTCGAAAATTGTATTCAAACACTGAGAAAGTGAAAATGCATTTCAAGAATCCGATGTACTTTACCGGCATCAATATCGAGATTCATCAAAGTGACTTGCATAGCCGGACCATCGCCTTCAAAACTCGACGCCTATCTGACACGACATCAGCCAACCAAGAGAAGATGCTGACTGACTTCAATCTTGATAAGCCGCACTTGCTCGGAGCGATCTTTGATGCAGTGAGTAAAGCTATGGCTGTGAAGGACAAACTCCCGCAAGACGTGCCACATCGGATGAAAAGTTGTGCACTTTGGGCACAAGCAGTCGCAAAGGTCCTTGGGTATGACGTCGATCACTTTCGTGCGACACTGAAGCGATCGGTCGAGGAGCAGGCGTACGAAGCGGCCTATGGAATTGGTACTGGTCGGCTCATCATGGCGTTTATGGAAGACCATGAGCATTGGAGCGGCACCATGACAGAGTTATACGAAGAATTGCGCACGCGTAATCGTAACGATGACCTACAAATGGTGATCGATGAGAACTATCCCAAAAATGAAGCATCACTCGGGCGAAAAATGCGTGATATTGAAAATAGTCTACTGAAACTAGGTATTCGGGTAGATTTCCACAAACCAAACAACAAAACTCGTACCGTTACATTAAAGCGAGCTTCAGAAGAAACTAAAGACAGCGCAGACAGCAATATTGTAAAGTCTGATGAGAGTGAGCCACACCAGCTTGTGGCAGATTGTGACGGAACATGTCAGGCACACACATCTTCGAATGCCTCTGACACTGTATCAGAACATATCGGAATGTATTGGAAAGATACAGATTCTAAAACAGACTCATTATTACCTACTGAGACAGCACAGACAGCATATGCAAAGACTTCACCTTATGACGATGTTTCTTAACTCTTGCTGTTTGTAATTAAAAGTTTAACAAAGTAAAATATAGTCATGTTAGAAAAAGAATTCTACCGAGTTGATGATGTTGCCAATAAGCTAGATGTGCACATCATGACCATCTATCGGTACATCAAAGCCGGTAAGTTGCCTGCCTATAAGATCGGGAAAGAATTTCGAATTAAACACAGCGACCTTGAGGACTTCTTAGAGGCTACAAAAACAACTAAATCATGAAAGCTATTCTATTTGCACGAGTATCTACAGAAGAACAAAAAGATGCTGGCAATTCCCTGCCTGCACAAATCGATCGCATGAAAAAATACTGCGAGCGGAAGGGTTTTACCGTTGCAGAAGAATATAGTTTTGATGAAAGTGCTTACGGTGAGAAGCGCAATGAATTTGACCAACTACTTGAACAGCTCAATAAGCATGATGAAAAAATTGCTGTTTGTTTTGATAAGGTTGATCGACTATCGCGAAATACTTTCGACGATCGAGTCAAGAAACTGAACGAAATGGCTCGTGATGAAAAAATTGAACTTCATTTTGTGTCAGACGGTCAAGCAATAGGTAGTGATATGTCTGCCACAACAAAGTTTCAATTTGGTATTAATCTTAGTTTGGCTGAGTACTATTCAAATGCGATTAGTGACAATACCAAACGTGGCCTTGAGGGTATGCGTCAACGAGGCGAATGGTCTGGTCCCGCCCCATTTGGATATACTTCCGTGATGCGAGATGTCAAAAAACGTTTACGTGAGAATTTAGTTCCAGACCCGCTTACATCACATTATGTGGAAGAAATCTACGAAATGTATGCCTCAGGACAACACTCAATTGCTACCATCCGTGATCACTTAAACAACCTAGGTGTCACGACTCGGACCGGGCGTCCATTTCATACCAGTGCTGTATACACAATTTTGACCAACACTTTTTACTTTGGTCGAGCCTACACGCGTAAATACAATCAGTATTTTAACCACATCTACCAACCCTTAATCAGTAAGGCGCTATTCGATAATGTGCAGGCAGTACTCAAAGCTAAAGACAATCAATCTGGCCACGTCAAACGAAAGAAAACAAATCCTTTTGTAGGGTGGTTAAAGTGTGCTAATTGCGGCTGTACGGTCTGCAGAGAAGTCAAACGCGGTAAACCCTATCACGCTTGCTCTAACGGTAAAAAGATCTGCAAACGCGAATATACGCAAGAGGCGGTGCTTATGGAGCAGCTAAAGCCACTGTTTGAGAGCATTCAGTTAACTGACAAGCAACTAGAAAGCATCGTCGACCATTTGCGTGAGACACACGAATACAAAGCTCGATATCATAAAGAAGAGCTGAGCAAGCTACACGCCTCACACACAGTGATCCAGACAAAGAAAGACAATCTACTTGAGCTGCTGTTACAAGACCGTATCACACAGGAAGTATACGAAAAGAAAATGGCGCAACTTGATACTGACCACGAGAATATTGTCTTAAAACGTGCAGAACATACTGTTGCAGACACCAACTACCACGTCACCGTTAAACATGTTTGTTTACTTGCCAGACGAGCTGGAGAGCTGTTCGAGCGTGCGAATGACGAGGAGAAGAATCAGATCCTAAAACTACTACTTTCGAACGCTGTTTTGAAGGACAAGGAGATTACCTTCACTATCAATTCACCCTTTGATAGCATCATATCTTTCACTTCAGAAACAGAAAAAGCCACACAATGTGACCCTTCTGACACCTCTACATCTTGTTCTGCTCCCCCTAGTGGACGAATTCAGAACTGCTAATTGGCATAAAGTGCAACAAGAATTGCAATTCAGTGGAATATTAGATGTATTGAGTTCAGAACTTACTACTTACAGTCCTTCATCAGTTGGTTGATTAGCTTAGTTGTTGCTGAGTAGAAATTACAAGAAGCAGAATAGTACTTCTCGAAATAAACCTTCGTATCTTTTGATGGTAGATCATCTATGAAATTAGAGTTGCGATAGTTAGTCCTTAATCTCATCAAGTAAAAATAGTCAAAGATTGAAACTTTCAGGCTATTAGTGAACTTTACTATCCTTGCTTTGTCAGCTCCTTTGCGAGCATCTAAAGCATTCGTTATCTTAAAATTCGCAATCTTCTCTTTGGCAACTTTTTTCATCAGTAATTTATACAAGGTATCATCAGCAACACCGTGATGAAGATGCTCGCCAGACTTAGTCTTAAAGTTGAGAATGTCTTGGTCAAAGACTAGGTTTAGTTGAGTATTGGAAAACTCTAGGTCAGATTTTTCAAGTTTTTTAGCAAACTCACTGACTAAAGTAGAATGCCCACCCGAAAGATGTTTCAAATTTCCTGTCAGTAGACATTCCAATATACAAATCAAGTGATAGATAAGATAGTAGGTCTTTATAGGCAACCAAAGAACTGAAGCTGTTGAGTATTCTTTGTCAAACGTAACAATCTCATATTCTTGGTCTATTGATTTTTTCGTTAATTTTACTAACTGTATCTTTTCCTTCAGCTTTTCAGCGTCTGACGAACTTAGCTTGGCGGTCTGCTGAGTAGAGACGGTTACAGCATCAGACAATCTTTCAAGTAACTCAGCGTAAATTAAATGAGTTTCAAAATCATAACGCTCTGTCCTAAATCTTTTAGCATACGTTGGCATACATTAAATGATAAGCTAATGTAAACTAAAGTAAAGTATATGGACAGAAAAAGACTTATTTCAAAAATTGGCTTGGTTTATGAACTACTACATAAGATACCGCTTGATGTAGATTTTTATGAAAAATATCACGAGTATAAGCTTCTTGCTGTGGAAATTGAAAGCCTGATGAATATAGACAAGGAAAGGTCTGCTGAAGATAATTCTATCGAGTCTTTTATGTCTGACACCTTATATGGGTATGTACATTTTAAGATATTTCCTTTGCTTAATTTCATAGAAAAAAATAAAGAAACGCTGTTTTTAGAGTTCCCCGAAGACGCTCTTTTTAAGGAAGTTACATATAATTTTCTTAAATTAGGAAAAATGGAAGGTGATGAGAGATATGATTACTGGCTGTCGAAAACCGATGACACCTTTAATGTTTTTTTAGATAACATCAAGACAACAGAGAAAGGTAATAATTTTTTTGTCAAAACCAACATAATGAATTCTGTTCCAGAAATTGATGTTTTGTATAAACATATTCAAAAGGATAAGAAGAGTCAGAAGTCATACCTAGAGAGAATTGATGAGAATGATACCTATGGACTAATTGAGAAAATCAAGGAATTAGAGGTTGATGAAACACTAGACTTTTCAATTTCCCTTACAAACAGAGGTAAAACTGATTACATTGGTTTTTATGACAGAAACGAGCTTACAAAAGAGGAGATGTTGGAACCAGTAAATCTGTTCCAAAACCTTATTAAACTCAATGATATAGAACAGGCTACCGAGAAAGAAGACTCTGTTTTATTTGATAGCGAGTCTTCAAAACTGATTTGTAAAGGTAATGAAATAAAGCTAACAAAAGGTAAAGATATCTACTACATAATTAAATACATATTTGAAAGAGAGGATGTTTATGATGAATGTTTCTATGATGAAATTAGAGATAATTCTGAACTAAATGACGGCAAACCACGAACAGATAAAAATATGTATGACGCACTGATGCAATTCAATAAAAGACTAATTAATAAAGGAATTAGTGATTTATTTATTATTAATTTTCACTCAATAAAGATAAGAAACGGATATAAGGTAGTCACACTATAAAACACTATAAGTAAAACAAAATAAACAATAAATTATCCTGCAGTTAATCCTTCGGGATTTTTATATGCAGGAAATTATTAATAACAATCAAAAGCAAGTAACTGCCCTCAGCGTTAGTGATTTATCACTTGAGGACAGAAACAAATTGGTCGAAGCTTTTGCGTGGCTTATCAAAGAGGATAAGAAACAAAATCCTGCACTTTATCAGGTAAAAAACAGGTGAAATGATTGATACCGTGTGCTTATTGATACCAAAAGAAAAGCTCACTGTGCTGGATTTGTCGTCCTACGGTGTACCGAAGTGGGACTTACACTCCAAAACTGACCAATACGATAAGTTCGTGAAAAACCCTTCAAGAAGAGACTTGGAAAGTGGTCTGTACTTCCCTAGGCTTACAGGTTACAAACGAAAATATTATGGACAGGAAGCTAATGTCCGCATTGAGTTTTCAGTTCCAAAACTAATCTACTTAAACAACTTAGACGAACTACAGGATGTTGATTTTCCTGAAGTAGTTAAAACATTGAAAGATAGACTCCAAACAATGGGTATCGTTCTTAAAGAGTCAGATATTGAAGACGCATCCGTTAGCTCTATTCATTTTTCTAAGAACATTCAGATAGATGACGGGTACACCGCATCTCACTTAATTTCGGAAATGAACAAGGTAGATCTGCGAAAGAGCTTTGATTTTGCAAAAACACGCTTTATGAATGATGGACAAAGTCTGTATGCACACACAACTGCACATCAGATGGTTATTTACGACAAGATGGCTGACTTAACTAAAAATAAAAAACGTGCGATTGATAAAGACCAAACTCAATATCAGCGAAACTTGCTTAGTGGTCTGACTAAAAACAACGAATTAAATGAGGTTCTGCGTTTTGAAATACGCCTTAATCACAAACAGAAAATGAATAAGGTCATAGAAAGTTTCGGCTACTCTAAAAATCCTACATTCAAAGATGTTTTCAGTGAAGAATTGAGTAAAAGAGTAGTTAATGATTACTGGCAAAAGCTTATAAAGGAAAGGAGTCTCGGACTGTTTTCAGTCTCACTAAGCATAAAGGATATTTTACGTACCTTGTTCTTAGCTGACAAATCTCTAAAGCCTAAACAAGCAATCTATTTACTAGGACTGTTTCAGCTTGCCAGAGATGAGAATGGAATGAGACAGTTAAGAACAATAATTGCTAAACACTCACACGACAGAACTTGGTACCGAATAGCTAAAGATATGAGAGAAGCTAGTGAGCTTATCACTGAAAATAAACTCAGGGATTGGGTAACACAAATTGATAATAAATTAACAGATTACAAACCATACAAAGTACAAAAATATGAAAAATAATAAAAAGAAGATTGGAGCAAAAGAAGAATTAATTAATTCAATTATTTCCGCAACTTCAAAATATTACAGAAATTCACTATCAGAGAGTATCAGAAGGGGTATGGCACACAAAAAAGCATTATTAAAAAGTGAAGTAAAAAAATAAATTATGAAAAAAACAGGAAAAAAACAGGTGTTTAGTCTTGAAAAAGTAGACATCACCAAATTGAAGGTTGGGAGAATACGACATAAAGAACTCACAAACAACTTTATTGAACGGGTTATAAATTACAAAAAGAAGCTTTCCGAAGTAGACAAGACTAGCTTAGAAAGCACTCTTTTAAATTTTCGAAGAGATGTTGATCCAGAGCAAGAGCTCAGGATATGGGAATGGATAGCCACCAACTACGAACGTATAACAAGAGATAATCCAAAGCTCACTATCACGATGAAGGGGGAGTATTACAGATTATTTCTCAATGCCACACTGGGGGTTAATAGTTTGGATGTAAAGAATAGTAAAGTATAATGATTAAATAAAGCTTATGGATACCGATAAAGAGTTTTACAGAGCTGAAGATTTAGCTGAGAAGTTGGATGTGAATATTATGACAATATATCGCTATATCAATTCAGGTAGACTAAAGGCATATAAGATTGGGAAGGAATACCGTATTGATAAACAAGAATTTAATGATTTTCTGAAAAAATGCCAAAAAAACTAAGTAAAAAACCAAAAGTTCTTGACCTGTTCTCTGGCTGTGGCGGTATGTCATACGGTTTTGAGATGGCAGGCTTTGATATTGTTGCTGGTATAGATGATTGGAATGATGCATTGGCAACATTTGAAAAAAATCACAGTGGTGCAAAAGTATTTAACGTTGATCTAGGCAACCCTAATTTGCAAGAGTTAAAAAAAGAATTAGGGGATATTGATGTGGTTGTTGGTGGTCCCCCGTGCCAAGGCTTTTCAATTTCAGGGCATAGAAATCCAGACGATCCTCGAAACAATTTATATAAAGGATTTGTTCAGATTGTAAAAAAGTTTAATCCTTCGGCTTTCGTCCTTGAGAACGTACCTAATTTAGTTTCAATGGACCAGGGTAAAATCAAAGATAATATAATCAATGATTTTCAAAAGCTGGGTTATAAAGTTACATATAAAATCCTTCTTGCTTCAGATTATGGAGTACCCCAGAATAGACGTCGAGTTGTTTTCGTCGGTCTCAAAAGCAAACAAGAGTTTTCCTTTCCTGATCCGACCACACCAAATGACAAGACGACTGTTGCCGAAGCAATATCTGATCTGCCCGACAAGGACTTAGAAGACGGTTTTAAAATTAAGACAAAAGCAAAATCTTCTTTCCAGAACTGGGCAAGGAGTTCAAAATCTGAAATCCATAACCATCAGCTTACAAATCACGAACAGAAAACTGTTGACTTGATATCAATGGTCCCTGATGGTGGAAACTATAAAGATTTACCTAAAGAGTTTCAAAATACCAGAAGAGTCAACATTGCCTGGACCAGGTTTAATAGCAAGAAACAAAGTCCAACTATTGACACTGGGCACAGACATCATTTTCACTACAAATTCAACAGAGTCCCAACTGTGCGAGAGTCTGCAAGACTTCAATCCTTCCCTGATGGGTTTATCTTTACTGGCTCAAAGACGAGTCAGTACAAACAGGTTGGTAATGCTGTACCTCCGTTATTAGCAGAGAAAATTGGTCAGGCTTTACTTAAGCAATTGTCATAATATTTATGTATAAAACACCTGACGAACATTTTTTCAGAATTCACCACATAAGACCTCGCTTTAAAAACGATGTTGAAAACGTTCTGTTTTTTATGGCAAACGAAATTGCCAGACTTGAAGCGTCTGACCCTAAAACGTTCAGCGAAAAGCTAAATAATATTATCGCTCAGTACCCAGAAAATGGGTCAAAAAAGATAAAAACAATAAATAATTGGAGAACTGAGATTTCAGCCTTATTTGGTCTCGTAGAATACGACAAGGATATCGCAAAACCCTCTAGATTGGCGGTAAAGTTGTCCGAGTCAGAAGACTTGGTCGAGTTTTTTAGATATTTTCTATATTATTTTCAATATCCAGGAGGCCACTTAAAACCCAACGAAAGTTTTGAATACATTCAAGCTGGCATTAAATTTAAACCAGCAGGATATATGCTGGCTGTTATGATGGAAGGTCAGAAAATCCTTGGTGAAAAGAAGTTTGGTATGACAAAGGCAGAAGCTACACACTGCATATTCAATGACCTTAGAGTTACAAGAGACCAAAGACCGCCCGTTGAGACCGCAAAGTTAATAATTAGCTTACGGGATGAAAAAATTGAATTTGACCAGTCTGGGGATGTTGTAAGATATGCAGGCGATATTCTTGATTATATGGAACTTGCAGACCTGGTAACCCTACGCCCAAACTATCAGTACTACCCAAATACAGTAAACTTTGAAACTATTCAGGCCTACATAAACTCCCTTAACACTTGCTTCCCTCCCTATGAAGCACTCTACGAAGCCGATACAATCGCAAGCTTAAAACAGGTTACAGACACTCAGCCTCAGTGGTTCAAGTATGTTAACGACCAATTAGACACGTCTATATTTAAGGCTAACATCTTATCTATTCTTGAAGAAGCAGAAGACGGAGGTGATATGGATTTCTTGAAGTCTATACTTGAAACGCTTCAAACTAAGATCGAGTCAGATAAGGGTATAAAAACTAAAGAGATTGGTGACGTTGGAGAGTCAATAGTTATTGAACACGAGAAAGCAAGACTCACCTCCTTAGACAGAGAAGACCTCCTCCACCTAATCAAAAAAATACCTGAAACGTTTGCGGTCGGATACGACATTAGTTCTTACCACGGTGAAGGTGACATCAGGCGATACATTGAAGTAAAAACCACAATTAGTAGAGGCAAGCTTGCTTCTCGTTCCTTTCAAATGACACCAAGTGAGTGGAGTTCTGCAAACACATCAAGAGCAAGCTACTACGTGTACCGACTTATGATTTCATCAAGTGGAGTTAAGTTGTTTATAATTGACGATCCAGTAGGAAAATATAAGTCTGATTTACTAGATATGACACCCAGGGATGGTGCAAGTATTCGGTACTCTGATAAGTCGGGTTACTGGGAACATTTAGCTATATAGAATATGAGTACTTATAAAATAGCTTCTTTTTTTTCTGGTTGTGGTGGAATGGATTTAGGCACTGAAGGAGGATTTGAATTTCTGGGTAAAAAATACACGAGACTAAAGACACAAACAGTATTTGCGACGGATTTCGATAAGGATGTTTGCGAAATTTACAACCTAAACTTTAAAAACAAGTGTTTACAGGCAGACATTAGAGATATCGCTTCTTCAGATGTTCCTGATCACGATATATTAACTGGAGGGTTCCCCTGTCAGTCTTTTTCTGTAGTAGCTCAAAATCCTAAAAGGCTTGGTTACGATGATGAAAAAGGGAAACTTTTTTTTGAAATGTGTAGAGTACTGAAGGACAAAAAACCGAAAGCTTTTGTCGCTGAAAATGTAAAAGGTTTACTCTCAGCAAATAAAGGCGAGACCTTTCCCTTAATACTGCAGGAGTTTGAAAATGCTGGGTACCACGTATCTTATCAAGTTATGAATGCATCTCACTTTGGTGTACCCCAAAAACGAGAACGTGTATTCATAGTTGGCTTTAGAGACAAGAAGGCTTCTGAAAATTTCTCTTTTCCGACAGGGACTCTGAAAGAAAACCTTACTCCAATAAAAGATATTCTTGAAGACGAAATCGACGAAAAATATTATTTTAGTGAAAGAGCGGTTGAGGGAATGAAGAAATCAAAAAACTCAAAAACTATGAACAAGGGACGAGCCCAAAATATCAATGAGCCTTGCAATACAGTAACTTCTCATTTAGCTAAAGTGAGTCTTAACAGTACAGATCCTGTGCTATTCGAAAAAGATAGGTACCGAATGTTTACACCAAGAGAAGTTGCGAGAATTCAATCTTTCCCTGAAAACTTCAAACTACTGGATGGAAAAGGTAAGAATTATCGTGCACTTGGTAATGCTGTCGCCCCTGTTGTTATGTGGCATATGACAAAAAATATTACAAAAGCACTTGAGTACTAATATGAAAGCAATCAATGTATCCAGAGTTTCAACAGAAGAACAAAAAGATGCTGGTAACTCATTGCCTGCTCAAATAGAACGTATTTCAGAATACTGTAAACGAAATGACCTTGAAGAAGTTCCAACTACCTTTAGCTTTGATGAAAGTGCCTACAAATCTAAAAGAGATGAGTTTGATAAGCTTCTTGAATTTGTTCAAAAGCTAGCTAAAAAAGAAAAGGTCGCGGTTTGCTTTGATAAAGTTGACCGTCTTTCTCGTAGCGTTTTCGATAAGCGAGTTGGTACTTTATACGAGATGGCACTAGCTGATGAAATTGAACTACATTTTGTATCTGATGGACAGGTTATCAATAATCAGATGTCAGCGGTTGAAAAGTTTCAATTTGGAATGAGTTTAGGTTTAGCTAAATACTATTCAGATGCTATTGGAGACAATGTTAAAAGAGCGTTTGAACAGAAGCGTCGTAATGGAGAATGGACAGGTACTGTAAGGCTTGGTTACCTAAACATAGCCTTAGACGAACATAAACGTTTGCGAAAAGATATTATCATTGACCCAGATCGTGGACACTTAATCCAAAAGCTATTTGAGCTGTACGCGACAGGTAACCATTCACTTGAAACCGCCCGACAGGAAATTACAAAACTCGGATTAAGAAGCCTTAAGGGAGGCGTTATATCAAGGAGTAATATTGATTACATCATTAAAGATAGCTTTTACTATGGAGTAGCGGTATCAAAAAAGTATGGTCCATACCCACACAGGTATCCAAAGCTGATCACTAAAGAACTGTTTGATAGATGTCAGGAAATTTGTGCTGGCAGGAAAAGAAAACCAAACAAAGCTCTGTCCAAAGACTTTATTTTTAAAGGTCTTTTGAAGTGCGAAAACTGTGGATGCACCATCAGTGGAGAAACAAAAGTTAAACCAAGCGGTAAGACCTATACGTACTATTCCTGCTCTAATGCAAAGAAGATATGTAAAAGGATATACGTACCAGAGAAAGACCTTCTGAAGCCCGTATATGACGTTCTGGAACGCTTTGAAAGCATTACTGAAGAAGTGCAGAATGATTTAGTTGATGAGTTACGAAAAAACACAGAAGCTGAGGTTGTTTTTCATAAAGCTCAGATAAATCGTATACGAGCTGACTACGATAAACTAAAAGCTAAATCGGACCGTTTGCTAGATGCATTTTTAGACCAGAGTATTACTAAGGACATCTATGACAAAAAGCATCAAGAGTACCAAGACCAAATCCAGACACTTGAAATTGAGATGGCAGAACACAACAAGGCAGACAGCAACTACCAAACAACAGTTGCTACAGTCATATCTGTAGCACGAAGAGCAAAGACCATCTTTGAAAATAGTTCTGAAGCTTCCTCAAAACGTGCATTTTTGAATTACCTACTTCAGAACCCTACCGTACAAGGAAAAAAGCTAGGTTTTACCCTAGCTTCTCCCTTCAATTTAGTACTAGAACTATCTGATAGTCCTAACTGGCTCCGGCGGCAGGACTCGAACCTGCGACAAATTGATTAACAGTCAACTGCTCTACCAGCTGAGCTACGCCGGAATGAGGAGAATAATGGAAGTTTACTTACATTAGATCTCCGAATGAACGGCGTATGCGAATGCATACAGCCGGAATGGAGGAATTGCTTCCAACACTCTCTTACCTCGATAAGGCAAGTACGAGCTATTTTACATTTTTTCTCCCAAGTTACAACAGATAAGTTGTGATACATTGTCGATATGACCAAATACCGTTTGCGTTCAGATAGAGAGTTTGCCTCGATACATTTGGTTCGAGTGACGCTTTTGGGCGAGCGGCTGTTGCAGAAGTTTTCTAAGGACGATTTCCAAGATGCTATGGAACACACAAAAAAGGTAGCCGCCGCCAATCGACCCAGTCGTGTCAGCCTCATAAACACCAAAGGAGAGACGACCAAACAGTGGGACTACAAACGTTTACCGAAACCAAAAGTGTACGAGAACAAGCCTCGGAAAAATATCTAGAACACCGGAACCACAATATAACGAAGGGTTGTTATGTAGTCTCCCGCTGGTTGAGATTCGCTGACCTCTGTACGGTAGATGATCTCACTTGTATCAAATGTTACCGGAACTCCACTGGCCATTACCTCCACTGGTGTTGTGGTGTTGAGGGCCGCGTACGAATCGTCCAGCGCAAACCGGACCGAACCGTCGTACAGAATATTGTCCCCTACGTGATACCCGAAGCAACTACTGGCCGCGCCGACACAGCCAGTGTTCCAATCTGACGGCACGGCGTTTGTTCCGGTGACGGAGTTTAGTTCCTCGCCATTTTGGCTGGTCAGCTGTTGATCTGCCTGCAGATACACGCGATACCCCTCTGTACCATTTGTATAAACAGTCAGTCGCTGCCCGGCCTCAACCTGACTATTGAACGGTAATGTTCCAAACCCAACGTCTGTGGCAGTGGTTGTCGAGTCGAGAGTAACACCCTCGTAAACAGAACCGGCGTTCAATCCGCTGATCGAAAAGGTCAAAGCGGCACCCTCGGTGGTAAGACTTGGATAGCTAGTAGACGCAACCAGAGGAACACCGTTGGTGGCGTCTACCATTCGGAAATAATAAACCTGATCAAACCCGACGCTATTGTGTAGCAAAGTGAACTCGTGTTCAGAAGTTGTAAAAACAGGCTGTTGGTAAAAGCCGATCAAACTTTCTGCCTCGTTGTGCGTACCACAGCCATCGCCTACGCCACTGACACACGCATCAACGCCTGACAGGACAGTTGAATCTAACGTTTGGTTGTCGATCCCGGCGCCGTCTTGGTAACACCAAGTCCGGGTCAAACCAACACAAGAAGTAGTGGACGTTAGCGTAGTTCCTCCGTCACGGAAATCCGACCACTGTGAGTACTCGAGGTTGAATTTTATATCTTCTCCTGGTGCACCCTCGACTTCGGTGACGGCGACACGCAGCTTTACAGTATTACTTGCAACAATATCAACGGGAGCAGTTTGTTCGGCTGCCAAAGCAGTTGCTGGAGTTGCGTTTGTTTCATCGTCGTACCAGCGCCAATTCACAATCACAGGCGTGTAACCAGTGGTCCGAATAATGGGGTAAATGTCGTAACCGTCAATCTCCTCACCGTCGCTGTGCACCATACGGAAACAATAACTGCTTTTTTGGAAGGCCGCGTTGTGCTCGACATTCCAGTCATACTCGACATAGTCACCAATTTCAACCGTTGCGGGGTTCGACGCCGATGGTGAATCTTCTTCATAGGTACCCAGCTCATTGGTCACAGACAACAGCCCACTAGGCAAAGTAGCATTGTCTGCCGGCGACGCATCAAAGCCACGCCATATAGCGGAACTGCCAGGCGATCCGACATCGCCCCATACAGATACTGCTGAACAAGTTGTGACTCTTCGGCCATATTGCAACTTGAACGACGCGCTCTCGGCAATCAAAGATGCGTTGTTAATGAACAATCCGGTACGAATACGCGTTCGCTCGCCTAGACCTAACGGCTCGTCCAGGTCGGTCATGGCTGTATTCTCGCCCAGGTCACTCGGCCCCGGTGGCCATGGATCCGTTGGTGTCAGCGTGTCGTTGTCAACGTAAAGCCTAAAGTGAGTTTGCCGGATTGACGTTTCTGCTACTGGCCACTCCACTACCTCAACCCGGAAAGACTGATCTTCGCGCTCATCACTCTTCCACAGCTCAAACTGCGTTTCGTCAAAAATCCGCGCTCCTAAAATACCTCGAGGGTGAGCGTTGCCTGAACCGCTACTGCGGTTGTTTGCCCAAATAGACGCATTAGAAGGACTGACAGTAGCACCGATCGGATAAAGATATGACGTCGGCTGCACGTTGGTCGCCAAGATAGTGTCAGCCGTCCGGTACACCTTGAGCGCTCCAGCCCCCAGCTGGGTATTCTCAATCACCCAGGCCACCGAACGCTGATCGGCCGGCACACTCGACCCCGGCTCAAGCAAAAACGAAACAGCACCGATGCTCGACAGCCACACCTCGTGACCGTTTTCATCAACGTTATCAAGCTCGTCACCAGCTAATTTTTGTGTATGCAAAAAGGTGCGCGTCAAAGCGTTGACCGCAGAGATAGTTTCGGTCTCGACGGTTCCAGCAGCTGTGTATGTATGTTCTACTCGCTGCACGTTCCAGTTTGCGCCGGTGAACTCAACCACGGCATAACTTACCCCGGCAGCCACTCCATCGGCATCACCTCGGTCGAAAACCGGCACGTCAGTTGCTGCGTTCCAGCTGGAAATCGACATACCGGTGTTAAAGTTTTTGTTTGCCGCATCTGGATTGTACTGACCAGTAATAAACACCACTACATCAGCGTCATTGACCACACCAGGGACAGTCGACCCCGAGGCTGTCAAGCTGGCGCCTCCATAAATAACCTCGTCAGCGTCACGTACGATGAACTCGTTATCGCTGCCGGCAATCCCAATAAATTCAACAATTTCCCACGAAACGCGAGTATTGTCAGCCGCGGTTGGTGGTCTGGTGATTGTGAATCCGGTAGTCAAATCAACCGGGCCAGTAATATAGGCATACAGATCATCTGCGTTCTGGGTCGCACCCAGTGTGTCACTACCGGCGCCGGTCAGCTGCGTGTTTGTGATGCGTACAAAGGCAGAATCAGTACTAGCGGGTGCCGTGTAGTCAATCCCAGCCGTCAAAGTCAGTCCGGTGCCACTGACAGTTTCTATACCTCGTTGCACAAAGAAGTCCTGCCGTTCCTGCACAGTCAATTCAGGATAGTTAACATACGTGCCAAACGCCTGACCAGCGTCTGTCAACCGGAAACAATACGTGGCCCCAAAGCTCGACGCGTCGGTCGCCTGAATCGCATATTCCAATTCTACGAACTCCGTGGTGGAAAGCGCAAACGAGGCCGCTTGGTCAGACAGCTCTTCCTGAGCACCGTTAGGACTCAGGAACGTCCCGGCAGAGTCAGTGACTCCACCACCAGACACGGCAATGTTGGTTGTGTCGCTGCCATCGACCAACTGTGAAGTCGAGGCCATTTCAAAAGCAACACCATCGTCGACCCGTTGCCAAACTCCAACGTTGGCACAGGTGGTGACTTTGCTACCGTACTCGAGCCGAAGCGAGGCAGCGCTCTTTGTAGCGCTACCATCGTTGGCGACAGATACTCGCAGTCGTCGATTTGTACCCTGGAACACGTCGATGATCCCTGTATTTTCCACCCCGCCCGAGGCAGACGGCGCAGTAGATTCATTTGCACCATCAGTACGCCAATGATAATTGACCTGGGACAAAGCCGGCGCGTTTATCACCGTACTGCCAGCTGGGCTAACAACACTTCCTGGCCCCACACTGGCTCCGACGATCGTCACCTGGGAACTTGGGTTGGAAATCTCAAATGCTACAGTTTCTCCGTCTGGTGTTGTGCTAGATATATCCACCACAACGTACGCACAAAATGCCTCGGTTACCGAAATCGGCGAACTGAGGGTGAAGGTTGTCGTGCCGTTAGCGTCCAGGAAGGCACTACCGGCAGCCTGACTTTCGGTTCCACTGTAAGACTCACTAGCACAATCCAGCGGTGCAGAGGTGTCGCTTTCGTAAAACAATCGCGGGTTGCCAAGGTAAGCCGCCGCGTCAACTGTGCCTGTCTCGGTCACTATGACCTCCGTGACAGTGAAGCTACCGCTGTTGTTTACCGCTGAAAACGAACCACCGATGTATGCATCGTCCGTACCGGAGACAGCAGTCGCTGCAAAATTGCCTACTCCATCGACAACAATACCGGCCAGTAAAGCAGCTTCGGGGTAAACGTCATATTGTCGCAAAGCAGCGCCCGCGTCAGTCACCCGAAAACAATATCCCACCCCACCCACAGCCGAAGCAGTCGGTTCGACAGAGTATTCTAGCTCGACCAAATCTCCGGCACTTACGTTTAGCGGGTCGGTCTCAGACGATGCATCACGCACACCTCCGTTTGTACTAAGGAAAGTCAACGCGCTGTCAGACACACCACCGATCGCCACCGACACGTTGGTGGTATTTGCCCCTTCAGCCAAGAAAGTCGAGTCCGACATGTCCCAAGCTCCACCAACGTCACCCACGTCAGTCCAGGCTGAAACATCTGCACAGGAGTTAACCTTTTCGCTATATTCAAGACGGAACTGTTCTACCCCAAAGCCAGAGCCAGGCGCAGTGATTGCAACACGAAGTCTTCTAGTCAAACCAACAGACAGGTCGTTGACGGCAGTGTCCTCAGCCCCGCCACTAGCAGAGGTCGCTGCGGCTTCATTACCGTCGTCGTTACGCCAGTGATAGTGCGTCTGCGTTAATTCTGTGTCGACAACAGTCGTCAACGTTGTGCCGATTGGTATAACAGGATCGATCGAAGGCGACCCGGTCAATACAACATCCAGACTAGGGTCAGCCATGTACAAGTCGATAGTTTCAGAGTCAATGGCGCTGTCGGTCACATCCGCTACGACATAACCACAAAACGCCTGTGTCGGAGAAATAGATACACTATCAGAAAACACAACCGTTCCATTGGCGCCGCTAAACGTGCTGGAAGCACCAAATTGAGCCTCAGCCCCAGAGTATGATTCGCTTAAACAGTCGTATGGAAACGTGGTATCCAGTTCGTAAAACAATCTGATGTTATCTAGACCAGTAGTCGCGTCCACTGTTCCCGCCTCTGTAAATCGAACACTCGTCACGTTGCGGGCCAGGGAATTTTCGACAATCGCCAACTGCTCGCTGACTACCAAATCCGCCATTGCTGGGGCGGTCGTTGCTATCTGTGCACCATTCATCGACACGTTTACATCAACCGTAACCACCGGTGGTACCAGTGTACTGACTTCCACCCCTTGCAAAGCGACCCGGTTTGCCGCAAAAGACGCGTCGGGTGTACCGGTAGTTTCGTCTGAATGATACAACTCGACCACTTCGCCCGTGGTCATACCCGGAAACAACAGCGCACTAGCTCCACCAGCGGTGTAGGCTGTACCACCTTGGCTACCGCGGTTATAGGCGCCGTGGCCACCGTACGATTGAACAGTGCTATCAAGCACCCATTCAATCCGAGGTACATCACGCCCCTTTCCACTGGTGCGGCTGGTGTATGTACTACCAAAAAACAGATAGTCGCCATCTTGTGCAACAGACACCTGATTATTATTCGTTACGGTGTCATGAGTAAAATATGTCGGCGCTGTAGCAATTTGTTGATTCCAGTTGAATGCACTTTGAGCCGAAGTAAGTGCCTGAGTGCCGTTGTTTGTCACCGACAAAACTTCGGCTGTTTCTGGGATAGCGACCAAAGCCATAGCTGTCTCTCCCCCAACAATGTTCGTCGTGCCGCTGGTGCTGCTTTCCCGACGCACGTCTAGTGTCAGAGTCTGGTCTGACGCAGATGTCTTTTTAACAATTCCTACGTACTGCAAAGTGCCACTTTGCGTGCCGTTACTACCAGCCCAGTAGGTTGTGGTGCGAGTACCATCAACCTCCCCGCCGCCAAGTAGCAGGCGCGCCTCGTAATTTTGACGATTGGTTGAACCAGAATCTAGCCGGACATTAAACGTCACTATGAACATCTGGTCGATTGCGCCCTTAAGAGTAACCGCCGAACCGCCAGCGGTAAATCCAAAGGAATCGGTATCAACTTCGTCAGCTGTGTCAAACGTGGTCGCTGTAAAAGCGGTGTTACCACTGATGTCCGCACTGTTGGTACTCTGATTAACTCGCAAATAGTCCAGCGTGTCGTCGAGTTTAAGAATACTGACGCCGTTTGTCCCAGGGCGAATTGCAGTACCTCCACCAGCGTTAGAATCTGTCCGGTCGAGCACAACGGCGACGTCGTCGCCAGCAGTGACATCAAGAATCGCAGCGCCCGAGTTGTACGCGGTCAGGTCGCTTTCTGAGTCTCGGAAATATCCCGCTCCCCAGCCATAGGCAGAAGCCGTTCCGTTCACAGTCAAATAAGAATTTAGCGATCGTCGATTTGCACCACCCTCACCCCCTTGTTCCGTCCATGCGTTATATAAAACTAAGTATTTCCCACCATCAGCCAGGTCAATGTCCGACGTGTTTACCTGCAGTGCAATGTTGGCGTTTGCACTGACCGTTGTGTCCCAGGTCACGTCGTTTCCTGCGCCAGCAATTACCTCGGTTCCGGTAGCTTCGCGGAAAACCGAGAAGTCGCCAGTCGCGGCTTGCGTCTCAGAAGCGCGCCAAATTCCGTGCTCTAACAGAGCAAAACAATCGATCATCAAGATCGTTAGGACTAGCCAAAATGAGCAGTATGAACGCAGCTTCCGCTGCGAGGTTGTTCCCATCAACAATCGCATTGGTACTTACTATTATAAAACAAAACGCGATAAAACCCTTATAAAACAACGTTTTTTGACACTTCTTTTCAGCGAGGTACAATCTGTCAAGTGAGCCAGGGACCGTTCAAGTCAAGTCGACTATCCACATATATAGGTCGAGAGTTGTCCTCATCCTATCCACAAAAATCCCCAGGGTTATCCCAGACTTATAACCTACTTATCCACCCTTTAACCACAATTCTTATGCCCGAATTACCTGAAGTGGAAACCGTCCGCCTCCAACTCAAAAATAAAATCGTTGATCAAAAAATCACGGGAGTGGAAGTTTTCCATGCGAAAAGCGTCGATCATAATGAAGACTTCGAAGATATTTTGGTTGGCAAAAAAATTCACGACATCGACCGCATTGGCAAGTTGATGATTTTTGAATTTTCTGAAACAGATAACTTATTTATGTTAGGGCATCTAAAAATGACCGGTCAATTTTTTTTCATCGACAAAAATGAAATCATGGCTGGCGGGCATGAAGTACCGACAATCTCATCAGAGGAATTCCCTCAACGCCACAGCCGTGTGGCATTTTATTTTGAAAACGGCACCTCTCTCTACTTCAACGACATGCGGCTTTTTGGATATCTGAAACTTACCAACGCTGCAGGAGTTGCGGCGGCAAAATCCAGATTCGGGCCAGAGCCGATAGCCAAAAACTTTGATTGCGATTGGTTCTATAAAAAATTACACAAACGAAATACTCCTATCAAAGCCGCCCTACTAGATCAAAAATTTGTCGCCGGCCTTGGGAACATCTACGTCGACGAGGCGCTGTGGCGTGCCAAGGTCAAGCCAATGCGAATTGCTAGCAAGGTCACTAGAGCAGAAGCGATGGTTTTGTGTCAGGCGGCCGGCGACGTCATGAAAGAATCCATCAAAGTCGGCGGTACAACCTTTCAACACTTTAAAGACACCGGCGGAGAAACAGGCAACTTCCGCGACAAGCTCCAAGTCTTTGGACAACAAGGAAAGCTTTGCAGCCGCTGTGAATCGACGATAGAAAAAACTCGCTGCGCCGGTCGCGGTACACACTACTGCCCCGGGTGTCAAAAGTAGCGTGATACATTTTACATACATAAGTACAAATATTTGTAATCAACTATATGTTCAAAATTGCAACTGCTGCAGCTAGTGGATCGAGTGGGTCTGAAGCTGTTTTAAACGCTTGGGTAGATATTGAAAATACAATTGGTGATAGGCCAATAATCGGAGCCATCATGTTCTCGTCGTCCACTTTCGATCAAACAGAGGTGGCCAGCACACTACAAGGAAAACTGGGAGCGGATATTCCTTTTGTGGGTGCGTCTACAGCGGGCGAAATCAGTAAGAGTGGTCCTAGTGTAGCCCCTTCAGTAACAGTGATGGTTTTCTCATCTGACACGATAGGTTGCCATTCTGCATTAGTGACTGATGTTTCAGGCAATGAAGAAGCTAAAGGAACGGAGTTGGGGAATCTGCTAAGTGGCCAGACGGACAAAAAAATTGAGTATTGTACGATACACGCTGACGGATTAAAGGTAAATCCTAACGGCATCTTGAAAGGTTTGTCTGCAGCTCTGCCAGACGCAGTTCTAACCGGCGGTTCAGCTGGAGACGACGGTAACTACAAACAAACCTATCAGTATTACAACGGCGAAACTCACAGCAATGCTGTTGCGGCGCTGGCGTTCTCTGGGCCAATTTCAGTGTCGGTTGGAGTGCGACACGGCTGGAATCCGATCAGTGGAATCCGCACTGTCACCAAGGCAGAGGGACAAGTCGTGCACACTATCGACGACAAACCAGCAATCTCACTCTACGAAGAGTTCTTGGGAGAAGAGGTAGCGGAACAGTTGAAGGAGGTCACGTTGGCAAAAGTTGCCCTCTCCTATCCTGTCGGTATCGTGACCCCAGATTCGAATACTATGCTTTTGCGGGCACCGTTTTATGTTGACGCAGAAGGTTCGATCACTTTTGGCGGCGAGGTGCCTGAAGGGTCTTCTATCCAACTTATGATCGGCAGTAAAGAAGAAGCTGTAGAAGCTGCTGCTGTAGCTGCTGCTGACGCAGTTGAGCAACTAGGCACCACACCAAACGGAGCACTCATCTACAGTTGTCACATCAGGGACACACTGTACGCAACCCGGGAAGAATCTAAACTAGAAATTGAAGCAATCCAAAGGGCCGTTGGCTCTGAAACTCCAATGGCCGGATTCTACACCTACGCAGAACAAGCACCAGTTCGCGACAAAGCCGTTGACATAAAAACCTGCGACCCTGCCACTCACAACGAAACTGTCGTAACAGTTCTATTTAGCGAAACCACATGAGACTATTCAAAAACGCTAACGTAGAAACTCTCGAGAAAAGTATTGTAAGTCTCGAGAAAACTTCAAAAATGCTCGTCAAGCGCGATGTTGCGCTGCGAAAAGCATATGAAGACCTAAAATCGCTCGACAATGAAAAGACCGAATTCGTCTCTATCGCTGCCCATCAACTGCGCACACCGATAACAGCGGCACGTTGGGCGCTTACTTACCTAAAAGAAGATCAGGACAACCTAACCGAAAAACAACAAGGTTTAGTCAGTCGCGCTGAAATCAGCGTCGAGAGAATTTTTCAACTTGTTGAGGAGCTACTTGAATTAAACCGCATGGACTTTGGAACCATCACTCTGGACATCGCCAATGGAAACATCGAGAAGCTTTGCGAAGACATCATCCAAGAACACGAGCACATCCAAGAACAACAGCAAGTTTCTATCGAACGGAATTTTTCTCACACGCCCAAGGCGGTAAAATTCGACTCACTACGACTCAAACAAGTTGTCGATAACCTGGTCGACAACGCGATCAAATACAGTGGTGAGAGCTCGTCCATAATTGTCAGCACTTCATACGACGACGCACAGGCCAACATTAACGTGAGTGACTATGGTATCGGCATCCCGGCTGAGGACCAAGGCAGGATGTTCCAAAAATTTAGCCGCTTAGAGAACGCCGAGCAAGTCGACCCAGACGGTACTGGCCTAGGATTGTATGTCGGCCGCAAAATCATCGAGGCGCACGGCGGTACGGTTTCTTACAAGCCCAACGAACCCACTGGATCAATTTTTACGATCAGTCTTCCGTGCTAAGCTAATATTTTATTGTTATGGAAAACAATTTAAACGACACGTACGATCCTGAGAAAAGGATCCGAACCGTTCTTGTAGTAGAGGATGATGCGCTGATTATTGAAATGATCAGCATGAAACTTAAGGATAATAAGATTAACGCAGAAGTCGCACTAAACGGCGACCAGGCTATACCAAAAATAATGGAGTTCGATCCAAACGTTATTGTTTTGGATTTGATGCTTCCAGGCAAGAGTGGCGAAGAAATTCTAAGCGAACTTAAAAAAAGTGAAGCGCTAAAGAACATTCCCGTTATAATTTTTACTAATAAAAATCGTGAAGAGAACGAGGAAAAATTACTAGCACTAGGGGCTTCAAAGTATTTAGTTAAGGCCAAGACCGACCTCAATTTACTTGTGGGCGAAATTGAGACGCTTGCACAACAAAGATAAATCTATATGGAATCCGAATCTCAAACAGGCAGCAACAAGATCGTCCTCGTTGTCGAAGACAATCAAATGATCCTCGAGCTCATTTGTATGAAACTGACTGAACACAACTTTACCCCGCAGATCGCCACCACTGGCGACACCGCAGTCGAACAAGCTTTGAAACACGACCCCGGCCTGATAATCCTTGATCTCATGCTCCCTGGTAAAAGTGGTGAGGATGTTCTGAAGGAACTGCGCACTAACGAAACAACTAAGGACACACCCGTTTTCATCTTTACAAACAAGGTAAAGGACGTGAATGCAGACAAGTTAAAAAGTCTTGGTACTGAACATTACCTGGTCAAAGCCACTACAAGTCTCGACAGTCTGATCTCAGAAATAGAGGCTCACGCAAAATAACAACAAAAGCTACTCCTTGAAGTTAATATTGCGACCAGCCTGAAATCTACCCCAGGCTCTTTCGTGTACGTAGTAAAAGAACAATTTGATCACCACATCAGCGGCACCAATTGCACCGACTATTTTCAGATCGCGAGTTGCAATATAAGCAAGCCCCATTGTTGTGCTAGTAGCGATCACCCGCCAAGTAAGCGCTTTCGCCACACTACGCCACCGCGCTTCTCGCACTGCATTTGCATTACCTTTCATAGTAAACAGTCTACCGGTATAATCGACCTAATGTTGCCGGAAATACCCGAATCGTGGAAAACTGTCTTAAGGGAAGAGCTGGTCAAAGACTACTTCAAACAATTTTCTGTCGAGGTTCAGGCAGACTACCTAGTTGAAGATCCACCGATATATCCACCAGCTGCGCTTGTGTTTGATGCTTTTAAACTTTGTCCTTTTGAGGAAGTTCGAGTGGTGATTCTCGGACAAGACCCGTACCACGGCCATGGACAGGCCATGGGACTGTCGTTCTCAGTGCCAGACGGCGTACGCATTCCCCCTTCCCTGCGTAATATATACAAAGAAATCCAAAGCGACATCGGCGCAGCGCCTGCCACCAACGGCGATCTTACAGCATGGGCCAAGCAAGGTGTGTTATTGCTGAACTCCACCCTCACAGTCGCTCACAAGCAGTCTGGCAGCCATCAGGGGCGCGGATGGGAAACATTCACTGACTCTGTTATTAAAAAAATATCAGACGAGCATGAGCATGTAGTGTTCTTGCTTTGGGGAGCCTACGCACGAAAGAAATCCGACCTTATCGACGACTCAAAACATCTCGTATTAAACGCGACACACCCATCCCCACTGTCCGCCCATCGAGGGTTCTTGGGTTGTAAACATTTCTCCCTGTGCAACAACTACTTAAAGCTGAATGGGCACAAAGAAATTAACTGGTGATTAAGCAAGCCCTGGGAAGAAGTCCTTCTTTATTTGTTTCTTAGGAATACCTTGGTCGCGCATTAGTTTGTAATAAGCGTTCACCATGCCAGGTGGCCCAGACAAATACCAAGTGCGTTCACGCCAGTCTGGTGTCCGCCGATCGAGCATCTCGACATTCACAAACCCGTGTTCAATAACTTTATCAGCCGATTCTTCTTTGGCTAGCACTGGCACAATCTGCAGTGGCAGATCCATCGCTTTAAAATCACTCAGGAAGGCACGGTCAGCCATAGTGTTACAGCAGTAATAAAGAGCAGTGTCGTATTTCTTGCCGCTGTCTTGCATCCATCGCAGATGACTGGAGAAGGGCGTGACGCCGATCCCACCGGCGATCATACCCAGTTTAGTGTCCGCGTCAGCTGGCAGTAAAAAGTCGCCAGCAAGTTGACTCGCTACCACCAACTCACCTTCATCCAATTGTTTTAGATTCTTTTTATACGCACTTCCTCCATCGGGCAAAATTTTGCACGCCATTCGAATTACTGACTCAGTCGGGCTAGAAGCGATTGTGAAATAGCGTCGTAACCCTCGACTATCGGTTGGTCTGTGCGGCAACATCCATTCCAAATATTGACCTGGCTTGAATGTAAACGAGTCTGGCTTCTTGAAAACAAATTCCCAGACACCAGTCGCAATCTCTCGCTTTTCAATCAAGGGAAGGATGAGCTTTTGTCGCGACCGAAATCCATAAGCAAAACAGTTTCCTGCAACCAACGCGAGTTCCGGTGTCATCGCGATATATGGCGCGAAAATAGCTGTGCTGGACAGTACTCCAACCAACCCTCCATACATTGCCTGAGTAGTTTTGGTTGGCGGCATGGTGAAAGGCTCGGTCAACATCACAAAAGCGAGGAACAATGTTGGGAAAGAGAAAAAGTACATTTCAACTGACTCAAGTAGAGGTTGTTCAAAGCGAATAGATTCAAGCAAGAACACGGCCAAACCTACTCCAACAAACCACAGAACCGGAGTCCACTTGCGAACTTTAAAAACAATAAGCGTTCCAAAAATAAGTACAGGCCAAAACAGTATCGGATTCCCTACCCACCAACCAAACAAGTCAGTGTTGTGTGTGCTGCCGGTAGAGATGTTCCAAATAGTGACGATCAATGCCACCAGCACGGCCCCAAGCGCGGCCGGGTTCAGAATGTGTTGTTTGCGATAAACAATTAGGTACTTGGAAATGATGGCTAAAGAAATAGCAGAAGCTAGTACCCAGTTAGCGACGATATCTGCATTGGGTGAACAGAGAAAGAAAACGATCAGGGCTGTAATCAAAGCAGACTCGTGGTTTGGAGACACGCGCCAGATCGCTGCCAGTAGTGCGTTGAGCCCCAGTCCGATCGCCAGCACAATCAACAGCGAAGTTAATTGAGCTTGTGGACTGTAGACCAGTAAGCCAGCCAGCGCTGACCCAAAACCTATCAACACCAAAACAATCAGTGTCAATGAGACTACTCGATACATTCCCATGCCATCGACGATTTTTTCGGGGATGTGCAGCAACTTCGTAAATTGATTTTCTAGTGCGCGGAGCATGATCTGTAGTACAATAAAAACACTTAGATTTTAGTTAAAAGTAATAACATTGTATGCCATATATTATTGCAGCGATAGTAGCAGTTGTTGGTTTGATTCTGTTTTTCGTATTTAGAACTCCAGTTGAAGCCCCCTCGGTAGTCGACACTCCTACAGAAACGCCAAGCGAAATTACCGTCGAAGCGCCAGAGGTTTACCCAGAACCAGAAATTCCTGTTGATACAATTGCCATTCCTGATCCTGACATCGTGGAATCTATAGCAGCTGGCATGATTTACAAAGCTGAGGCTGACTATTTAACACCGCGTCGCACTAACCACGACATTGAAGTTTCTCTAACAATCGAAAACAACATCGTCACGGATGCCAACGTCATGTACGACGGAGGTCCGGCCGGCACGCCAGCGCATATCGGATTCGACAATGCCTACGCAGAAGCAGTGATCGGACAAAACATCAACGAGGTTGAGCTATCGCGAGTTGGTGGAGCGTCTCTGACATCAGACGCTTTCAACGACGCAGTGGCTGACATCAGGACACAAATGCAGTCTTAATTACTTGTATGAAGTTCGACTTCCCTGCGCTTGGTACCCATTGGTGGGTGGAGGTGTGGGATGAAGTTGATGAACGGACGGCGGGCAAAATCTTCGATTTTGCCCGCCAGTTCGTATCTGACTTTGAACAACGCTATTCCCGATTCCTGCCCGACAGCGAACTCAGTCGACTCAACCGCGATCGTATCCTTCCCTCACCCAGCGCCGAAACGCGCGCTCTGCTCAGACACAGCATCGAGCTATATCGCCACACTCGTGGTGTGTTCAACGTCATGGTCGGACACATCCTCGAAGCCCGCGGCTACGACGGCGCGTATTCATTTATAGACAAAGGCTCAGCCGGACTCGAACCCGGTAACCCCTTAACCGACCTGTCGATCAACGAAGAGAAAATCGAGCTACTCTATGGCAACATCGACATCGGCGGTTACGGCAAAGGTTGGTGCATCGACAAACTTACTGAGCAACTAAAAGACCAGTTTGGTCTAAAACAGTTTTTAATAAATGGCGGCGGTGATATTTACGTCACCCACCAAGGAGGTCAGGCTGTCGAGATCTTCCTGGAGGACCCACTGACTCCTGGCAAAATTGTCGGCAGCACCAAAATCATGAACCGCGGCTTTGCCGCATCAAGCCCTCACAAACGTCGCTGGCCTGACTCGCGCCCAGCCGCAGGCGGCA
>CALJTT010000018.1 GCA_937975855.1 Minisyncoccota bacterium | reverse complement strand
TTCATCTGGATTCACTGCCGCCAAGATCGTCCGACTTAAAATATCATCACTGTTAAGTGTCATGGCGGTCACTTCGGTATACCCAGTCGCATCGTTAGTCTCACCGTTATCAGCTGAAGCAACTGCCACATAACCGTCAGTATCAACATACGAACTAAAGGCATTACCATCAATATTAAAGCTGTAGGTTCCAGTCGCGAAACCTGCTTGCTGCGAAGCTCGGTACACCGAAAACAAGTCAGTAAACGGTGCTCCGACCGACCCATCCCCTGCCGCCTCAGCCATTGGTGTGTCTATCAGTCCGAGAGAGACTCCGTCAAACAAATACTGCCCGTACGGGAAGAATGAGAATACTGCGATCAGCGCACATAGCACTGACTTTTGAAATGAGTCCTTAAACATAGACACAAAATTAGTAAAGTATTTATAAAATTAGACACTGCACAAGCAGGCTGTACTGACCACAACTGTATTTAGATATAATATACTATTATGAAGTATTTAGAATGGGGTTTTGGATACACTGTGGAATGCTAAGGTTATATAAAACAACACCCGATGACCAAATTTAACTACCTTGCATTTTCATCAATATTTCTCGCATCAACTCGACCTCCGCTGCCTGCGTCTCCATGATCGTATCAGCCATGTTTGTAATTTCCTGATGTTCGATATGTGGCCGGACGCTTTCTGCCATCATGATGGCTCCCATATGATGTGGAATCATGTCTTCCAGGAATCGTTTGTCTAGGTCTGTGCCTGACAGTTCGGACAAGTCGCGCATCATTGGTTGATAAGAATCAGTTTCTACATACGCTTCCCCGTACCAATCAAGATGCCACTGCTTGAGGTCAGCAATTTCTTTCTCTTGTGCCGCAATAATGTCTTCGGCTAAAGTTCGGATACGCTCAGTACTCCCGCCACGAGCTAGCACTTCGTTAGCTGTATCAACCGCTTCTTGGTGATGTGGAATCATACCAGCCACGAACTCTTGTTCGCTTGAGACCATCATTGCGCTGTGGTCCATGCCAGCCATGTTCCCCATCGGCATTTCCTTGGAGTCTTTGTCGTCCGACATCATTTTCGAATGGTCCATACCTTTCATGCCGTACCCACGGTCACTATGGCTACCGACAAAATAACCGCCGATCCCTCCAATAAGTAAAGCAACAACTGCAATCAAGATAGTATTTTGTTTCATGCCTCTATTATATCAAAAAGTCTGACTGTATCAACGCGCAAAATCGCGCATTGTTCCACTTGATTGAGGAAAGTTACGTGACAGACAGAAAAAAAGGCACTCTTAAGCTTGCCGCTACATCGAACACAAAAAAGGTGACCGGGGTCGTGCGCTGGTTCAACCCGGTCAAAGGCTTTGGATTCATCGCTCGTGACGATGGTGGTAAAGACATCTTCGTCCATCGAAACGCTGTGGCAGCCTCTGGTCTCGAAACTCTTGCAGACGAACAGCCAGTCTCTTTCGAAATTACTGAAGGTAAAAATGGAAGAAACTGTGCAACCAATTTGGAAATTCGCACAACTTCCAAACAACCGGCTATGCATATGATCGGAGGCACAGAGCATCGTGTGTTCGGTGTAATAATATGGTTCGACCCAACTAAAGGTTTTGGCTACATCGTCAGGAGTGACGATGGAGACGATGTATTCGTACATGCAAACCAGCTTCGAGAGTCTGGTATTAATAATCACCCGACCAAGGGACAGACGCTAAGCTTCCGCGTACAAGCAGGCCGGAAGGGTCCGCACGCGATCGACATATCGTACGACAACTAAACCTCTCCTCAATCAAAGCGGCGGCCAGAAATGGCCGCCGCTTTCTATTTAACTTACCTCAACTAAATTTAATACAACCCCCTACCCCAACAACAAACTCACAAACAAGTAAAATAAAATTGTTGCCGTCATCACTAGTGAACCGAAAATCAAAAAGTCTGTTAGTGCAGAGCGACGACTTATTTCCTGATTTGGCCAAGCTTCGTTGAAAATATCGATATGTGTGTTGTTGATTTTTTGCATATTTAAGTAATTAGTTGAGAGAAGTAATGTTTGGCTGTTTGGGCCTGCGAGTGAGGGATAACATATTGTCCATCGGCAATCTCGATGTGAGTTGAGAACTCGTCGACCAAGCGCACTACACCGACGCGTTCGTCGATCTGGGTAGTGATCCAGTCGCCCGCTTGTAGTGAGAACCAGTCGCTGATGATTTTTGTAGAAATTGTTTCCATGATATATGTACTCCGTCGAATCTCTATCGACTGATATATTTTTGACGCTACGAATTAAAAAATTGTCACACAAAAGCAAACCCCGCCGTAAGGCGGGATCTGCAAGTTATGAGCGTAGAGTGTTGCCCACCCATTACCTGATGAACAACAGTATTAGGACGCACAGGTTTACATAACTGTCACAATTCTAATACTTAGCTAACTTTAGTTGAACCATTCTGTAGCACGAGGTTGTTAGGAATGTGTTGTTTTCCAGTATCAGTCTCTAGAACCACGGCGATATTGTTGATGTCTTTCACTACTCCACGGTGACCAGCCAGTTCGATGGTGTCACCGATTTTAAATAGTTGCTTTACATAGTAGCTAGCAATCAAGTTCGCTGCTGCGTTCTTAGTTCCCCACCCTAGGGCAAACACTGCGATCGCAACGATACCAATCACTACATACGAAGCGTTCGTGGCAATAACGTCAACGTCAAAGTTAAGCTTCTCTGCTGCGACAATTGCTCCAAAGTAGATCACGATGATCTGAGCAACAGTACCCAACACTCCACCAAACGAAACGTCTAAGTTCTTCAGTGAAGACACAACGGCACTTTTAGCCAGCCGTGACACAGTCATGGCAATAATCATTACCACAGCGGCCAGGAATATGTTCGGCAAGAAAGCAATGAAGTCCTGCAAAGTTGTGACCAGCACTTCCAGTCCTAATATTTCAAAGGCTGAAGTTGCAAAGAATAATAGAATTACCCAATACACAATTTTGGATAGCATGTCACCAAAACTTTGTTTGATGCCGACAAAGCCTAGTAAAGATTGTAGGTCAAGGGTCTTTGAGACACTGTGGACCGCTTCGGTATTCATCACTCGCTTGACTACTTTGGCAATCATTTTGGCAATGATTCGTCCGATCAAAAATAAGAGCAGTGCACCAAATAGCGCCGGTGCGTACGCAAACATTGTCTTTGCAGCCTGAGCCAATGGTTCAGCCAGCATGGTAAATAATGAATCAATAAATTGTTGTCCTTTACTCATAGGTATGTGTGATTAACGGGTCTGATCAATATCGTCAGTTCTTCGTTGGTCGGGCTCTATTTTTTGCAGCTCAAGACAAAGCGGCACCGACAGTACCAGCAGTTCAAGCAAAGATTTTGAAGCGCTGTATCGTTCTATCGTTTGGTCTATTTTAACTTTTACTTCAGCGCGAACCACCGCCTCAACATATGGCGCTTCCAGTGCAGACACTAGCGATTCAGCCCGACTGCCGTCGCGTGGTGCTGCAAATAAATTGTCTAAAACAATAGTTGACATGAAATAATTAATTCGTTTGAGCGGGGAGCTCTTTTATAATGTGTTGTTTTGCGCGCGAGATTTTCATCTTGACCGCGCTTGCGCTGAGGCCGGTCATGTTAGATATATCATCATATGTATACCCTTCAGCAAATTTAAGAAGAAGCAAACTCTTTACCTCGTCATTTACCAAGTCCAACACTTGGGCTGTAACACTTTTGTTCTCTAGAAGTTTCAAGAAATCAGCAAATACGTCTTCAACCTGAAAGCTTGATTCCTCTTTGTCGAGCAATTCGTCTAGAGAGTACGTTTTTCTTTTTCGCAAATGCGAAATGGACTCATTTACCGTTATGCGATACAGCCAAGTCGAGAACTTGGCGTCTGCTCGAAACTTGCCCAAATGGTGAAAAACCTTGACCCACACGTTTTGCACAACATCTTCAGCGTCATCTACCGAACGAACATACGAAAGCGCCTTGCGATAACTTTTACTGGCGTATCGCGTGTAGAGTTCTTCGTAGCTTAGTTTGTCTTCGTTATTTTGAAACAACGAAACCAAACGTTCATCCGGTAATGTCGTGTATTCCATGAACGGTCTCTACACCATAGTCATTATGACGTTATGCTGCAAGCAATTGTCACATCGATTATAGATCTGTCAAAATCTCCTCTTTCAGCGATCTGCTCATTGAATAGCGATCAAAGAAGTCCACCTTCTCACCAGCCACTCCCCTGTGACTATTTCTGTCGTCCAAAACAAACTGAGCAAAGCTTTCGGCGAAGTCTTCTTTGGGATTTCTTGAAGCATAACGACTGACAAACGAGCCGGGGTTACGAGCATAGTTTTGTTCGGTGATAGAGTTTCGACGCTGCATTTCGTCAAGCTGTTTTTCCGACCAAAATTCAGCAACAAATTTCATATATAAAGAATCCAAGCGCGGACAACCAATGTTGTTTGCCAGGTAGTCGTGGCACCGGCTGCGTACTTCAAATGGAGTACCGTCAGTGTCACCTATTATATGTGCCACTTCATGCACGATTAATTCATCCATCCCAGCCTGCGAAAATCCATTCGCCAAGTATTCTCGATCAATATAAAAATGCCACACAAATCCATTGTCAGATCGATAATGTCCAAACACCTGTGCGTCAGGTGAACCTCTGAAGTCTCGCACCTCGAATTGTTCTATTAACGGCAAATATTTTGATGGTGTTAATTCTCGAACTCGCTCGAAAAAAAATTTCGCTCGTTCGTCGGGAATTTGTGATACTGATCGGGCTGTGTTTGAATATTTGCCCAAATTGATTGTTCGTTCAGGAACCGACGTGTTGTACGGCTCGTATTGTGTTTGGGTCCGCTGTGGTGTCGCCGACTGGGCCAGCAGCTCTGCCAGCTGCGTCTGCAGCAATGCGACCAATTGCCGCAACAACGCCAGCTGCGCCTGGTCAGACGACTGCGCTGCAACTGACCCTGGCGAAGCCAATAAAATCGCTACTAAAATTCCCCCGGTAATGTATCTATAAAGTATGCTCATACGCGGCCTAGTATTACTTAGTACGTACAACGATGCAATCTATTGCAGTTTGTGGGTAGAACGCTAAACTATGACCATGCAAACCAACAAAATTATTCTCGCGTTTATCCTCGGACTTATTGTGGGAGGACTACTGACTCACACTGTACTAGGCACCAGTCACGCAGATCACCACGACAACCACCCCATCGCCGACCCGAACGACGACAAGTATCACGTACACGCCGATTTCCATATAGTAGTGCACAACACGTTAGTAAACCTAGACGAGGACATGTTCCAGACAACCAGCGCCCAGGAACTACACCCCGACGCCCACCTGCACGACAACAATGGCGACGTCAAACACATCCACGCTGAAGGCGTGACGTTTGCCAGCTTCCTCGACTCGCTTGGCATCACCCTAACCGACTCATGCCTGACCCTAGACAACGAATACTGTTCAGGCGAAATTGAGGAAGTACTGCTGTTTGTGAACGACGAAATATTCACCCAGCCAATCTCGACCTATATCCCAGTAGACAGCGATCGCATCCTGCTGCGCTACGGATACTACGACCCAGAAACCATCCAGCCATACCTAGACGCAGTCCCCAACGACGCCTGTTACTACAGCGGAACCTGCCCTGAGCGCGGTGTGGCCCCGGCCGAGAGTTGTGGACTGACGTGCGAGTTGTAGATAAAACAACCCTACTTCACTATATTTGGCAGCTCTACGTGGAAGGTTGTACCTTTGTTCTCTTCTGACTCTAAGGTCAGGGTACCGCCGAGGATTTCGACTGATTGCTTGACCACAAACAACCCTAGACCTGTCCCCTCGGTCACCTTTTGTTGGGCGTTGCTGGCGCGGAAGAATTTTTTGAAGAGGTTTTCTTGCTCGCTTTTGGGAATGCCGATGCCGGTGTCAGCCACGCTGTAGTACAAAGTTCCGCCATTGGCACGCGCACTGACATTTACTGTGCCTCCCTCAGGAGTATATTTGACCGCGTTAGACAGCAGGTTGCTGGAGATAATATGAAATAGTCGTCGGTCGATTGCGACGTTAAAGTTTTCTGGTTCAATAACCAGGCTCACTGCCAATTGTTTGGTGGTCACCTTCTCCTCGAACTCTTCCATGATCCCGCCAAGATACTCGGCAAAGTTGACCGACTCCCGTTCGGCCGTGTACGTACCCATCTCTAGTTGAGACACGCTAAGGAAGTCGTTGATCAGGTTGAGCATCCGCAGTACATTGCGGTTAATTTTAACCAAGTACCGATCCTGTTTCTCAGTCTTGCTTTCGCGCATCGACCGCATGAGCAGCTCAACATTCCAACGAATCGCGGCGATCGGTGTCCTTAGTTGGTGAGTCGCCAGAGCGACAAACTCAGACTTGGCTGTATCGACTGCACGCTGGTCGGTGACGTCAGTAACAGAAATCAGGCGCTCGTCGGGGTGACGGGTAGCAAACACATTCACCAGCACCCAACGGGCCTCACCTTTAATCGTTGTGACCGGCAACTCTAGGTCGGTGACAGTAAGTCCGGCTGCGACCTTGCCGCGCAAAATCGAGTCGTTGTTTTCGACTCTTTCAATATCAATAAAATCAAAAAAATTACGCGAGATAATGTCGGTGAGCGTGTCGGAGAAAGTATGGGCTGACGCCGGGTTCGCCCGCAACACATTACCCTTCATATCAATTGTCAGGTAGGCTATCGGACTACGTTCGTAAAGTGAATCGAACTCTTGCCTGGTTTTATACTCGATCTGGTTCATTGCTTGAGCGAGGTCCTTGCGGATTGTCATGCCGACCAAATACCAGGAGGCCAGTAAAATCGCAAACGAAGAAACTAGCGCCAACTCGTAGACAGTTGTACTTCGATCTGTATACACCAGCGCAACCGCCACCAACAACACACCCACCATCACTATGTGAATGAGACTCTCGATGAAACGCCAAAAACGAACTCGCCCAATCAGGGTTACCAGCATTTATCTATAATACCACCTGCCCTGCCGCTGTCGTTCCTTACATGGTATTATTCGACTAATATGAGCAAACGAATATTGATTGTAGAAGACGAACCAGACATTCGCGAAGCAATGGCAGAAGCTATCGCCGATGCTGGTTTTGCAGTAAAAACAGCCGAGAACGGTCAGGTTGGCCTGGCAACAGCCCTGGAGTACTTCCCTGACCTGATCCTGCTTGATATCAAAATGCCGATTATGACCGGCCAAGAAATGTTGGAAAAACTCCGACAAGATTCATGGGGCAAAGACGTAAAGGTAGTGATGTTAACCGCCATGGACGACCCACGCAGTATTGTAACTGCCCACGCCGGCAACATTTCTGACTACATCATCAAGGCCCATCACAGCCTCGACGAAATTTTAAACAAAGTGAGAGAGGCACTTTACGCTGGTTAAAGCTAAAGGCCCGATTCAAAATCAAAAATGACGCCATCGGGCGTCATTTTTGATTTTTGCTCTTCATTTTCAAATACTCATTGCGGCTCATGATTTTTTTGAAATCGGTCACCTTCTCGATAAACAAAGTACCATCCAAGTGGTCGAGCTCGTGCTGAATGACACGGGCCAGCAAACCGTTCGCCACGCAGGTAAATTTCTCTCCTGCTTCGTTATAGCCTTCGACAGTTATTTCCGCCGGTCGTTTAACTAGACCGAACAAACCTCCCTCTGCCACACTGCCGCAACCTTCATAATCTTCAGCGGTACCTTCAGAAACACTTACCACTGTTGGATTAACGAACACGCGCAGCTCGTCAGGCTCAACCTGACGATACTTGGTTCGACGGATTTCGGTAACGAACACTCGAACATTCTCGCCAATTTGAGGAGCGGCCATTCCAACCAGGTCAACCTCGCGCATAGTGTCGACAAGATTTTGAACGACCTGTTTTGTCTCAGTCGCGGACACATCACTGACATTCGTCGAGATTGCGTGAATAATGTCATTGCCAGCCTGAACAGTTTCTTTATTGGTCATAATACTCTCTCACTATAGCAGGAAG
>CALJTT010000017.1 GCA_937975855.1 Minisyncoccota bacterium | reverse complement strand
GATAAGGTGTTGGGGGGAGATATAGAGGAGTTTATAGCCGCTTCCGTCTCTCAAAACTAACGTGCTATACTGTCCAACATGATTTACTTTGACGGGGTATCAAAGCACTACAACGATGGCCGTTCTTACGGCCTCGAGGATATTACCTTCCAGGTTCAGCCTAATGAATTTGTGTCTATTGTGGGGCATTCTGGCGCTGGTAAGACGACGCTGCTTAAAATGGTTATTGCTGAAGATAGGCCTTCGGCTGGTACGGTATTCTACGAGTCCCTCGACGTGCATCGCATCCCTAAGTCAAAGTTGCCACAGTATAGACGCAAAATCGGCACAGTCTTCCAGGACTTCAAATTACTCCCACACAAAACCGCCTACGAAAACGTTGCTTTTGCGATGGAGGCCAACGGCCGCAGCGATGCAGAGATCGCCGAGAACGTGCCGCAGGCGCTGGCATTGGTGGACCTCGAAGACAAGGCGTTTAACTTCCCACACGAACTATCTGGTGGGGAGAAGCAGCGTGTTGCCATCGCCCGGGCGATTGTGAACCAGCCCGACATTATCATCGCTGACGAACCGACTGGAAACCTAGACCCAATCGCTACCTACGAGGTTGTGCAGATTTTGCGCAAGATCAACGACCTGGGGACGACTGTGATCATGACAACGCACAACAAGGGAGTGATCGACGAGATCGAACGACGAGTTATTACTATGGACGAAGGCCGCATCATTCGTGATGACGCCAACGGTAAATATGTTTTGTAGAGTAAAGTTATGTTAACCAGTATACGTCGCATTTTTAGAGCAGGATTCGTTGGTTTTTGGCGTAATGCCTATGTATCACTGACGTCGGTGTACGTTATGGTCATCGCGTTGTTTGTGGTTTTCTCAGCGATGCTGTTTGACCAGTTGTTGAATCACGCACTAAACACTTTAAATTCCCAGGTCGACATCAATGTCTACTTTGTACCGGATGCTTCTGATGACGAAATCGATGGTATCCGCAACGCTGTCGCTGCTTTGTCTGAAGTTGAGTCAGTTGTCTTTACTAGCCGTGAAGATGCCTTGCTGAAATATCGCGAAGACAATCAAGACAACGAAATTGCCCTACAGGCCCTAGAGGAACTATCTGACAATCCATTGGGTGCGAATATCGCCGTGCAGGCCAAAGAGACTGGGCAATACGCTGGCGTAGCTCAGTTCTTAATCGAACGACAGCAGGCGACTGATGCCGAGCCGATCATCGAACACGTTAACTATCAGGACAACGAGGAAGCGATCAATACTCTTACTCGGTTTGTTGACGTTACCGAACAGGTCAGCCGGGTTGTGACCGCCATTCTGTTGGTTGCCGCACTCTTGATCACATTTAATACAATTCGTCTGGGTATCTACACCAGCCGCGAAGAGATCGCCATTATGCGTCTGGTTGGGGCTAGTAACATGTTCATTCGTGGGCCGTTTATGCTTCAGGGTGTGCTGTATGGGTTCTTTGCAGGGATTATCACCTTAGCTATTTTCTATCCGATCCTTATCTGGCTATCACCAGGGGCAGACGCAATGTTCGGCATCAACCTGCTGGACTACTACCTCGATAACTTCCGCTACGTGTGTGTTGTGATCCTGGGAATCGGAATCGGACTTGGATTCTTCTCTAGTCTGTTTGCCGTCTCACGCTACTTACGAACCTAATCAACTCACCATGGCTACCCGAAAGAAAAGTAAGACGACTGCAAAGAAAGCAAAAGCTAAGAAACAAAAGACACCCAAGTACATCTTTATCGTTGGTGGAGTAATGAGTGGTGTTGGGAAGGGTGTGGCGTCGTCGTCGATTGCCACTTGTCTGCAGGCGCGCGGCTTGAAGGTAACAGCAATGAAGATTGATCCATATATTAACGTTGATGCTGGAACAATGAACCCAACTGAGCATGGTGAATGTTTTGTTTTGAAAGACGGTCTCGAGACTGACCAAGACATGGGTAACTACGAACGTTTCCTTAATACTGATTTACCTTCTATTAATTACATGACGACTGGGAGTGTCTACCAGTCTGTAATCGAAAAAGAAAGAAATCTAGAGTACGGCGGAAAGTGTGTCGAGGTTGTCCCCGACATTCCTCTAGAAGTGATTCGTCGTATCAAGACCGCTGGCCAGCAAGCGGGTGCTGACGTTGTGCAGGTAGAGGTTGGTGGAACAGTCGGCGAGTATCAAGGTGTGCTATTTTTGGAAGCGATTCGAATGATGAAAACTGAAACTCCTGATGACGTCGCTGTCGTTATGGTCAGCTATTTGCCAGTTCCTGGCAGTATCGGAGAGATGAAAACCAAACCCACCCAGACAGCTGTCCGAGCGCTCAACAGTGCGGGTGTATTTGCCGACATGATTATCTGCCGCAGCCCGATGGGAGTCGACGATAGACGTAAGGCTAAAATCGCTCGGTTTTGCAACGTCCAGGTAGAGAACGTTATTTCTGCACCGGACCTAGACAGCGTGTACGATGTCCCACTTAACTTTGAAAAAGACGGCCTGTCGATCGTGTTGTGCAAACAACTCGGCCTGCCTTGCAAAAAGAAGTCCGACTTGAAAGCCTGGCAGCGGTTTGTCCGGCGCTCTAACAATGTCACCGACACAGTCAAAATCGCCGTGGTGGGCAAGTATTTCAACTCGGGTGATTTTGTTCTGTCTGACGTTTATCTGTCTGTTCTAGAAGCGATCAAGTATTCGTCTTACGACCTCAACCTAAAGCCTGAGATTTCCTATTTGTCGGCACAAGATTTTGAAGATAAGAAGAATCTCAAGCAACTAAAGAAATTCGACGGAGTTCTTGTTCCAGGCGGATTTGGCAAAACGGGTATTGCGGGCAAGCTAAACGTAATCGAGTATGTGCGTAAACAGGGTATTCCTTACTTTGGTATTTGTTACGGTATGCAGTTGATGGTTCTCGAGTACGCGCAGAATGTTCTCAAGCTAAAGAACGCTAGTACCGAGGAAATCAATTCCAAGGCTGAACATCTGGTCATTGCCGTACAGGAGAGTCAAAAGAATCTCATCAAAGAAAATAAGATGGGCGGTACAATGCGCCTAGGAGAATACGAAGCAAAACTAAAGAAGGGTAGCGTTGCCCAAAAAGCCTACAAGTCTGACAAGATTAATGAGCGACATCGTCATCGGTACGAAGTGAACCTAGACTATGCAGGTGCTATCGAAGACGCCGGCCTAATGTTCTCAGGTGTATCGCCAGACGGAGAACTGATGGAGATCGCCGAGTTGCCGGCCAGCGACCACCCGTTCTTCCTGGGAGTACAGTTCCACCCCGAACTGCAGGCGCGCCCGCTTGACCCACATCCATTGTTCACAGCGTTTGTGAAGGCTGCTTACGAGACACATTCGTAAAGAAGAAGTGGGGTAGAGAGTACGCGAATTTTGTGGTAGATTACTGCAACTAAATTTATATATTGGCGGATCGTCTAACGGTAGGACGCTTGGTTTTGGTCCAAGAAATCGGGGTTCGATTCCCTGTCCGCCAGCTAAAACAAAATCACTCGAGCTTCTGCTCGGGTGATTTTGTTTTCGTATGATGTAAAGAGGGAATCGAAAGACGGAGAAAGCCAGTCCGGGGGACTGTAATTTCGAGTCAGGGTCGTGAGCGATATGTTTCCAATGACCCAGGGAATATTGAAACAATCGACTCCTGACCGATTCCCTGTCCGCCAGCAAATAGAACTACTCTGGTAGAATGTTCTCATGTATAAGATAATGGTACTTTTAGGTTTCGTTTTAATTTCAATTTATCTTGCTTGGCCAAAACTGTGTAATACAGATGGTTTCTGGGGATATGAATGTTCATGTATCGGATATGAAACACAAATGAGTTACAGATTCGATGGTCACCCAACGGCTGGAGAACTGAAGTCACTTTGCTTCGGGTATAGAAGCGAACTATTAATCAGAGAGTAGGAAAATTACAACTTCATCCCAACAGTCAGCGTTAAATGTTCCGCTAAAGAAGGTTTTTAGTTTTTGCTACAATACCCTCATGGCAAAACTATACTTTTCATACTCTGCAATGAACGCCGGAAAGTCGACCTCGCTTCTGCAGGTTGCGCATAATTACGGCGAGCAGGGTATGGAAACTTACTTGCTAACTGCAGACTTAGATAACAGATGTGGAGAGACCGGAAAGATCGTCTCGCGTATCGGGGCTGATAAATCGGCAGACACATTTACTGCTGACACAGACTTGTACGCTAAAATAAGTAAGGCCGCTGAACAGTCAGAAATAAAAGCAGTTTTGATCGACGAGGCACAATGGTTATCTCATGTTCAAGTTTGGCAGTTGGCCAGGGTTGTCGATGAGATGATACTTCCGGTCATGTGCTACGGCCTCCGTACAGACTTTCAGGGTAAATTATTCTCAGGCTCAGAAACGCTTTTGGCGATTGCCGACGAACTACGGGAAATCCGAAATATTTGCCATTGCGGTAGAAAGGCAAGTATGAACTTGCGGGTTGATTCAAATGGAAAAGCGGTCAACGAGGGACCTCAAAATAAAATCGGCGGGAACGAATCGTATCAAGCGATGTGCAGGAAGCACTGGAGTGAAGCTTTTGTGAAGAGTTGCCCAAGTTAGTCATAAGTTTATATCTTTGCTATTTTATATCCATGAGTGAAAAACCAAATGTTCGAGTCGGGGTGGGAGTGATTATTCTAAACAAGAACGACGAGGTCTTACTGGGACTTCGTAACTCTTCACACGGAGCGGGAGAGTGGTCTTTCCCAGGTGGTCATTTAGAGTTTGGCGAAACTGTATTCCAGACTGCGCAGCGCGAGGTCAAAGAAGAAACTGATTTAGATGTAACTAAATTTGAACTAGTGTCTATATTTGATGAGATGCGCTATATCGAGTCAGACAACAAGCATTATTTAAATGTGTCTGTAATTGCTCACTATGAAAGCGGAGAGCCCAAGAATATGGAGCCACATAAATGTGAGCGCTGGGAATGGTTCTCGTTAGACGATCTTCCAGATAACCTGTTTGAACCTTCAGAAGGAGCTTTGGCTAATATGAAAGATGGCGTTGTGTACAGGCCGAGTAAGTAGGCGATTGTTCCAGAGTGTTGTTTAACCGATTGACAAAAACAATTTTTGCTGTATCATGGCAGCACAAATCGAATTTGTAGTAAGTCGTAAGCAGAAGTGTTTATTTCAAGCTCAGAAGATTTGAAATTAATAACTTTTGTTAAAACAAAAAATATATGCAAACAGGAACTATCGCTCGACTAAATAACGGGTACGGATTTATCACACGAGACGGAGAAGACAAAGATCTTTTCTTTCACGTAAACGGACTAGTAGGAGTTCAATTTGACGACCTACGAGAAGGAGACAAAGTTTCATTCGAAGTTGGCGAAGGACCGAAAGGACCAAACGCTGTCGATGTAAAGCTTGTAGCTGAAGGTGGATCTGAAGAAGCTCCAGCTGAAGAAGTAGCTGCTTAGTCCACTAAGTAGATAAACAAAAAAGCGCTCTCGGGCGCTTTTTTGTTATTTGACTAATTTGGCTGGTACAATAGTGACAATGAGTTTTGAGAATCCCTTAAAAAAGGTCGGCGAAGCAAAGTCTGAATCAGATGCACGTAAGTTAGAGGCTGCGAGAAAACCAGGAACGTTAAGGCCACAAGGACAAGGGGGTCGATTTTTTAGACGTGTCAAAGAAGCGATGGAAACCATCGGAACTAAAGACGACAAAATTGAACGTGAAGAACCAGAGCGTGTAGAAAAAGTACGAGCATTGTTTGAAAGAAAAATTTTGCGTGAGGGAAAAAGGATTTATGACGAGTATCTTGTTGTTCGAAAAGGATCGCCGTCTCTTGAGAAGTATGAAAAAGATGTTAAAAAATCTTTTGAGCACGGATTTGATTTATATTTAAAAACACAGATACAACTGGATAAAGATCAGGCTCCCAAGCCTCATAAGGGAGATGAAGTAAATGACGGCGGAAGAAAAATAAACATACCGGATGAATTAAGTACAGACGACTACTTTGAAAACTACATAGCAAAAGGGTCTGGTATTGACTTGGAGAAAAACGATAAAGATCATGATTTTGACCGTGAGGAAGCCGGGGAGGGATTTGCAGACAAATATCAGTCGACGGTAGAAGTTGGTGGCGAAGTTATAAAAAGTAAAGAAGATGCAGAGGTCCAGTCAGGTGTCGAAGCATATATGTTTGAAAAGTTGCGTATATACACAGCGGAGTACTTTGAGATGCTCAAAGAGTCGCTTGAGCGCGGGGTTAAATATAAGGACGCTCTTGATATGTCTACTTATATTTACGGCAACGACGCAGGTATTTATAAAGAGATGGAGTCAGCTGGATTAGATGCACAGTTTGTTGCTAATCAGTCGGTTCTAAACCGCGCACGTGTACGAGTACCGTTTGAAAAGTTTGTGGAAGCTGGAGAAAGATTGGATGAAAATTATCCCTATGAACCAGGAAGTGGAACCTGGGTCACTAGTCCGCAGATGATCCGGAATCTTATATTTAAATATCCACAAACAGTAGAGAGTGGTCTGGCAGTTGCTGAGATTGAAATGGATCGTCTACAAGAAACGTATCCGCAGATGCCCAGATATCTTCTGGTTGAAGCTTGTGTGAGTTCACCAGATGTTTACGAAAAGCAAATCAGAGATTTTCTAGAACAAGGTCATCAAGTGATGGAGAGGTATCCAGCTAGAGACTATGCAGAAGATGTTGATGGCGACAATAACATATTTGCGCATTTTAACGTCGAAGGTGACCTGTTACGTTTGTTAGATCGTGTTGACTCAAAAAAGTCTAACGAGGCGGTGGATAGATCTCTCGCTGCTTTCAAGGAAACCGTTGCTCGTGCAGAAGAGAAAGGAGTGGATACTTCTCACGGTGCAAAAAGACGTATGTTAAAAAGCCTTTTGGGATACAACATATCACCAGAGAAAGTACTGGGTCGCGAAGAACGAATTACAAACAGACGCCTGAGAGAGTTTGATGACCTTGTTGAAAAAGCTGAAGAGATTGACCCTCTATATGGCGGATATCATGTTGATCTTGGGTACGGCGACTCTCAGAAAGAGATACTTGAAACCGGCAAGATTATGACAGATCTAATAATTGAACAGTATGGGCAAGTAGATGGTGAGAGACATTTGGATCGTCTGACTGACGTCATGTATGCGTATTTATTTCATGATGGATTCCCAGTGGAACCAGCCTACGTACACGCTCTTAAGGATAGCCTTGTCATGAACCCCTACAACCCCCGCGAAGCTTTCGAAGATCTCTATAGTAAAGATGATCTTGTTTGGCCGGAGGGAGTAGAGATTATTCCGTTCTCTAAATAGACTTGACACATTTTAATTATTATGAGAATGTAATAAAAGAGGGGCGCTTATAAATGTGCTCAGCGGCCATGTCGCAATCGTCATGTTTATGACGCGCCCCCTCTGTTCCATTTCCAATCGTGCAGACTCTGATATCTTCACGTAAATCTGTAAAACTTTGTGTTTTGTTTTCGCCTATACGCCATGTATGGGCGTTGTTTTTTTATAAGAAAGGTGTACCGTACGACATATGAAAAAATCGGTTGAATATATCTTTGGGAAACATGCAGTGAGAGAGCTGCTGCAAGAGCGACCGGGCGTGGTGGTTGAGGTGCACACGGCGCCAGATTTTTCGGATGAGAAGTTATTGAAGTTAATTGAGTCAAAACAAATTTTACTCAAAGCTCTCAACCTGAAAAATCCGCCGCGCGGTGTGTCTAGTAACGCAGCTCATCAGGGAATCGTCGCTGGTATCCACGCAGAAAAATTGACTGTTCCGTACAAAGAATTCATCGAAAAAATTAAGTTCACAGACGACACGGCGTTTCTGGTTTTGGGTGAAGTGCAAGATCCTCACAATGTAGGCGCGGTGATTCGTTCGGCGGCTGCGTTTGGGCTGGCTGGTGTGCTTATTCCTCCACACAATCAAGCGCCGGTTACAGGGACGGTTGTAAAGGTGTCGGTTGGGATGGCGTTTAAAATTCCTTTGGTCACTATTAATAATGTGAACGCTACGCTTCGTGACCTACAGGATCGCGGTGCGTGGGTTTATGGTCTGGAGGGCGACGGGACTGTTAGCACAACGACAGAGAAATATCCCAAGCCGAGCGTGTTTGTTTTAGGTAACGAGGGAAGTGGCTTGCGCGCAAAAACCAAAGAAGCTTGCGACGATTTAATTTCCATCCCGATCCATCCACGGTGTGAGTCATTGAACGCTGCTGCTGCTACTGCAATTGTCCTGGCCAGCTGGGCCGCTAAACATCCAGCTGCATTGAAGGCCTAATTGGTGTATTATAGGCGCACTTAAACGAATGATTGAATAATTCTCTCAATGAATATGGAAGATCCGAAAAAAAATGAAGTAACGACCGACGTTGAGGCACAGGTAAAGTTAGTTGATAAAGAGCCAATTGTAGAAGCGTTTGAAAGCACTCCCTCGTCTGCCGCAACAGTTGGTGCAACTAAAAAATGGCCAACATATGTGGCAGTTGCTTTGGTTATATTTTCTCTAGCGGCAGTTTGGATGCGACTAGAAAAAGAGGGAAGAGTCGACACTAATTTATTTTCTGGTTTTGTTGAACGGCAAGAAGCAAATAAAATCGTCGCTGTCGTGAATGGAGAAAAGATAAATAACGCAGAATTAGAGCTGAGTATGCAGCAGCAAATGCAAATTGCTGCGTCACAAGGAGTCGACACTACAGACCCAAGCATAATGTCTGAAGTTCGTTCGCAGGCAACTGACATGTTAGTGAATACAATGCTTTTACGTCAGACCGCAGTCGAACAAGGAATTGCTGCGACTGATGAGGAGGTCTTTGGCAGAATCGAAGAATTAGAAACGGCTGCCGGTGGCGCTGAAGTTTTGGCTGCACGAATGGAAGAATTTGACATCACAAAAGAAACTTTTGAGGCTGATGTGCGTAGTGAGCTGACCATCCTTTCTTTGCTAGACAAACTTTTTGATGGTGCTGATGTCTCAGTCTCAGAAGAAGAAACTGCCACTATTTACAACAACGCTGTGGAAAGTGGAGCTGAAGTACCGCCACTGGCGGAGGTACGTGCTCAAATTGAAGCGCAGGTCCAACAAACTAAAGAGCAGTCTGTTGTTGATCAATACATCCAAGAGTTGCGCGCGGCTGCGGATATCGAAATCTTGGAGTAGATCGGCTGTTATACTAGGGGCACGATGGCAACAGTAGTGGTAGAAATGGCCAAGAGGGTTACCTATAATGCAAAAGAACGGATGTCCGCCCTCCGTTCCCTAGACGTACCTGAACAGTGTGCGGTTTTCTTGGAGCTTTCTCCCTACGTGCAGCAGTCTATTCTTACTCAGCTTAAGACGGGCGAAATTATAGACTTGCTCGATCATATGGATATGCAAGAAGCGCAGCATGCGTTGGCTAAATTACCGGACGCGAGAAAGCGTGAACGTATCCTCAAGCGCCTTAAGGGTGAAGTGAAAGAAAAGGTTGAGTATTTTTTGCGCTTCCATCCCAAAGCATCTTTTGATCTCATTACGTTCAACTACATTTTCCTCGCGGCCAACAAAACTGTTGCTTATGCAGCTGATCTGGTTGACGAACATTACGAAGAAACTGGAAAATATCCTGAGATTTTGGTGCATGAGGCCGGAGTCCTGGTTGGAGAAGTTCCTTTGTCCACCATGGTGCGCTCGCGTAACGCAGCCAAACTGAGTTCATTAGTTCAGGATATAGAAACAATTTCCTATCAGTCAGAAGTTTCAGACACAATCGAGACACTGGTGGCTAGTGAGAAAAAGAAGATTGTAGTGCTCGACCAGGACACAAGTGTGCTTGGAGTAATTTATACAGAGTCAGCGCGCAAGCTTTTTGATGGTCTTCCTGCCAGTTCGCTTTATGATTTTGCTGGTGTCGACGACAGCGAAAGACCGTTTGACAGCGTGGCTAAGAAAGTTAACAGCCGGTATCGCTGGTTGATTTTAAATCTGGTCACGACGTTTATTGCCAGTTCGGTTTTGTTGATGTACCAAGGCACGCTCGACGCATTAACTATCTTAACTATCTACATCCCAGTCATTGCCGGAATGGGTGGCAATGCAGCGACACAAACATTCGCGATTATGGTTCGCGGTCTTACGCTTGGGACAATTTCACTAAAGAACGCAGCCCCTGCAATTTGGCGCGAGATAGCAGCTGGTTTCTTGAATGGAATTATGATCGGTGCGATTGTAGCACTGGTGTCAGCCTTGTGGCATGGCGAGCCGTTGCTTGGTCTAGTGGTAGCGATGGCCCTCATCTGTGTACACTTGGTCGCGGCTGTATCTGGCGCCGTTATTCCTTTACTTATGAAGCACTTTGGCAAAGATCCGGCTGCTACGTCGACTATTTTTATCAGCACCGCGACCGACGTCCTAGGGTTGCTTTTCTTGCTCGGGTTTGCGACGCTTATCATGCTTTAGTTAGACATGATAAAATAAATTTATGATAGTCTGGCAACAATTTTTAGCCCTTTATGCCATCAGCGTGCCTGTTTTTCTGGTGATAGATCTTTTGTGGTTAGGAATTATTGCTAGTAGTTTCTACCGCGATCGAATCGGTCACTTAATGGAAATAAATTGGACAGCCGCGATTATTTTTTATCTAGTCTTTTTGGTGGGTCTTACTTACTTTGCAATTTATCCAGCGTCTAGTCAGGGTTGGCAAACAGCGTTGTTGCTGGGGGCTTTATTTGGTTTTTTTACTTATGCTACATATGACCTCACGAACCTCTCGACGCTAAAAGACTGGCCTCTGTCGCTGGTGATTGTGGATATGGCCTGGGGAACATTTTTGGGTGGTGCGGTTTCTGTAGTCACAGTTCTTTTGTACAGTTGGTTTAATTAATATATGAAAAACGCTGAAAGAATTACGATGGTGGCCATTCTGATTGCACTCGTTGGTGGCGGGGTGTGGGGATATTATGCTGTGGTTGGAGAGAGAAAAGAGTTTCGAGAACGCGTTGCCGCCGGCGAGTTCGAAATCAGAGACGAGGTCGACGAGGTACCCGACGCTGAAAAAGAGGCTGAGCGCGAGTGGCGACGTTACTATCCAGTCACACACGCAATGCGAATTGGTGACACAAAAGTCGAAGCATCAGTGGCCGACACTCTCAGTCAAAGAATAAAAGGATTGTCTGACACCCCGTACTTGCCAGAAGGTGTAGTCAAGCTGTTTGCTTTTGGCGTGCCCGGTGAACATACCATTTGGATGAAGGATATGAACTACGCGCTAGATATTATTTGGGCCGCTGAAGATGGTTCCATAGTCCACATCGAAGAAAACGTTTCTCCTAACACTTACGTAAGTTCATCTCCCCAAGACTCAAAGCGATTTTCCTCACCTGTACCGGCGTGGTTTGTGGTCGAGACAAATGCTGGCTTTGTCGAAGCGAACGATGTCGCGATCGGGGATGTTGTGATGATTCCTCGTGGGGAATAGCTAAAGACCGCAAAGCTTGCAAAATAAATGCTGTGTTGCATAATGGCGTCGCACGATGGTCGCCTCACATTAGTGGGGAGGAACGTCCGGACACGCCCTGATTTTCAGGAGAATGGTAGCGGGTAACACCCGTCCGTGGCGACACGCGAGGTGCGAGCAGAGACGCCGGGACCGAAAGGAAACGGAACCCTTCGGGGTTAGCTTTCTTGGAAACAAGAGAGGTGAAACGGCTAAATCCTTATCTGCGTGCAAGGCCGCGCTTCCGCCCATCAGTTTCAATTTTATTTTAGAATGGCAGTTGATGGGCGGAAGAGAGCCGCACGAACGTGTCAGTAATGGCGCGTCCAGGTAGATGATCATCCGCGAGCAATCGCGACAGAATCCGGCGTAGGTGCCGAAACACACCCCTTTGGGGGTGTGTTTCGTTGTGCTATTATTTACCCTGACTAGTAACTATTTTAAACGACATGTCGCAAAATCCATTTGCTCCTAATTTATCATCTGATTCCAAAGAGCCGTTGGCTAATCCTGTGCCTCATGACTCTATGAGTGCCGTGCTTTTGAAAGCAACTAGGATCGTTTTGGTAGTATTTATTTTTCTCCTACCTCTGTTTTTTCTACCCGGTCTTTGGGCGACTCTAGGGTTCCAGAAAGTTCTGCTTGCCTTGGGTGCGACGTGCGTTTCGACCGTTGCACTCAGCTTGTTGATGTTGCGGCAAAATCGCTTGGCCAGTGTCGTGCCGTTTGCTTGGCTTTCGTTCCTAGGCTTTGTTTTTGTAGCTGGGGTTTCGGCGTTATTCTCTAACAGTCCCGGTGACGCGTTTCGGGGAAGCGTATTAGAAATAGACACAGTTGCGTTTCTGCTGGTTTTGGCTGGCGTAATGACTCTTCCTCTTGTCTTGCAGCGAAGCAAGAAATACACCATGCGTGCCCTAGAGGCCTTCCTGGTCAGCTCTGCGGTTTTACTTTTTTACGTTGTGATCAGGTTCTTCCTCGGTCCGGTTTTTCCGCTTGATAGTTTTGGTAGTGTCGTCTCCTCACCACTTGGTGGATTCAACGATTTGGCCATCTTTGCTGGCCTGAGCATATTAGTGTCTCTTATGACGATGCTACTTCTGCCGCTTCGGATGGTTTTCCAGGGTATATTGGCGGTCGTTACAGTGTTGTCGCTG
>CALJTT010000016.1 GCA_937975855.1 Minisyncoccota bacterium | reverse complement strand
GGCGGGTGGTGCTGCAACAGGCGGATCTACCGAACCAACACAAATTGCAAACAACGTTTTACTTGGTGCCAGCCTTCCGCAGCAGACACTTACAGCAGCCAACACCGCATACAGCTGGGCTAAGGAACAGACACTGGACGGCATCGCTTGGTCAATTGCAAAGAATGTAATTTCTGAAATGATGCGTAGCACTATCAACTGGGTTAACAGCGGATTCGAGGGAAGCCCAGCGTTTGTTACAGACCTAAGGAGCTATATGTTGGAAATTGCTGACGATACTACCGGGCAATTTATAGACGATATATTCGGTGACAAACTACCTTCTATATGTTCTCCATTTAAACTTGATGTGGCTATAGCGATAGAAACTCGCTACCTACAAAGTCGAGATAAAGGTGGCGCCCCGGAATGTACCCTTGGTGACATTGTTAACAACATTGAAGGTTTCATCAGTGGTGTTGAGAATCAAGATCCTTTATCTGATTGGCTAACTATCACTTCTGCCCCTCAAACTTACACCCCTTACGGAACAGTCTTACATGCTCAGTCTGTTTTGGAAGCAAGAATAATCGGAGCTCAAGACGACGAAAAGAATGAACTAAACTGGGGTGACGGTTTCCTTTCACAAAAAGTCTGCCAATCAGTCAGCGGCGTGACCGGTAGTCAGAACTGTTCTATCGTGAAACCTGGGCAAATGATTGCTAGTCAACTCAACGAAGCGCTGGCATTACCTGGACAGGTCTTAGTTGAAGCAGACGAAATCAACGAACTTCTCACTGCTCTAGTTGGTCAGGCTGCCAACAAAGCCCTCACTGGAGCAGCTGGTCTATTGGGATTGTCGGGAGGTGACGGATTTGGTGGTTACTCTGCAACACCGTCATTTTTGGATGAAGCTGTAGACCAAGCAACTGGTCAAGTTGTAGGCAGGGCCGAGTCGTCAAACGAAATCGACAATAGTCTTGAAGCCGAGCAAAAACTACGCAGTACAGCCCTAAAGTTTAGACCAAAATTTCTTGCATACGCATCAGACAATACAAACACTCTTGCCAACCGCCAAATTGCTTTGGATGTTATCAATGAAATTGACGAACGAGTGTCCAGGGCAAACAACAACATCACCAGCCTAAACGCAATCAAACGCCAGTACAATAATGCCAATGGTGAGGAAAAGATCAACATATTAGTCGAATTCTCCCAAACTTCAAAAGACACATCTAACGTACAAGTTACCCAAATTACAAACGCTTGGCGCAGCACAGCAACCGAACTAAAAATCGACCTCAATTAATGAACCTCCGCACCCTCATCACCCATAGTCCTTACCTACTATCGGTTTTGGTGGTGCTTGGTTTAGCTGCCCCACACATTGTAATGGCACAGGGAGCGGATAGTGTAATCAAAGGACTAATCTACTTCATAATCGTTAACTTTACTGGTTGGCTTGTTTATATTGGAGCCGCAGTACTTGATTTTGCTATCAACGAATTTGTAATCGAATTTGGTAAATTCGTCACAACTAGCGGTGTGGGGGTGGCCATTGATGAGTTATGGGTGATAATTCGTGATTTCTTCAACATTTTGTTTATTTTTGGGCTTGTTTATATCGGGTTCAAAATGATTCTTAATAGCGACGACGCCCGAACACGAGGAACTTTAGTTTCACTTATTATGGCCGCGCTCTTGGTCAACTTCAGCCTGCTAGCTACAAAGATGGTAGTTGATTTTAGTAACATACTTGCTACTGAAATTGCTTGTTCAACATTCACACTAGAAAAGAACGGTACGCCATTAACTGGAGCTAACCTTGCCAGCGCAAATTGTCTTGACGAGGACATTTCAGTGGACGTATCTAGTTCTTTTTTCAGCAGTATGGGCTTGCAGGAAGGTCTATTCCTCTCAAAAGAAATCAGCACAGCGACTAACGAGTCTTGGGCGTTTATTTTTGGTAGCGCCATGGTAAATATTGTGGGGGCATTTGTCTTTTTTGCTGGCGGGATCATGTTGATAATTCGCTTTGTTACTCTATCGATCTACCTTGTAATGTCACCATTGATGTTTGTTGGTTGGGTCTTTCCAGGTCTCGGAGGTGAAACGATGAAAAAATACTGGGGTGGCTTTCTTGGCCGCGCATTCTACGCTCCTGTTTATATATTGTTGCTTTTTTTTGCAATCAACATAATACAGCAACTTTCTGGTCCTGGAGGAATAATGAACGAATTAGTAGATGACCCATCACTAGCTAACGGTGTAACATTTGGCACGTTCCTCGCACCATTTATACTCACTTCCGCATTCATGATCGCTGCTGTGCAAGTTGCCGGAAAACTTAGTGCAGATGGAGCCGGGGCAGCAATGAATGCTGGGAGAAATCTAGCGAACAGAGGGCGAAAAGCTGCAACTTATTTACCAAGAAGGCTGGGCTCAAAGGGAGTAGGTATAGCAGCAAACCAATGGGACAAGCGAATTGAACAATCAGATTCGAAAGCATCTCGATTCACACGTAAGCTTGTTACAACAGCCACTCTTGGCCTAGTTGATGACCGCCAACGACAAAGTATGATTAAAGCTGGTAAAAATGCAAAGTTTGGTACTTCATATTCACACGCTGACGATATTGAAAATAAACAGACACAAAAACAGATTTCATCCCGCCGCACACAGCGGTCCGAAGACGAATCGGCAATCAAAGCGGCTGAGGGAATTGACGTCAACACGAATGACGACGATTTGAAGAAAAAACTTGATGCAGCAGAACTGGCAGCGAACAGATACACACAAGATGAACTCGAGAAAATGAACGCAACACAAAGAGACAATATTGTTAAGCACTTGAAAGCTAACTCTGTTGCAAAACTACTTGATAGCGACAAACTATCTGTAGATGACAAGGCGGGTGTCCACGGAAACTACAAAGATGCAATCGAGAAGCAGGTGCTCGCAAATGGAGAGCTTGTCACTGAGGAACTCACAAAACTTTCAGGCAAACAACTCGAGGTATTGGGCGCTGACTTTATTGAAAAATACGCAGACAGCTTTACTGATAGTCAGATGGACGACATCAGAAAGAGCGATGGCTTTACAGAGAGACAAAAAGATGGATTTAAAGAAACCAGGAAAAGCAAACGTAAGACAGCGGCAGCTGATCCTGCACAGCGAACGCGATTATTTAACGGTACTCAAGCAACAATTAACCCTGTCACTGGTGACCGGATTGCTTTACCAAGTGCCAAACCTATTAAAGCTACGGAGATTGCTAACTTACCGTTTGATGCATTTGTGCAAGGCGGGATCTTAACTCCAGAAGCAATGCGTGCAATGAACGCAGATATTCTTAAGCAAATTGCTCGTAACGCGAACCAAGGTAAGTCGAGTATGACCGATCCTGAAAGAGAGATGCTGGGTCGACTGGTCAAAGGTGCAGCGTCAGTAGGGGCATTTGGAACTCCAAGCGTTGCTACCTACATAAACTCTGTTAAAGGTAAAGAGGATTACTTCCTCACATAAATTATAAATAGACATTCTAACCATGGTTACTGACGAACAACGTGAACAGGCATATATTGCATCCAACGCGACACAAAAAAAATTGTACGACTTACCTAGTTCTGGAGAAAAGCTGCATGCAATCTACACTAATCATAAACTGACTGATTCTAAAATTACTTTCTTAGTTGCCATCGGCGACGTCATCCTCGGACTTGTGCCACAAGAAAAGCTACCTAGTCTGCTAATAGAGAGGCTGCAGATCGGGCAGTCAGATGCGATGCGGATTACGGCTGACGTGCTTGATTTCTTGGCGCCACTTAGTGGTGTTGCGGCTGCGCCTCGGGCGCAGGCTCCAGTGACTACTAGCTATCCACCGGCACCTTCTCCCCAAGCAGCTCCGGCCCCGGCACCTACTTATGTACCCGATGATATAGACGCTCTAAGGCAGCAACTGGCGAACGCAGAAGCAAATTTGCGAACTACCCCTGCCCAGCCAGCTCCGGCCATGGCCCAGAACGTAGAACCAGCGCAAGGATACGTCGCACCACAACCGTTAATTCCAACAGTGCCTGAGCCAAGTGAGTTGATTCACCAATCGATTGGACAAGACTCTCTACTGGCTGACGGTCCCGGGCAACAACTTAAAAACCCTGACGCTACCTGGAATACCACCACTTAGTCGCCATTTGGCCCAAAGGGCAGTGGTATACTTAATACATTATGCGCTTCGAAGTGCCGCAGTTTATTGATATAGAAGATAAGATTTTTGGGCAGCTGACCTGGCGACAGTTCGTCTACCTCGGTGGTGGACTTGGTGGGGCAGTTGTAATGTTTCTGACCTTACCAACGATTTTAGCAATCGTGCTTGGACTTCCACTTGCACTGCTCGCTGGAGCGCTAGCATTTTACCCAATCAACAACCGGCCTTTCTCCTTCTTCCTCGAGGCTCTATACAACTACTTCACCAGCGACAAGCTCTATCAATGGAAACACAAGTCGGACGTTGTATACAGCGATTCGCGACCGAAAGAAAACAACATCGCACCAACAGTACAGCCAGGGAACCGAGGTAATTCTCACAAGAGCATTAGCTCTTTAACCAGAACACTCGAATTGCAAGCCATGCAAAAGCCCGACGCGTAAAAACAATCCTATGCCTAAATCTAATGCATCCACACAACAGTTCGTTCCGATCCGTGACGTAAAAGAAAACATCGTTATCAAGAAAAACGGTGAGATGATTATGGTCGTGCTCGCTTCGTCAATCAACTTTGCTCTCAAGTCATACGACGAGCAACGTGCCATTCTGATGCAGTTTCAAAACTTCTTGAACACGTTAGATTTTTCACTACAAATATACGTGCAGTCGAGGAAGCTCAATATCGAACCATACTTAGAACTCCTCAACGGACTAGAAGGAAAACAAGACAACGACCTGATGCGCATCCAACTTCGAGAATACATCGAGTTTATTCGCACCTTCACAACTGACGTCGACGTGATGAGTAAAAGTTTCTTTGTGGTTGTGCCGTATTCACCAACCAAACTAAACGTGACCAGCAGCGTCACCAGTTTCTTGGGTGGCGTCAAAAGTTCGACTGACGCTCAATTTGAAGAACACCGACTACAGCTAGAGCAAAGGGCAGCCATGGTCACCCAGGGGTTGGCAAGTATCGGGGTGAGGACCATGACTCTACAAAAAGACGAATTGGTCGAGCTCTTTTATCATCTCTACAACCCAGCGGACTCTACCGGGAGCGCGCCTGCGGTACAATCATAACTATATGGGAGCTTTAGATTTTTTACGACCAGAAGCCAATAATACCGCCGCTGACGCGGTCAAAGATCAGTTAATGAACTTGACTGATGTCATTGCTCCTTCTGCCATAAAGATTAACCCTCGCTCGATAAACATCAGCGGCGTCTCTGCCCGAACTTACTACGCAGTTTCATACCCAAGGTACTTGAACGACGGTTGGATCGAGCCAGTTCTAAACATGGCAAAAGAGATCGACATCTCGATCTTCATTCACCCAATCGATACGGCTGATACTTTAAAGAAATTTCAAAAGAAAGTTGCTGAGGTTCAAAGTCAGATGGAAATGAAAGCTGAACGCGGTGAAGTACGCGATCCACAACTTGAGGCATCCTACCGCAACCTAGAAGAGCTGCGAGACAAACTACAGCAGGCGGAAGAGAAGCTATTTGATGTTGGTCTGTATATTTCGATTTACGGGAAAGACGAGGCTGCAATAAATAAAGTCGAGAACGAGATCAAGGGTATTCTTGATTCAAAATTGATTAGTGTGAAACCAGCTTTGTTTGAACAAGAACAGGGGATCAAAAGCGTCTTCCCGCTAAACGACGATATCCTGCAGGTACACAGCAAATTTAACTCGTCGCCTCTTTCTAGTTTTTTCCCTTTCACTTCATTTGACCTAACGTCCGACAGCGGGATTCTATACGGCATCAATCGACACAACTCTAGCTTAGTACTATTTGATAGATACAGCTTAACCAACTACAACTCGGTTACATTCGCTACCTCTGGAGCAGGAAAGTCATATGGGCTAAAACTAGAAATCTTACGTTCACTCATGTTTGGCACAGAGGTAATCGTGCTGGACCCAGAGCGTGAATACGAATATTTAGCAGAGGCAACTGGTGGCAGGTTCTTTAATATTTCTCTGTCCTCAGACCACCACGTAAACCCGTTCGACCTACCTCCACCAGCCCAAGACGAAGACCCACGTGATGTTTTGCGTACGCACATCATCGAGCTGATCGGTCTGTTTAGACTAATGCTTGGTGGTCTGATGCCAGAAGAGGAGACCCTCATCGATCTAGCGATCCAAGAAACCTACGCTCTCAAAGACATAACTGGCGACGCAAACTTTAGTGACATGGAGCCGCCATTGTTGACTGACTTTGAAATGGTGCTGGCCGGTATGGAAGGTAGCGCTTCACTCATTTCACGTCTGCAAAAATACACGTCGGGTACGTGGGCTGGTTTCATGAACCAACCAACCAACGTCGACATAAACCAGAAGTTTGTCGTGTTCAGTCTGCGTGACATGGAGGACGAACTAAAAACCATTGCGATGTACATCATCACAAACTTCATCTGGGGAAGTGTGCGCCGGCGCCTAGCAAAGCGACTGATGGTGATCGACGAAGCCTGGTGGATGATGAAAAGTGAAGACACCGCATCATTCTTGTTTAGTTTGGCAAAGCGTGGACGAAAATACTATCTGGGCATCGCAACCATCACTCAAGACGTAGACGACTTTTTGCGCAGCCCGTATGGAGTACCAATGATCACCAACTCTTCAATCCAACTTTTGATGAAGCAGTCACCAACGGCGATAGACAACATCCAAAAAACTTTTAATCTTACTGACGAGGAAAAGTACCTACTGCTGGAATCTGGCGTAGGGGAGGGTATCTTCTTTGTTGGACTAAAACACGTCGCGATTAAAATCATCGCTAGTTACACTGAGGACCAAATCATCACCTCAGACCCATCCCAACTACTGGCGATTAAAAAGGCTCGGGAAGAACTGCAGGCTACCAGAGGTTAAAGCAACACAACTGAAAAGTTGTTGTAGTACACTGATAAGATCATGGCTGCACCACAAGCATTACCAAGACAACCGTACGATTCACCGGCCTACAACCGGCCTAAAAAAGCTGCAAACGACAACCAAGCCAGGCATAACGTCAGGCATTTCCCAGCAGATAGAACACGAGGCGCAAAAATCGAACGTTCACAGCGTGCGTCAAAAAATCCTGGATACAAAACGACCAGCGACAATTTTAGCGACACTTATGAAAAAGCTGGTCTATCGGGTCAGCGTCAAAATGAACAAGCCCAGCCAGCAAACGACAACGACCGAACCAGAAACGTTGATGCTACATACACTACGCAACCTCAATACAACAACGTAGTACCATTCCGACGTAAGAAGAAAGTTAGTGCTGCTAGCAAAATCTCAGCTAGAGTGCGGGTGTCGGCGGCTAACGTCTGGATACTTCCTTGGGCAATATCTTTTTATTTAATTGTCCAGCTCCCGTTTGCTTTTATTAGTATTGCTGCTTTGGGAATGACGTTTGCTGCATACGAAGCAGTTAGTTCGGTTATTGGAGACACAGCAACAGGATTTTTAGTGGAAAAAATAGGTTACATTGGCAGTTCGTTTTCAACAGCTGTCGAAAGGGCGGCAGAGTTTTTGTTTGGTATTTCCTTTAACCCAATTATGTTATTTGCGGCCCCTTTTGTTCTAGTATTTTTGCTTGGAATGGGACAAATATTACTTTGTTGGGGGGTTTACTTGTTTACCGGCACAAAATCACTTTCTGGTAAAGCGAGTACCGCTAAACAAACAGCATTCTTATTTGCGATTTTTGGAACTTTTATACCAGTTCTCAGCCTGCTTCCAGTCATTCCTATTTGGTCAGCAGTTGTCTGGCGATACCCACAGTAGTTAACAAAGAAGACCATCAAGTCACAGCTGTTGGCTATTCTATTATAATAAGCAACAGTTTTTTGTTACCATGTATAGTACAACTAACTATATGCGACTCGGTTTTTTTACTCTTTTGTTTCTACTTTCTGTACCGTTTTTATCTATGGCTCAAATTGGGTTCGAGCCACAAAATGAACTTACAATCAGCCCAGCTTACCCAAAGCCAGGCGAGTCATTTACAGTAAAGGTGGACGACTACGCTGGGGGATTGTTTGGTGCACAAATCAGCTGGTACTACAACGGGGCCGAGGTGCCCAACAGTCTCAACCAACGCTCAGTCACCCTAAACGCAGTTAGTCTAGGTCAGCAGGGTGTAGTCGAGGCAGTATTCCTCACTCAAACTGGTGCAGAACAAAAACTGCAGAAGGTTATCAAGCCTATCTATGTAGACCTGATTATAGAACCGCAAACTAGAGTACCTGAGTGGTATGAGGGTCGGGCGTTACCCAGTTTTGGTAGTCAGATCAATGCAACCGTCCTTGTAGACGACGGCGATATAGTGAGTCCACAAAACCTAATCTACAGCTGGAGTATGAACAGTAAACCTGTTCACGGCGGGCCAGTCCGCGCTCAACACAAAACCTCCTTTCCAGCACCAAGGGGTACAGACATGATTTTGTCGGTTTCGGTCAGTCGAGTAAATGGAGAAGTTCTTGCGTCTCGAGCGACGAGAATTCCTATTGTCGAACCAGACCTGTTATTTTTCGAACGCCACTCACTATACGGATTGCAAAAGTTTCCAATTAAATCTTCTTTGGGGCTGATTGGAAACACAGTAATGATCCAGGCTGAACCGTTTAACTTAGACACTCGAGTATACAACCGGCCCGACATTGCAACTTGGGATATAAATGGAGTGGAAACAAACAACGGTGCGTCTAGTCCGTACCAAATCACCCTACAGCCGTCTGGCGCTGGTGGTACGTCTCGAGTGAACTTTCATGTCAGGTCACTAGAAACTCTTTCACAAGGAGTGGATTCAAGTGTAAATATCACCTTTAATTAGCCTATGAAACGTCCCCTTATTATCATCCTTGGGTTACTCATAATTCTGATCTTGGTCGGTGTCTGGGTTTATTTTCTACTCACGGGCTCAGCTGAAAACACAGAAGACCAATTCGGATCACTTGATTTTGCAGACACAACGGACACCTCGATCGTACCAGTCGTCACAGAAGAGCCTGAATCTCCGACAGTCGCACTTGGAGACAGCGACGCACTACAACAACTCACCACCGAGTCTGTAGCTGGTTTCACTGAGGTGCGATACAACGCTAGTACAACCCCGCGGGTGCACTACCTAGTTTCTGGAACCGGTCATATATTTTCTATTGACCTTGTAAGCGGTGAGGAGAAGCGTATTTCTGCAACTACGATTCCTTTAGCTAAGAAAGCGGCTCTGACTCCCAACGGTGCGTATGTGATGATCCAGGCAGGAGAAGGAACAAATGCCGAATTTATTATTGGCGTCATGTCGACCTCTAGCGACAAGCTGAGTAATTTTAAACTGCCCGAGCAAAACCCTGTACTATCTTTTGCCGCTACTCACGAGAACGAATTTTTATACGTCGTGGCGGACGGAAACAACTCTCTGGCAAAGGCGTACAACCCCCGAACCAACGCTATTCGGGTGTTGTTTACAATTCCATTTCGAGACATGACAGTTCAATGGCACCACACAGCTTCAGGACCTCATTTGGTATACCCAAAAACAACCAGTAAGCTGCCCGGTCAACTTTATTCTTACAAAGACGGCTTACGCGCACGACTAGCAGTTGAAGGGTTTGGTCTATCAGCGGTTGGGTCAAGCCGCAATATCATAGCTAGCAAAGTAAACCAAGACGGATCATACAGGACGGAAGTAACTAGTAGAGTTACAGACCAAGTATTACAGACACCCTTAACCCTTCTACCTGAAAAGTGCGTCTTTTCAACAAGTAAACCAAACGAGGCTTGGTGCGGAGTAACGCTGGCTGACTATAGTAGAAGCGACAACATGCCAGATGCTTGGTATCGCGGGCAACAAAATATGCAAGACGCTCTATGGAGTATCAACACAGACTCAACTGTTAGTTCTATGATCGTAAACTTATCCCTAGATACGGGCCAAGATTTTGATTTAATAGAACCCATGTTCAACCCTTCCACTTCACGTTTCTATTTCAAAAACAAAATCGACAACACTTTATGGATGTACGACCTAACACGTTAAAATAAGATTTATGAGAAAACACTTAATACCTCTACTAATACTTTTACTACTTCCAACCCTTGCCTTTGCTCAGAGTAACTACCTGGTTGGAATTCCTGGATTGGAAGACACAGACATAGATTTCAATAAGTATATTAATGCTGTGTACGCCATGTTCATTGGTATAGCGGCACTTTTAGCTGTAGTAAAAATCATCATTGCTGGAGTAAAGTACATGTTCTCTGATATTGTGACCCAAAAAAGTGAAGCAAAAAAAGACATTAAAGGCGCTTTGCTTGGTTTAGTGATTGTCCTAGCTGCTGTGCTTATTTTAACAGTAATCAACGACGACCTAGCAGAATTTAATTTTGAAGTCGATAGGTTGCCGGAGGTTGGAGCAGATGGTGATGAAGGAGCGCGCGGGCCTGGTGGAGGAGATGCCACACTAGTTTCCGCAGCGTGTGATAATGGCGGCGGTTGTGTTGTTGAAAGCTGTAACAATCTTTCAATAAACACCAAAGATGCAATGATTGCTGGAGCAGCAGTTGGTCTTGCGATACCAGGGGCAAGTGTAGTTACTGGAGGAGTTGCTGGAGCAGTAGCAAGTATTACTACTGATGAGTCTCAGTGTGCTGCGGTCTGCGCTTGGAACGGAGGTAGAACAACTAAATTTAACGGGGTCTTGTCGTGTCACACACCAAGAGACGCTGCGGCTTACAGAATAGCAAGTATCGCTGAACAAGTTGACCGTGCGCCAGAGGAATTAAAACTACAACCAGGCGAATCAAAAAATGGCACCGAGACAAACCCTGTAATCGCCCAAGCATCATGTGAACAGGTTGGTGGCGAATTTGGCCAAGTGACCGGCAACAGTAGTGCGGAAACAACCTACACCTGCACCTCTCCTACACGAGTATCAAACACCGAACTAGCGACAGTGCTGCAAAGCAACAGTGCTGCATCAGGACTTAATTCAGAGGACCAAGTAAGTCTAATTAATCAATATGAACTATTGAGCAACAACTCTTCAGTAACAGACGAGGACATCGTCGCGGCAGTCAGGGACAGCTCGGAACTCACACCATACATGAACAATGTTGTGGGCGCTGAACGTTTTAACACTCAGATGCAAACAATCGCTCAGCAACAAAACATTACAGAGCCACTTTGGGATAAACCTGCCGAAGAATTAACTACTGCTGAAAAGGAGACTTTATTTAGACTTCAATCAGAAACTATGGTTGCAATTATTAGGGAGGACTCTTTATTTATCCAAAAGTTAGGAGTACCTAGATCAACACCTCACGAAACCCGAATGGCAGTTTGCAATGCTGCTGGATACCAACTAATACCAATCCCAAAAAAAGATGGAGACAGGCGAGAGGTGTCTGACCAGGCTTGTCTACCTACCAGTTAGATAGGGCTACCGATGCCTTCTAACCCAATACTCTTGCGCAATCGCGGTTAGGTTGCTGACGAAGAAATATAAAGCAATAGCTGCTGAGATTGAGTAGGCCACAACACCGATCAAAACTGGCATGACGTACTTCATCTGGACTTGCATGTTACGCATGAAGTCGTCTTTCATGTCTGGCTCCGCGTCTGGGTCTCGAGGGGGGAGTTTTGGCAATGTAACCTGCATTTGGATAAACATCGTAAGAGCCGCTAGGAACGCGAGCACAATACTGCGATCAGTAATATCAAACTGGTTTAAAAGCTGCATCGATACTTCTACTGGCGTGGACACAAAACTATACAGAAGTGTTGTGTTGATTTCTGGAAGAGCGATTCCGCCGCCGGTATAGACCGAGAAGTAAAGGGCGATGACAACTGGGATCTGAATGAAGATCAACAAAATGCTGGCAAAAGGGTTCATACCGGCTTCTTTATAAACTTCCATCATGGCGCGTGCTTGAGCCTCTTTATCGTCTTTATTTGTGTCTTTGATTTCTTTTAACTTCGGCTCGATCTCACGCATTATTTTCTGCGTCTTAGCGGCACGTATCGATACTGGTAAAAGAATTGTCTTTACTAAAACAACCGTAGCAATAATAGCCAGACCAACGTCGCCACGCGGTAAAATATCTACAAAAAAAACCAGTGCGTTGTACACCGGATCAAAGAATAATGTGTGCCAAATATAACTGAACATAGTGGAGGTAGTCTACGTTTTTTTGAGTACTACCGCAATGTTTTCTTTGATTTCTTGATTAGCATCTTTTCTAGCTAAACTTATAAGACTCGGTTTGACCAATACAATAAAAACACCTGTTTGATTAGTAGTCTTCAACCCTCCATAGAGCTGCGCGTATACTCGCCGTCTGATCGTATTTCGACGCACTGCTTGTTTAGCAACCTTCTTACTTATCACCACAGACGCATGTAGGTTTGAGAGGGGGGTGTGAACGATTGTGATGTGTGGGAAGTTGTAACGCTTTCCAGTTTTGAAATATTCAGAAAACTGTGTACGTGTCATTCGTTCAGACTTTTTGAGCATGTATTTAGTATATCTAACAAAACCAGCGTCGCCCACATAGTGAACGACGCTGGTTTAGCACTACTGATCTTATGCAGATTTTTTTACTGTCAGTTGATGACGTCCTTTACGTCGTCGTGCTCGTACAATCTTACGACCACTTGGTGTCGCAGTTCGCACAAGAAAACCGTGAGTAGTAGCTCGTTTTCGCTTCTTTGGCTGGTAGGTTCGTTTTGGCATGAATGAATATGTCTAGTGGCGATACGATACCAGAAATCTTCGTCATTGCAAGCACTAAAGAAATATCTTAAACTTTATCCACAGGTTGTTAACAGTTGCTATTTCAAAGAGCAATAACGGTAACACTTTTACTAGAGAAATGCCGAAAGATTTACAGTTGTTTTAGCTCTCTGTATACTGCGAAGTGAAAACACGATATGAACTCTATCTCCACTCAGACCAACCAGGCCAACAGCATCGTAAAAACTGAACAAGTTGATGTTAAACAACTATGGGATGACGCGTTAGTTAAAATTGAACTGTCTATCACCACCGCCAACTTTAAAACTTGGTTCCGTGACACTCATATTGTTTCATTAGAGGATGGCACTGCCACTGTTGGTGTACCAAGTGTATTTGTCAGAGACTGGCTACAGGACAAATTCCAAACCATGATCCTAAAAACACTGAGGGACCTGACACCTCACGTGCGTAGTGTTGAATACATCGTTGCGCAGCGTAATGAACGAAAACAAGAATCAACCAAAAACCAAACTGTTAACGCGGCTCTACCGCTTGAGGAATACTACATAAACAAAAGCGACAACCTGAACCCACGCTACTCATTTGATACTTTTGTAGTTGGACCCTACAACGCACTAGCCCACGCGGCCGCAAAGACCGTAAGCGAGAAGCCCGGCATCACCTACAACCCACTTTTTATCTACGGAAAAACTGGTCACGGTAAAACCCACCTTATCCAAGCGGTTGGTAACCATATCAAAAAGACTGGTAAGAAAGTTTTTTATGTTACCTCTGAACGCTTCGCGGTAGATTACTTCAACTCTCTGCAAACTGGTAGCGCTAACACCTTTAAAGATCGCTATCGACAATACGACGTTCTGATTATGGACGATGTTCAATTCTTGGCCACTAAAGAAAAGACTCAAGAGGAACTTTTTCACCTATTCAACGCCTTACACGACAACAATAAACAGATTGTTTTCTCAAGTGATATTCACCCAGCTCTACTAAACGGTATGGAAGAGCGCCTACAATCAAGGTTCGCCCAAGGAATGATTGTTGATCTACCTGCACCTGATATTGAATCACGCGCTGCTATCCTTAGAGCAAAAGCTGCTCAAAACAGCATCACTCTAGCTGACGATGTAATCAATCACCTTGCTAGCACCATTGAAGGGAACGTGCGAGAACTTGAGGGCGCACTTAATAGCATCATGTGTCAGTCACAGCTACTTGGTCGCATCTTGTCGATCGACGAGGTTAGGACAATCATCAAAAATAGCTCACGACCACGCAAAACACTGGCTATTACAGACGTTGTTGAAAAAGTCTCTCGCTACTACGATATTGACCACCAAAGCATCTACGAAAAAACTCGTCGCAAAGAAGTAGTGAAGCCAAGACAGATTATTATGTACATTCTGCGAGAAGACTTTCAAATCTCTTACCCAGCAATTGGAAAGAAGATGGGTGGGCGAGACCACACAACAGTCATCCACTCTTGTGAGAAAATCCGAAATGAACTAAAGACCGACCAGGGGTTGGAAGAAGAGATAACTCAAGTCCGGTTGCTACTTAAATAAAAAATTCCGCCAAAGAGGCGGAATTTTTTATCACCTACAAACACAACTTGTGGCAAATCTGTTCAAAAGACGTTAAGAAAGTGGGGATCGAGTAACAACATGTCGGGGAACAAGACCTGTCTACAAGTAGAGAACCTCCTGTGTTATCCTCACCTTAGCCAAAAGAAATCAACACTGATGAGAGTCGTCCACACCCAATCCACACTTAGGAACATTCTAGTAACAGCTCAAGCTGAACAACTCCCAGAAAATAATCTTTGTATACAACATAATTTTGGTGTTTTGCACACTTCCACAGGACTAATAATAGAGAGTAGAATGATGTATAAATATTGATATGGAAATAAAGCTTCTCCACAAAGACCTCAAAGCAGCACTCGAGTTAGTTGGTCGAATAAGTGCAAAGCACGTGACACTGCCTGTTCTTCAATGTGTACGGTTAGAAGCTAAAGGGGAGCAAATTACTCTCCAGGCAACCAACCTAGAGATAACCATAGAGATCCCTCTTCCAGGTGATGTGGTTGAAGACGGAGTGATTGCTATACCTTCGCAAACTTTCTTACAAAGCATCCAGTTCATAGATCAGACAAACCTCACCCTTAGAACAGAAGATCAGGTTCTACAGATAGAGACTGCCACCTCCAATACTTCTATCAAACTTTTTTCGGCAGAAGAATTCCCGATGCTGCAGCAGGTGACTGATCTTGATACGAACCTGCAAGGTTCTCAGTTTGCTTCTGGTATAAAGTCAGTAGCTTTCGCTGCTTCTCAAACGTCTATCAAGCCTGAGTTGGGAAGTGTTTATATACAACAGAAGAAAGAGCACTCACTCACCTTTGTTGCGACAGACTCGTTTCGTTTGATGGAGCGAACAGTTTCACAAAAGAACGTAACTCTACCTGATGGTTTTATGATTCCGTACAAGAATGCTTTAGAGTTGGCACGTATCTGCGAATCTAAAGGAGGTGACCCTTTGTTTGGTGTAGATGAGAACCAGTGTGCTTTGCGGTTTCAGGACGGTACTTATGTCTCGACTCGATTGGTGACAGGTTCTTTTCCTGACTACGAACAGATCATTCCCAAGGAGTACGTCACCTATGCAACTCTCCTAAAAGCCGATTTACAGCAAGCTTGCAAAAAAACCAATATTTTCCTAAATAAATTCCGTCAGGTGACGTTTGTGGTTGAGAGTGATGCTTTGACCGTGTCTTCACAAAATAACGACGTAGGACACACTACAGACACAGTGAAGGCTATGGTTGAGGGTGAAGAGTTAACCCTCAGCTTTAATCAGCAGTACGTAGTTGATCCACTTTTACATATTTCAACCGACTCACTAAAATTAAACTTTGCCGGTATTGGTCGACCGATGGTGATGCAAGGTATTAACGATTCAAATACTCGTTACTTGGTGATGCCGATGAATAAATAATATGAAGGCGATTGGATCGTTGTTTGAAAAATACAAAAACACCTTCAAACCCCCACAGTCTTCAGTAGAGAAAGAGTTTATTGTAGTGGTGCGGCAAGTCGTAGGGGTTTCTATTAATATCGACCAAGTTACCTACTCGCCGAGCAGTCGCACCATTTCTTTACATTTGCCTAGTGTGCTCAAGAGTGAAATTGTTAGAAAAAAAGCCGACGTTATATCGACTCTTTCTAGCTCGCTAGGAGCTTCAAATGCCCCTACAGAGGTTATTTAACTCTCCTCACTATCTTCTTCTGTCTCCTCGTCATTGCTGTCGTCAGGAGCCTCCTCACTATCTGAACTCACTTCGTTTTCAGTCGCTTCTTCTTCGGCTGGTTCTGTAACTGCGGGTGTTCGACTTCTGATTAGCGCTCCAAAACGTTGTTGACTCCAGTTACGTACTCCGTACTCCCAGTTGCTGTAAGCTCCATCGTTGGCTGGGTAGGCTGGGTAGGGTCCTTGTGGATCGCTCTTTGTCACGAAATGTAAGATTGAGTGTATGTTTCCATAGACTGAACCAAGTTGTATGTCGGTGGAGCTGCTGTTTCTTAGGGTGTCTAAAAGAAGTTGGGTGTTTATGTATTGGCCTCTGATTATTGGCTTTACACCACTTGTGTTTATTTGTGGTTGAGGGAAGGTTTCTTCTGGTAGTTTCTCCAAAGCGACATCCATAAATTCGCGCCACATCGGGGTGGTGATTAGTCCTGAGAGTCCACCACCCATTGTTGAGTTGTCGTTATTACCTACCCAAGCTCCAACTGCAATGTTGGGTGCGTAGCCCATAATCCAAGCGTCTCGCAAGTCGTTGGTGCTACCGGACTTGATTGCCACATCACGGTCGCCAAAGTTAACTAGTGACCATTGTCCCCAAAGAGGGGTTCTAGCTACGTTGTCAGACAGTACGTCGCTAACCATATGGGCAACGTTAGCTTCCAGTACACGGCTAGTTTCGACAGTTTGTTCCTCGAGAGTGTTTCCTCGGATGTCCTCAATACGTAGGATTGTTCGCGGTTCTGCCCGCACACCTTCGTTAGCAAAGATTCCGTACGCGTGCGTCATGTCCAAGAGACGCACCTCGCCACCACCAAGAACCAAAGTTAGTCCGTATCTTTGAGGGTCGTTAAGTGTAGTTAGGCCCATGTCAGCTGTGAACTTTAGAGTGTCGTTAATCCCGTTCAGGTATAAAGTTTTTACTGCTGGGATATTGAGTGATTGCGCTAGGGCGTTTCTCATTGAGACCGGGCCAACAAACTTACTGTTGTAGTTTTTGGGAGCGTAGCAGGTGTCGGTGGTTTCAAGTTCCCATGGCTGGCAAGCGGTAGAGAATTGAGTTGGGACGTCGAATAATACTGTGTCAGGCAAGTATCCCTTACGCCACGCGTTGGCGTAGACAAAAGGTTTGATGACCGATCCTGGTTGTCTACTTGCTAGCGCCACATTAAAGTTTCCGTCTATCTCTTCGTCAAAGTAATCACGTGAGCCAACCATGACCAGTACGTCACCGGTTTTAGGGTCGGTTGCCACAAGGCCAGTGTTGGTTGCTCCGAATTTTTCAGTATTTTCAATCGCTTTTTGCGCAGCTATTTCCTCAGCTTTCTCCTGTAGTTCATAATCTAAGGTTGTGATGATTCGCAATCCTTGTTCAGCCAACGTTTTTTCATCAAAGCGATCCGCTAGTTGTTCGATGATGTACATCACAAAGTGTGGGGCTCGTATTCCAGTGATAACACCAGATGAGAATTCGACCTCTGCGTCTTTTGCTTCTTCATATTCTTCGATTGTGATAAAACCGTTGACTCTCATTCGCTCGAGAACCAGATTTTGTCGCGCTTCGAGTGCGTCTCGGTTACTTCCATAGGGCGAAAGGTAGGTTGGAGCCTGGGGAAGGGCGGCTAGGTAGGCTGATTCAGCTAGAGAAAGCTCGTTAGCTTTTTTACCAAAGAAGCTTTGGGCCGCTTCCTCGATTCCGTAAATAGTACCGCCGTAAGGTGACTCATTGAGGTAGACTTCGAGAATTTCATCCTTACTCAACACTCGCTCTAGCTTGATCGAAAGAATTGCTTCCTTAGCCTTTCTCGAAAGGGTTTGCTCGCGGTCTAGTACTGAGTTTTTTATTACTTGTTGAGTGATGGTTGAACCACCTTGCGCAACACCACCCTCCCTAAAGTTCGCCAAGATCGCCCGGATGATTGCTCGGACATCGATCCCGAAGTGATTATAAAACTGGTCATCCTCAATCGCGATGGTGGCGTTTTTGACGTGGCGAGACATTTCTTCTAGTGGGACACTGGTGCGCTTTACGTCTTCATGTAAGTCGTATAGTAGAACCTCACCAGTTCTGTCATAGATTTTGGTTGACTGTAGAACACGCCTCTCTTCAAAAGCTGATAGGTCAGGTATGTCGAGACTGGAAATCCAGATCAGTACCCCCGCTGACACGATTATAAAACCAGCGATCAGTAAAATCAGTCCGTCGATGACGATATCTTTAAAGTGACGCCGCAGCCAAGATTGTTTTTTAGTCTTCTTCATATATTAGGTTCCTATATGGCCAATACTAGCATGTGTTGTCTAGACAGGTTATTACGAATGTGTGATAGCATTGTTTCACTATGAATTTAGAACAAGAGTTAACAGAAAGAGGTTTTGTAAACCAAACATCTGCCGATTTGTCGGAGATTCTAAGCGGAGAAAAACGTACCATATATTTGGGGGTAGATCCAACCGCAGACTCGATCCATGCTGGTAATTTTGTAATTTTCATGTTGTTGCGACATTTGGCCGCAGCTGGTCACACAATTATATTGCTGGCTGGGGGAGGAACTGGACGTATTGGAGACCCAAAGCCAGATGTTGAGCGAACACTAGTTGAGCCCGAAGAGATTAACCGTCGGGTTGGGAAACTGCAAATACAGGCCGCAAAATTGCTCGACGTGCCAGATTTAAAAATTGTTGACAACTACGAGTGGCTAGGTCAGTTGAACTTACTTGATTTTTTGCGTGATATTGGAAAGCATTTTACGGTTGGGGAGTTGATTAAAAAAGAAGCTATTGCCAATCGTTTAGCTAGTGATGTTGGTTTGTCTTACACAGAGTTCGCTTACCCAATCTTGCAAGGTTACGATTTTCTTGAACTGTATCGACAGCATGGTTGTAACGTTCAGGTTGGTGGTTCTGATCAGTGGGGAAATATTATTGCGGGAGTGGATCTTATTCGTCGTAAGGAACAGACCACTGCTTACGCGATGACAGTGCCGCTTGTGATAGATAAATCTACTGGCAAGAAGTTTGGAAAAAGCGAAGGGAATGCGGTTTGGCTCGACGCTGAAAAAACGTCACCGTACGAATTTTATCAATTCTGGTTAAATACGAGCGACGAGAATGTGACTGATTACTTAAAACTGTTTACTTTTGTTTCTCTTGAAGAAATTAGTCGGATAGAAAAAGAACACCAGTCTGATCCTGGTGCACGCACAGCGCAGAAGAGGTTGGCTGTAGAGGTAACATCTTTGGTTCATGGTGCCGATGCAGCAGCTGCGTCTACTGAGGTGTCAGTTGTACTGTTTGGCGGTGGGGTAGAAGGTTTGTCATCGTCTGCTCGTGAACTGCTGTTGAAGACCGCACCAACATATCAGGTTGGTGTAGGTGACTCATTGGTTGATGTGCTGGTCGCTTCTGGTTTAGCAGACAGTAAGCGTGAAGCAAAAACTTTCGTCACAGGCGGCGCTGTCAGTGTGAGTGAGCAGAAAGTTGTTGATCAAGAAGTTGTCTTAACTCCAGAATATTTTGTAGACGGTGTGTCCATCTTGAGAAGAGGGAAGAAACAGTTGTGTGTTCTAACTCTTAAATAACAAAAAACCGATCCAGCTGGATCGGTTTTTTGTTACATCTCATCTACATCATCGAAGCTGTCGTAGTCCATGTCCTCGGCGTCTTCTTCCAGTTGGTCTAGACTTTCTTCTTCGGGTTCAGCGGCTTCTTCTGAGTCTTCTTTGGTGTCGTCCTCTTTGACGTGACCGAATCCTTCAGTCTCTTCATCCTCGTCGTCAGCGTCTTCGACTCCTGCAACTTCGTCTAATACGTCGTCTCCAAGCGAAGAGTCTTCGTCGTCCATTTCGTCTTCGTCGTTAATTTCTTCTTGTTCTATTTCATCAACCATATGTAAATCAATTTCATCTATTGTTGTAGCAAATTCTTGTCAAAGAGACAATACTTTATCCCACAAGGTCCGAGGATTTTATACGTTTCTGCCGTGTGTGGCAAGGCAGGCGATCCCCACAGCTATCGCGTCGTACTCATCATCCAGAGCCTTTGTTGGGGCTGATGGTATTAGTTGCTGCACCATGCTGATTACAGCGTTCTTGTCGCTATTACCGTGGCCGGTGGTGGCGATTTTTACTTCCTGCGGACTGAATTCGTAAAGATTGCAGTTCAGCTCTTTTGCAACAAAGATAATCACACCACGCGCCTGGGCCACGCCCATTGCAGTTTTAACGTTCTTATTAAAAAATAACGTCTCGATAGCTAAAGTGTCTACATCATGATCTTTGATACATTCTCGAACTGAGTTGCCGACGACCTGTATTCTCTCGGGCACACTCAACGCTTTGTCTGTCTCGACACAGGTTGAATAGTGAACGATTTCTAATCCGTCCTGATATTCCATCACAGCCAAACCAACTCGGTCATAGCCTGGGTCGACGCCGAGAACTTTCATAATTATTATTCTGCGGTGTCTGCGCCAGTGTATATGTTGGTCACGTCATCTTGTTCCTCAAGAGTTTCCAGGAAGTCTGCCAGTTTCTGCCCAGTTTCTTCGTCGAGTTCCATAGGGGTGTTGGGAGTATAACCGTCAGCCGTTTTGGTGAACGCCCACGCGGCAGACCCAGGTGCACCAAGTTCTAGACCAGCTTTGGAAAAAGCGTGGCGGATCAGTGGGGCGGTGCGGTTGTTGTTGTCTGTCACGGCGTGAATCAGTAGTGGGACGCCGCCTGGGCCATAACCCTCAAACATGATTTCCTCCATAGCGGCTGCGCCAGCACCGGAACCTTTGGCCAAAGCTCGTTCGATGACGTCTTTCGGCATAGAATCTTTTTTGGCACGCTCAACCGCAGCTAGTACTCCAGCAGAGGTTGTGTCGCCATTAGCTTTCTTCACCTCCATTGTAATAAGCGAAGAGTGTTTAGAAAAAATCTTACTACGCTGCGCGTCGGTCGCACCTTTCTTGTGTTTAATTTTACTCCATTTATTGTGTCCGGACATATATTTATAGCTTAGCTATTGTTTTCAATGTGTGCAATCGCTTCGGCTGTCGTCACTCGCCCTCGTGGGGTACGCTCCAACATGCCTTGGCGGATCAGGTAGGGTTCGATTACATCTTCTATGGTTGACGCTTCCTCGCCTGTGGCTGCAGCAATTGTGTTTAGTCCGACGGGACCGCCGTTTGTTTTGTCAATAATATAAGACAAGACACCTCTATCAGATGAATTAAGTCCGCGCCCGTCGATTTCCAGAAGATCGAAAGTGTCTGAAATAATTTTCTCATCCAGATCGGTTTTGCCTAGTTGAGCCAAGTCGCGACAGCGCTTCAAAAGATAGTTAGCAGTACGTGGTGTGGCGCGACATCTTTTGGCGATGTTGGCCAGAATTTCTGGTGTTGTTTTTAGGTCTAGCAAATTCGCAGAGCGGATTAGAATATCTGCAATTTCGTCTTCTGAATAAAATTCCAAACGAAAGGTTCCGCCGGAAAATCGTGATCGTAAGGGGGAAGAGAGTTGGGAGATGCGTGTGGTCGCTGCCACCATGGTAAAGGGCGGCAGCTCTAGCTGTACTGTGCGGGCGGACGGCCCTTTTCCGATGATGATATCTAGCACACCCGATTCCATCGCCGGATACAGAACTTCCTCGATGCTCTTATTTAAACGATGGATCTCGTCGATAAACAACACATCACCAGGAGAAAGGTTGGTAAGGATGGCAGCTAGGTCACCAACTTTCTCAATCGCTGGGCCAGAGGTGATCTTCATGTTGGTGCCAAGGGTTTTGGCAATCAAATGTGAAAGAGTCGTTTTTCCAAGTCCGGGAGGGCCGTATAACAAGATGTGTTCCGCTGCGTGACCGCGTTCTTTGGCGGCAGTAAGAAGGATTCTGAGGTTCTCCTTGATCTTTGCTTGGCCGATATACTCTTCCCAGGTGCTAGGGCGCAGTGTGCGGTCAAGGTTGGTAGCGTCGTCGCGAGTAATTTTTGACATACTGGTATTGTACCAATTAATAGGAAAAAAGCGTCTAAAGTGTTGACAAAAGTTTAAAGTATGCTACTGTATTGGGAATCAAGTGTTCCACCACCTTGTAGACATGTTCTGCGGGGAATGATCTCCCTAATTCCAGACGATAACTCTCTAAGCAACTTGGATGCGTTGCGAGGGGTTTTTGGCACCCAGCTTGTACTGGGAGTGCTGCATGCTTCCTTAGCGCGGCATTCACTTTCAATGCGGAAGCTTTGCTTAGAGAGTTATACTCTGGAATCTATATTTAAGAAGTACCGACGAGAACAAGTCGAAGGTACCATAAAAAAGAACGGCCGGGTCTTGACCTGGTCGTTCTTTTTCTTCGCAGTCTTTCTTAGACCACGTGCGATAAAAAATCGTCGTCAATTTTTTCTTCAACAGCGTCGGTTTTTTCGATGGCTGTCGATAGTGATCGCGGTAGCTCAACTACCCGTTCTAGTTCAGGTAGTGAAATTTTTCCTTCTAACAAAAATCGCATACCATCTTGAATCATGGTTGGGATACCTTGTGGCTTTGCAGCCTCAAGTATTACGTGTTCACGCGGGTCGCGCAGTACCACTTCTTCAACCGCTTCGTCCATGATGATAGCTTCGAATATTCCTTGTCTTCCTTTGAATCCACTTTTTCCGCAAGCTTCGCATCCAACTGCTCGGTATAGTTGGCCAAGTGGGGGAATGTCTTCGGGGTGAGGGTGTGTTGCCAAAGAAACCTCGATGATGTTTTTGTCGTCGGCTGATGGTTCGTATGGTTGTTTGCAGTCTTCACACAACAGTCGCACCAGTCTTTGTCCCATCATCATGTTCATTGACGTACCAAAGGTCCGAGGGTCTATACCGAGGTCCATCAGTCGGGCAAAACCAGCGACCGCACTGTTGGTGTGTAGAGTAGAGAAAACTAAGTGACCAGTTTGGGCGGCGTGTAGGGCGGTTTCGGCGACTTCGTGATCGCGGATCTCTCCAAGCAAAATTACGTCGGGGTCTTGTCGTAGGATTGCGCGCAGTCCTGCCGCAAAAGTGTAGTCGTCGCCAGTTTGAGTCTGAACGATTCCTTCCAGCTTGTACTCGACTGGGTTTTCAATGGTGATGATTTTTGTGCCCTCAGTGTGTACTTGTTGTAAGAATGCGTACAAAGCAGTTGTCTTTCCAGACCCAGTTGGACCGGTGGTAATGATGAGGCCGTTTGGTTTTTTTAATTGTTGCTCTACGACTGACAAAACATGTTTGTTTAGGTTAAGCCTTTCGAGGCGGAAGCTGGCGGCGGATGGGTCGAGGAGTCGCATCACGATTGACTCGCCATATGCGCCAGGGATGACCGATGATCGCACTTCCACTTCTTTTTCACTGGTAGCGAATGTGAATCGGCCGTCCTGCGCTTGCGCCTTGCTGTTAAGGATCATTCCTGAGAGAAGCTTAAGTCGTGACATCATTCGACCGTACAGATACTTGTCGATATCAACGATGTCGTACAACACACCATCAAGACGGTAGCGCAGTCGAATAGCGTCTTCTTCTGGCTCGATGTGAACATCAGAGGTCCCAAGGGCCAGGGCACCAGCAAAAATAAGTTCTAGAGTCTCAGAGATCCGTCGACTATTGTTCGAGGTTTTTATTTCGTTGAGGAGTACGGTGACGTCTTTCACGTCTTTGATTCGTGCAGACATGGCGGTGACTTCTGCGCCTCCAATGTCAAAGAAACCTTTGCGTTCCGCTTGGGTATTTTTGATGTCTTTATAGCGTTCCCAAGTGTGGTCCAGGCTAGCCTGCGACGTCATGTAGACCTTAAGTACGTAACCCATTTCCTGCAGCTTGTGTAACGCTTCTTTTGTTGGTTCGTGTGACGGCAGCTTAATAGCAACGGAGAGAGTTTTTTGGATGATGTCGAATCCAGTTATGAAACTATCGCGCGCTAGTTTTTCTGGCACTGCGGAAAGCGCTTCAGGGTTGATTGTGTAGCCGTGCAGGTCGATGTACTCGTAGCCGTACTGAGGAGCGAGCGCTTCGGTGCGGCGCTCCTCCTCTTTTAGTCGCAGGTCGGCAATGCGGCCATCGGTGATTGAGTCATCAAATTGGATCATTTGTAGATAATTTTACCACGCTTCTGTATAGTGGATGTTCATGGAAACTAAGGAATTTACAGTTGCAACCCCGACAGATTTTTCAGCGGTGATTGTACGCCTCATGACGCAAAAAGCGCCTCGTTCGGGCGCGTATTGCATCTGTCTGACCGGCCAACTCGGCGCCGGCAAAACCACCTTCACCCAACAACTGGCCGCGCACCTCGGTGTCACCGAACCAGTTACTAGTCCAACGTTTGGCATTATGAAGTCATACGACCTGGCCGACCATCCCAACTACGACCAGCTTGTCCACATCGACGCCTACCGCATCGAGGACATAAGTGAGGCCGGCCCGCTGCGTCTCACGGAAATCTTCGCAGAGGCTCGCACCCTCATCTGCCTAGAATGGCCCGAGATGATTGCAGAGATTCTACCGACAGAGTGTGTCAACATGACAATTGAGATTGGTGAGGGGGAGGAGAGGAGGGTTGTGGTAAGAGATTGACAAGTCGTAGTATTCATGTTAAGGTAGTAAGTGATGTCAGGAATTGCTGACACAAAAACAGGAGGTACTGATGAAGCGCTAGAAGGCTTTGCCCTTTACACACTGTCGCAACCGAAGCTTTAGGTTGACGACCATATCGGCCCTATAAAGCTCCCGCAGGAGCGACTCGCCGAAACAGGAAGATCCTTTCCAGGCTTGGAATTATCAGGTCGGTCACCTCGTGACCCGTACTGCTAGTCCATCCACCGACCCAAAGAAAATCCCCCAACGCTCGATCGAACTTATGCTCGACAGATGCCGCCGGGGATTTTAATTTGCCCGCTCACAAAGGCGGCTTTTTCTATTTTCGCGTATACTGTCCCTACATGGCTGCCAAGAAAGATAGTAAAAAGAAAGAAACTCCCACTCTCGTCTTGCTCGACTCACACGCTATTTTGCATCGGGCTTATCATGCGCTGCCGGACTTTGCTTCTCCTACTGGCGAGCCGACGGGTGCGCTTTATGGCGTGACGACGATGTTGCTCAAAATTATCGAAGACTTTAAGCCACAGTATATCGCCGCTTGTTTTGATTTGCCCGAGCCAACCTATCGCCATGAAGCCTACGACGCTTATAAGTCAGGGCGGAGTAAGACCGACGAGGCATTGATTAAACAGATCGAACAGTCACGTAAGATTTTTGAATACTTCGGGATTCCTATTTTTGAAAAAGTGGGGTTTGAGGCTGACGACATGCTGGGAACCATCGCGCATCTGACCAAAGACGACAAAGACCTGCGCGTCGTGATTGCCTCTGGCGACATGGACACGTTGCAGTGTGTCGACAAAAAACGCGTCGAGGTGTTTACTCTCAAGCGCGGCATCAACGACACGATCATGTACGACGAAGCGGCTGTTAAAGAGCGGTTTGGTTTTGGTTCTAAAATGGTTATCGACTATAAAGGTCTGCGTGGCGACGCGTCGGATAACATCCCAGGTATCCGCGGCATCGGGGAGAAGACGGCGACCACACTCCTGACGACTTTTGGAACTCTCGAACAAATCTACAAGAAGCTTGAAGCTAAAGATGGCGAAGAAAAATTCCTTGAAGCCGGAATAACCAAACGTATCATCGGCTTATTGAAGGACGGAAAGGAGGACGCCGAGTTTTCTAAGATGTTGGCGACGATTCGGATTGATGCACTAGACTCGTTTGATCTTGATTCAACCGAATGGCGCGAGCATGCGCAGGTAGAAGAAATTCAGAACTTGTTTAGCGAATTTGGCTTTCGCAACATGACGGGCCGGATTGAACGTTTATTTAATGTGGTGTTGGTAGACGACTCAATCGAGGCGGAAAAGGTTTCGGACGAGGAATTACAAAAGGGCGCTATCTTGTTGTGGTTGGTTGAGAGTGAACGCACCAGCGCTAGTTATGAAGACATTATTGATTATGGCCGGTCTTTCTTGCAGACCACAAATTGGGAAGAAACAATTAACGCTCTAAAAGAACGAGTCGAGGCAGCTGGTCTGTGGCAGTTATATGAAGAGATCGAGCTGCCGCTTATCGACGTGCTAGCAGACATGAAAAAAGTCGGCATCAAACTCGATGTGTCTTATCTCGAGAAACTTGGCAAGAAACTACATAAAGAACTGACCAGTTTAGAGAAGTCTATTTATAAACATGCGGGCGATGAGTTCAATATTAATTCACCCAAACAGCTGGGTGCAGTTTTGTTTGATACTCTCGAGCTAAAACCGAAGAACGCCAAAAAGACCGCCGGCGGGCAGCGCAGCACTAAAGAGTCTGAGTTGGAAAAGCTGCGTGAGGAACATCCGATCATCGAGGATATATTGCGCTACCGTGAACTAGCTAAACTCACCTCGACTTATGTGGACGCTTTACCTAAAGACGTTGCAGCCGATGGCCGAGTACACAGTACTTTATTGCAAACAGGAGCAGCGACCGGCCGAATGGCGAGTAAGGATCCAAATTTGCAGAATATCCCGATTAGGACCGAAGAAGGTCGGCTGGTGCGTGGTGCGTTTGTAGCGGAAGAAGGATATGAATTGGTCGCGATCGACTACTCACAGATCGAGTTGCGCATCGCTGCCATCATGGCAGAGGACACCACGATGATCGAGATTTTCAAAAAGGGAGAAGACGTACACACCGGGGTAGCGATGCGAGTTTTTGGTGTGGCCGAAGACGAAGTCACTCCTGATATGCGCCGCAAGGCCAAGGTGATCAACTTTGGAATTCTGTACGGCATGGGCGTGAATGCGTTGCGCGCGAACCTGAACGAAGGTCAAGATGAAGACGTGCCGCGCGCCGAGGCACAAGAATTTCTCAATGCCTATTTCAACACCTTCACCCGCCTGGCTGAGTATCTAGAGGAGACCAAAAGCTCTGCTCGCGAAACTGGTTACACAGAAACCCTATTTGGGAGACGTCGACACTTTGCTGGCATTTCTTCCAGCGTGCCTTTCATCCGCGCTGCTGCAGAGCGAATGGCAATCAACGCACCGATCCAAGGTACCGCGGCGGACTGCATGCGCATCGCCATGCGCGATATAGCGAGTTGGATTAAGAAAGAAAAAATCGACAAAGAAGTTCGAATGCTTCTCCAAGTCCACGACGAATTAATTTTTGAAATAAAGAAAGATAAGTCCAAGAAGTTCGTTCCGCAGATCGTCGAGCTGATGGAGGCGACGCTTGAAGGAAAGGAAAATCACAGCGTTCCGCTAGTGGCCGAGGTGAAGGTCGGGGAGAATTGGTTCGAGATGAAGAATTTGAAATAAGTATGTTACACCTCTACTACGGAACAGACAGACAAAAAGTGCGTGATGCTGCTACGGAATTTTCTGATAAAAATTTACCGGACGGGGGGACTATTACAGTTCTTGATGCGGGGGAATATCAGGTGGGTCAAATCTCAGATTCTTTGGGGGCGGCTTCTTTGTTTGGTGGAGCGGAATGGTTCATGATCGACTCGCCTGGCGATAATGCTGATATGGGTGAAGACGTAAAGACAAATTTAGAGGCGATGGCTGAGTCAGGGAATGTGTTCATCGTGTTGGAGGGCGCACTGCTTGCACCAGCCAAAAAAGCTTACGCAAAACACGCGGCGACGGTAGAAGAGTTTACCGCTGAGAAAACAGAACGGTTTAATACGTTTGTGATGGCCGATGCATTAGCTAGCAAAGACAGACGCAAGCTGTGGGTGTTGCTACAGGAAGCTAGACTGAATGGATTGGCTCCCGAAGAAATTATCGGTATGTTGTGGTGGCAACTAAAAGCACTTCGTCTGGCTGAAGTTACTGCGAAGGCAGCTGAAGCTGGGATGAAAGATTTCCCATACAACAAAGCCAAGCGCGCTTTGCCCAAGTTTGCAGCGGGGGAAGTATCAGCTCTGTCTCACTCATTGTTATCGCTTTATCACGATGGTCACTCGGGAGTTCGCGATATTGATCTGGCTTTAGAGAGGTGGGTATTGGCTGGGAAGTAGGTGCTACAATTTCTGTAATGAGTTTTTTACGAAACGCTTTCGTTAATACCGAAACAAAAACATTCCACCTGACGCAGGATTTTTTTGCGTTCCTGACTATTGTCTCGATTGTGGCGCTGGTGCTAGAGACTGTACCGTCGCTGTCATCGTACAGTCAGACTTTTCTAGTGGTCGAATGGATAGCAGTGATTTTGTTTACGTTTGAGTACGTTGCAAGACTGGTTGTGTCGAAGCCTGCTTGGAAGTACTCGGTTAGTTTTTTTGGTGTCATTGACCTGATATCGATCTTGCCAACTTTTCTTGGTTTGGGGAACTTTACCTTCCTC
>CALJTT010000015.1 GCA_937975855.1 Minisyncoccota bacterium | reverse complement strand
CCACGGAAGTCACGTGTCTGTGGCAATGCAACGTGGATCAACTTGTTGAGGAAGTCCATCTTGCGTTCACCACGCAAAGTCACCTGATAGCCGACAATGTCGCCTTCACGCAACTTGAATGCTGCGATAGACAACTTGGCTGGACGCGGCGATGCTTTTTGTCCGGTGATTTTTGCGAGTCGGTCTTGAATGAGGGCAATCTTTTGCTTGTCCTCAACCCGGCCGGTCCCTACTGATACAACGACTTTTTCAATCGTTGGTGCCTGGTTTACGTTAGTGTAGCCGAAGTCCCCTTTCAGGGTTTCGAATACTCCTTGTAGGCGAGTCTGTACTGGTTCCATACTCTTTAATATTACCTTTTTATTCGTCACTGGCGGCGAATTTCTTTGTCGCTACGCCTGCTCATTCAGTCGTCGTAGAAAACTACGCCTTCCTCATTCTCAGACTAAGCTCCGCGAACTTCACTCACCATCGCCGATAAAACTTTTAATTAATCAGGCTTTGCTATATAGCCTTTCTTGAAGCCCGAGAAATTCGAGTCTTCTTGCCGTCTTTCATTTCGTACCCAGCGCGAACAATCTTGTCTCCTTCCATGAGCGCTACGTTTGAAACGTGGATCGGCTTGCTGATCTCGATGATCTGGCCAGCTGACCGCGTTTGTTTGTTTTTCTTGTGCCGCTTGACGACATTCATTCCTTCAATAGTCACCTGGTCTGTGCTGATGTGAGCAGTGAGAACGGTTCCCGTCTTTCCTTTGTCTTTGCCAGCGATGATTTTTACTGTGTCTCCTTTACGAATTTTCATAGATAAATTGTTTACACAACTTCTGGTGCCAACGAAACGATTCGTTGATATCCAGCTTCTGATAATTCACGTGGGATTGGACCAAAGACGCGGTTAGCTCGAGGTTCACGCTTTTCCTTGTCGACCAGCACTACTGCGTTGTCATCAAAAGAAACGTACGAACCATCTTTACGACGGAAAGCTTTTTTCTGTCGTACAACTACTCCGTACACTACATCCTTCTTCTTTACTTGCTTTCGTGGTTCGGCAGTTTGAACTGCAAGCACAACCATTTCACCAAGCTCGGCGTAGCGCTTTTTAGATCCACCAAGGACCTTGAAAACTTTACCGGTTTTACCACCGCTGTTGTCGGTGATCTTGACCATACTTTCTGGTTGAATCATACGACTACTTGGTTACGAGCACGAAGCTCTTACGCTTACTCATTGGGCGGACTTCTTTGATTTCGACCGAATCTCCGACCTTGGCTGTGTTACCTGCATCATGCACGAGGAATTTGCTCGTACGACGTTGGTACTTCTTGTACTTTGGGTGTTTTACGTATCGCTCTACTGCCACAGTGACTGTGTCTTGCATTGCTGCTTTGACGACTTTGCCGCGGAACGTACGTCCACCAGTTTTTACAGGAGTGTCTGTTTTTGTTTGAGTACTCATACTTATTTTTCAGTTGAGTTACGACGAGCGTTCAACTCCGTTAGTGAGCGGGCCACATCTTTCTTGTTAGAACGAATGGCGTTCGCATTCTTGCTGAACTTGTCTTTAAAGCGCTCCTCTCGGATTGCTTCACGACTCTTTGAAACCAGCTCGACTAAGTCTTTGTCAGACTGCTTCTTGATGTCTCGCATGTTTGTCATAAATGAAATGATTTACTGCTTAGACTCGAGTGTCCTCACGACGCACGAACTTGGCTTTGACTGGTAATTTGTTCATCGCTTTACGAAATGCTTCGCGAGCAATGTCTTCTTCAACACCATCGATCTCGAACATTACGCGACCTGGGTGAACTTCACATACGAAGTGATCTGGATCTCCTTTACCCTTACCCATCGGTACTTCTGCTGCTTTCTGTGTAATCGGTCGATCAGGGAAGATTCGGATCCAGCTCTTGCCTGCCTTCCCCATAGTTCGGGAAATAACTCGACGAGCAGCTTCGATCTGGTTTGATGTGACTCGTGATCCAGTGACTGCCTTTAGTCCGTATGAACCATAAGACACAGTCAGTCCGCGAGTTTCTGGACGATTCATTCGTTCAGGTGACTTGCGGTGCGTTTGCCACTTGCGGTGTTTTACTTTTTTTGGAAATAACATACGCGCTAGTTACGAGTTCGGCTAGATTGTGGTGCGCGTGCAGGACGAGTTTCTTCAGCTGCGTCACGACCAGCTTTGCGATCTGCAAAGACGTCACCACGATAGATCCAGACTTTGATACCAAGTACACCGTAAGGCAAGTTGGCTTCAACTCGAGCAAAGTCAATGTCCGCTCGAAGTGTCTGCAATGGCACACGTCCACGCTTCACCTCTTCTCGACGAGCCATGTCAGCCCCTCCCAGACGGCCAGCAAGAATGATTCGCACTCCTTCTACGTCGCGGTTAGCCATAACTTTTTCGGCTGTCTGCTTCATGACACGACGGAAAGTCATACGCTTTTCAAGACCTTCAGCAATCATCTGTCCGACGATTTGAGCTGAAGATTCTGGAGAACGAATTTCTTCGATATCAATTTTCAATTCAAGTTTTTCACTCATTTTTTGCTTGCGCAAAAACAAGTCAACTTCTTTCTTGAGGGCATTGATACCTTCTCCGCTGCGACCGATGATGATTCCCGGTCGAGAAGTTTTGATAATAAGACGAATAGTTTTTTCGTCTCGCTCAAGTTCGATGGCATCTACTGACATTCCCTTGAGTCGCTTCTTTAGAAGCTTACGTAGTGCCGCATCTACTCGAAGGTATTCGCGGAACTTCGCTGGGCTGGTAGTAAACCATCGACTTTTCCAGTCGCGGTTCACGCCAATCCGTTGAATATATGGATGAGCTACGTGAGTCATACTATTTTTTCTCCGCCAATTCGACTCGAATGTGGCTATTACGCTTGTTAATACGTGAGGCTGAACCTCGCGCGCGCGGTCGCATGCGTCGCATGGTTGGCGCTTGGTCGACAGTGACAGTCTTGATGAAAAGCTTGTCTGCGTCTTTACCTGCATCTTTTGCATTTGAAACTGCAGATTCGATGACTTTAGAGAATGGCCCAGCCGCTCGCTTGTCTACGAACTGTAGAGTTGTTAGTGCATCTGAAGTTCTTTTGCCACGAACCAGGTCTGCCAAAAGGCGAACTTTACGTGGTGACTGGCGATAGTTTTTTAGGATTGCTTTCATAAATGAACAGATTATGCAGCAGCCTTAGCGGCTTTAGCAGCCGAAATTTCAGCTTCTTTCTTCTTCTGATCAAGTTCTTTCTGCATCTTACCTCCGTGTCTCCAGAACTTCTTAGTTGGTGAAAATTCACCAAATTTGTGACCGACTTTTTCTTCGGTTACGAGAACCTCAATGTGTTCGCGGCCGTTGTGTACCCCAAAAGTGTGACCAACCATTTCCGGAGAAATGACTGAACCACGCTTCCAGATTTTAATCACACCAGCCTCTTCCGGCTTTTTTCCGGCGACCTTCTTGAGGATGCGTTCATCCACGTTTGGTCCTTTATATAGTGATCGTGACATTGAATGAGTAAACGAGCGTAGCGACTATTACGAATTTATGTCCCAATTTCGGGCTTTAGCCCGCCCGAAATTGCTGGACGCATCGATCAGTCTTATCGCTCGTCATTATTTAGTTTTGAGTAAATACCGCTTGTAGCTAGTGGACCGTATAGATACACCGTCAGTGGCGGCTTGTGAATTTGATCTAACGTCTAGTAACGGCCAAACGTTAGGCAAACTCACGACTTCGTTCTTACTTCGCCCATTCTACCAGGAATAGGACTTGAGGTTGGAACGCCGTAAATGTACCAAATGGAGGGTGGATGTCAACGATACAAAACAAGAATTAAAAGTGCTTGTGGTTGACAATTTTAATATAAGTGATATAAATTTATTAGCGCCACCCCATAGTGAGAGGATACAATCATGTCAACGGCAACTGTTCTCCTGCGTAGGCCTGACGGCCACGCGTACACCACCAACCTCGATATGCGAGTCGAAGCATTTCGCGCCGCCTGCGCTGCGAAAAACGTCACCGTGACCGAGAACGATGATGACGACAGCGCAGCTGCAGTCGTCTGCTTCAGCCTCGTGCAGATGCGCAGTATTGCAGAGGGACTCGCGAAAGATAAACCAGATCGAAAGGTTTACATCATAACCAGTGCTTCCCCTGATCTCGGGGATGGAGGCGCACCGGCCAATGTGGAGATCTGGCATGTTCCGAATGATCCGGCTAAGGTAGCGAGGCTCAACCAGAGAATGAAGACTCTCGCAACAGGTCTGTAGGGCGACGAAACCCACGAACAACAAACAGACGACCGCTGCTAACGCTGCGGTCGTTTTACTTTATATACATCACGAAGACAGAGTATTTCTATATCTTGACAAAAAACCTTTTTGGTGTATTGTTCCTGACAAACACGTTCACCCCTAGATCTTGGAGAACCAAATGGCCCATACTGTTAAACCAGTTGCCGAGTACTTACTTGGCTTCTGCGCCGCAGTAGAAAGCTGTGGTAAAAAATTTGCTGTAATCGACAGTTACGGCAATCCCATCTTTGCTGAGCCTAGATTCCTAGGCTACGCCGCTGCGTGGCGTACCGGCGCTGTAAAAAAAATCTGCCTCTTTGGACCACCCAACGAGACCAACTTCATCCGCAACTTCTTGATCAATCAGAAGGTCCCTAGGGACGCGATCATTGAAATCGATACGCGCGTTAGCACAGTGGGTAACGCTACGGTGATGAAAGAGTGGATTCAGGAGAAAGATATCCAGGAAAAGAACTGTGTCCTCTCATCTTCTGGATATCACGACAGAGCGCCTTACTTTGCATGGCGTAATGGTCTGAACATTAGAACAATTCCGTCGGAAGCCTTTCGTTTTGCTGCAGTGGAAACCGAGGCAGAGAGGATGAAGATCTTCCGCGATATTCAGCGGGAGTTCTATGGATACTGCAGAGTCGCTGCTGTCGCAGGCTGGTTCTGCCGTTTATGCCGCATTCGCACTTTCGTCGAGCGCTGCATAGACGACTACAAGGGAATCGGTACGGACCTCGCTGGTCAGTACAAAGTCCCGCACGCACTTTGAACATCGAAAGGCCCTCACTCACTTGAGGGCCTTTTTTGCGTCTACCCATAACCATTCCGTGATATATTCTGTTAAATATATCTATGAACCGAACTCTAACCAAAGCCGTGATATTCGACCTCGACTTTTGCTTGTTCCTGACCAGCAGCATGGGGCAGCAACTTTTTGATCCTCTTAACCCTCTGTTGGACAGCTGGAGCATTGTCTCAGATCAACAAGAAGCCATGAAGGACGCACTGTGGACTGGTGCAGCACGAGACATCATTCCAACCTTTAATTTGACTGTAGAACAGTCTGAGGAACTCTTGACTGCCTACGACACTCTGCCGATCCCGGACTCTGCTCACCTATACGCTGACGTAGTTCCATTCTTTACTCGTCTTCGGTCGAAAGAAAACTGCCCTGAATTACTACTGATCACCCGAGGAACCAAGGGGCTGCAACAGAGTAAACTAGACTATTTGGATATCTCAAAATTCTTTGATCATGCAGAAATAGTTGGTGATCACAGAGAAGGTTTCTCTGGCAAACGTGAAGCGTTTGAACACTATCTACATAAGCTGGAACTAACTGGCGGAGAAGTCATATCGGTAGGCGACAGCGCTAAAGACGAACTGGCCGTCGGTCGAGAACTTGGCATGGCCACTGTTCAAACACTCCGTGAAAGTGTTACAAAAGACCCTGACGCGAAACACCACATTAAGTCCCTAGAGGAACTGTGGCCTATCATCGGTCGAGAGCGTCCTGCTGTTTAGGAAGTTCACAGAGCGAAGAAAAACCCCAGCGACATTCTGAGGGTTTTTCTTTATTGATAGTTTAAAGATCGCGAACCATTGCGATAGTTTGAATATGTCGATCGCGGAAACCTTTCTTTGTGTAAGAGGCGATCGCCGCCTCATTAGTTCGCTCTGTATACAGAGCAACACGTTCTAGGCCAATATCTTTTGCCCAAGCGATCATTGTGTCCATCATCTTGGACTGGATGCCATTTCGTTGGAATGGCGGTGCAGTTATAACATCGTCAATAAATACGCTACTGCCACTAAAGTGGCGACGGATGTTTCCGACCATACAAGCCATGAGGGTTTTCTTGTCCTCACTCAAAACTAGAATCACCGCATCAGCCTGCAGTATCGCACGCTGTACATTTTCTGGTTTAACCTTTTTTTCGCGCCCAGTGTAGAACGCTTCGTTAGTCAAAGATTCAATTGCTGCAGTATATTGAAGCAAGTCAGCCCGTCTTAGCGAATCTGATAAATCATACAGAACAACGTTATGAGCAGGAATTGCTGGTTTAGAATCTTTTACTTCAGATGTCATGTCTTTATAATTTTAACAGTCCTTTCCAACTAAACGTTCTTTTCAAGCAGTTCTCGCTTTGCTTCGAATGCTTCTAGGAAGTGGAGTTGGTTTTCGGCTCGGGTTTTGTTTTGTTCGTATAGACTGTCGTACTTAGTACTGAGTGCAAAGTAGTCTTCTTCGTAAGCGTCGGTGACGAACCGAGCTGCTAATTCTAGTGTCAAAAGGCCGATTCCGTATGGAATAAGGTCTAGCTCTTGCTTTGTCACACCGCCTGCGGCTGCACGATAGCTTTCGATAGCGGCATGGGCGATAGCTTCGTCGAACACCTGGTTCGAGTCATCTTCACCAGCTGTACCAGCCCAGCTGCGGATTGCGTCACCCATTTCAACCACAACACTGGCACGCATGACGGTGTCCATGTCGATCAAAGCAATCGCTTCCCCTTCGTCACTAAACAACACGTTACTAATCTTCAAGTCAGCATGAATGATGCGCTGTGGTAGATCAGACAAGTCAACGTACGTGTCTTTGTATTTATTTAAAATCTCAGCTGCTAATGGCGCTAGTGTCTCGCGCTTTTTCTCATCAACATTACTGGCCGCGACACTTTCTAGGCGATCCATGTAGTGCGGCGTGTTATGGAAGTTTGGCAAAGCAACGGCAAGATCAGCCTGACAGTCAGCCAGCGCCGCATGAAACGAACCAATCAAAGCCGCGGCACTTTCTGCCAAGGAGACACTCACGTGATCATGGATAGTTTTACCTGGCACAAACTTCAGTGCGCGGTACCAGTGCTCGCCACCGTTAAGCATGTACGGATCGCCATCGATAGTGTCGACACCCTGTGGCACCAAAACGCCAGCTCGCTTTACATACGGCTGAATCAAGTCAAGATTACCCATCACAACCGGAGAGAAGATCTTGTTCATTTTCTGGAAAATAAAACGACCCCCTAGAGTCTCGACTAGGTAAGTTTGGTTAATTGCACCATCGGTGATTTGCACGATAGTAGCAATTTTGTCTGTGGTAAATGCGGCCGCGCGTTCATAAATGTCCGCAGGCACTACTGTTTGACTTTTCATAGTTCTGTGTTTGTACCATAAAAGTTGCCAAATTGCAAGCAAATCTGTTATGGTAGGTGCATGATCACCTCTTCCCATATTATCTACGGCTGGGCAACGGCAAAAGCAAGTGAGTCTACACCAAACAAAGCGCGGACGCTAGCGTTTGTGATCGGCAGTTTTTTGCCCGACATCCCGGTGTATATATTCTTCTTTGTTAACACCTTTATTCTGGGAACGAGCCAACGGCTGATGTGGGACGTCTTGTATTTTGACTCTGCCTGGACACCTTTTTTTACTTTGTCACACTCTTTATTACTGTGGCCGCTACTATTAAGTTTCGCTATCATATTAAAAAAGAGATTCATTCAATACGTCGCCAGCGCCGCCCTTTTGCACATCACCTTAGACTTTCTGGTGCACAACGACGATGCCTACAAACATTTCTGGCCACTAACCGACTGGAAATTTATGAGTCCTATTTCGTATTGGGATCAGTCACATTATGGTCAAATAGTCGGAGCTGTTGACTCAGTTGTCATACTTGGACTACTGGCTTGGCTGTACACTAAATACAACTCGAGAAAGGCAAAGATTGGCATTCCGGTCATCATGGCGTTGTATGTTGCAAGTCTTGTCCTGCCGTATTTCATTTTCTAGTATGCCAAAACCCCGCGGACGAGAACACACCACCCTGACTGAAACTGCCACAGTAGTGGTGCGCGAACTGTATAAAGTGCCCGGCATCAAAATGATCGCACCCGGTGAGATCAGCACTACCTCGAGACGAAAAGGCGGCAAACGCTTCATCACAATCGTAACGACTAATGGTGGATGCGAGTTAATCATTACTGGCCAAAGTGTTCAGAAGGTCGCGGTGCACACAAGCGATGTCGACACGATTGTAAAAACCTTAAAGAAAACAAAAGCGCTTAGAGAATTTTCATTCTCACAGCGCTCTCGTAAACCTGGAACTTAAAATTAAACCACTAGTTCGTTAAGGTGCGTGCTTCGTCTAGTTCCTTATCTGCTTTTTTAAGCAAGCCACTGATATCTTCGTAGTCTTTGTCGCTTAGTGCGTCTTCGGCTCTGGTTAGATATTTACTGGCGTCTTTCAGCATATCCTTTACTTTGCCACGTACTGAGCTGTTGTCGCTTAGCTCTTTGTAGTCTTTCAGCACCTTGTCGTAGTCTTTCCATTCTTTTTCGATGTCATCTGACAATTCATCTTTGTCGTAGTTTTTATCATCGTCCTTGTCTTTTTCGTCCTCCTCGTCATCTTTTGTATTTTTAGCTTTAGAACTGTCGTTACCCGCGACGCTGTCGGTATAGTCTTCTACCCCAGTCAAAATTGCAGCTGCTTTGGTTTGGTCACCTGTGAAATACGCCATCGCTGCGTTCATAAAAATCCGCTTGGCTTTGTTCAGGTCGCGCAGTTCGTCTTTGTACGACTGGCTGGTGATGACTAGATGCTCAACTTCGTCGTCTGCGATTTCGATTTTTTCAAGAGCTGTTACAAACTGCGTTGAGATCGAGATGACCGAGACACCTGCTACCTGCGGCTGAGGTGAAGCTGCTGTGGTTGCAGCTTGATCTACAGAAACAAGTGCGGCCTCCTTCTTGGCCAGCTCTGTTTCTAGTTCAATTGCCATGTCGAGCAAGTACGCAGCCTGGGACTGTGGTCCAAACACGCCTGTAGCCGGCGAAATTCCTTTTACTTCTTGCCAGCGGATCACCGCGGCTTCGGTTAGGCTACCAAACTGAGTCGTCTCGTTACCCGGTGCTCCACCGCCAGAAGTTGAGATAGTGTAGCCGCGGTCATTGAGAAACGTTTGTAGACAACGAACGTCTTCACCTTCAACCTCGACGTCAAGTGTGCGAGAGAACCCACACTCGTTGTTGGCAGACGTGATAAACGGCACCGCCATAAACCCAGTCAATGCGAGCAGGGTTACGGCCAATCGGTTTGAAACAGAAACAGTCATAAAAGTAATTACCTTAATAGTATGTATATATTGTACCAAACAAAAACCATCCGCTAGCGGATGGTTTTTGTTTATCGTGAATATTGTAACGATTACTTCTTCGACAGACTTTGTCGTTGGTTGCCCATAACTTTTCCAAGTTTACGGCGCAACACAATAAGTCGGTTTGAGTACTTCTTCGGGCTTCGAGTCTTTTGACCCTTACCAGTCGGACGTCCCTGCTTGGTTCGCTGACGTCGGTGGCCTCGAGGAGACTTACCTTCACCACCACCGTGTGGATGGTCTACAGCGTTCTTGGCAGTACCACGAGTCTTCGGGCGAAGTCCCATGTGTCGTGCTCGTCCTGCCTTACCAAGTGACACCAAACGATATTCTTCGTTTGATACCGCTCCGATTGAGGCCCAAGAAGTCTTGAGAATCTTTCGAACTTCGGTTGATGGCATCTTCAACGTTGTGTAACTATCGTCCTGCGCAACTACTTCTGCGTAGTTACCAGCTGAACGAGCCAAACGTGCTCCTGCTCCAGGGTTGATTTCTACGTTGTAGACGAATGTTCCCACTGGAATAGCGTGTAAGGGAAGACGGTTTCCTGGCTTCACTTTTGCATCTTCAGCTGCGACAATTTGGTCGCCAGCCTGCAATTTCTGCGGCGCCAGGATGTACCGACGCTCACCATCGAGGTAACAGACCAAAGCAATAAAGCCTGATCGGTTTGGATCGTATTCGATAGTTTCAACCTTTGCTGGTACGCCAATCTTGTCGTACTTAAAGTCGATCAAACGATACGTTCGTTTGTTACCACCACCTCGGTAGTGAGTCGTGATTCGTCCACCACTGTTACGCCCACCAGTATTTCGCTTACCTTTAGTAAGAGATTTTAGTGGCTGACTTTTAGTTGTGGTCAGTTTTTTCTTGTACTCAATCACCGAGCCGTCACGACGACCTGGTGATGTTGGTTTGTATTTTTTTACCATAATTCTGAATGTTAGAAACTAGTGCGAGACCAACGGCCTGCTTATCTTCCTAACTAATAAATGACTAAACAATTGTGATCGTTTCGCCTTTCTTTAGGTACACATAGGCTTTCTTCATACCTTTGTGATGTACCATCTTGCCGCGAGAACCTTTCAGGCGCTTAGCGGCTTTTTTGTTGACGATGTTTATTTTCACCGGCGTCACGTTGTAGAGTGCCTTAACTGCATCTCGGACCATG
>CALJTT010000014.1 GCA_937975855.1 Minisyncoccota bacterium | reverse complement strand
CATCAGAGATGCTGCTCGCCCCAGGTGGTTGGCCATTTCACGCAATACGGTGTATTCGTCTACCAAACTCCCCTGCCCGGCGGACATGTCGTACATGATGGCTGTGAAGGGTGTCTGTGTGAATATTTTAACGACGTTGTGGTAAAGACCGACAAAGAAAACTTGCGCGGCTGACAACACAAAGATTTTAAATATCCAGCCGATTGCGTATAAGACACTGGCGTTGCGAAGGGTTTTTTCTTTCGAGGTGTCCTTCTTGTCTAAGTATCGACCGAGCAATAACTGTAGAACAATTGTTACACCAACAATCACTGTCGACAGCGCCCCGATACTAAACATGTCGCCTTCCAGTATTTGGTATAGAAAAATCGGCCAAACGACTAGGTTCACGATCGTCTCGGCCCCGAAAGCGAATTCCCCCACCACTAGACCTCGTAACTTATTAGAACGAAACTGACGCCAAGTTTCCTTCCATGACCAGTCAAAATGCGTCGGTGTTTCGGGCACGTATGCATAAGAAACAGTCGCGGCGGCAAGCAGGGCGATTATTGTTCCAAACAAAGCTCCGTATCCTGCATTTGAAATTATGAATCCTGCTGCAATTGGCCCGATAGCGCCCATAAAAGCTATAGCTGCATAAGAAAGGCTGACCTGACGTCCGCGTTTGTTCGCAGTGGTAAATAAAGCAAAATCAGTTTTAAACGGCACCCAGTGCCACACGCGAAAAGCCACAATAGACACGGCCAGTGGCCACATCATCCACAAGACATTCTCGGGCGTCATAAAAAACAGCGTCGTGTATGTAGCGATAATGCACACACCAGACAAGACCAAGGTATGGGAGAACCCAAGCCAGTTAGTCACTCGCATTCCAGGAACGATACACAAGGCGTATAGCGCAGACAGAAATGCGTAATATCCACCAACCACGAAGAACGATTCACCTAAATTCTCATAGAGAAAGATCGGAACAAACAATCCACCCAGTGCCGCCGCCGCACCGTGAATCAGCCTTTTGCTGATGAACAGTTGCATGAACCCTGTATCTTTCTTTTGAAAGCGACCTTTGGTGTCGCGCAGTGCGTTAACAGTAGATTCCATAATTAGTCTTTCGAAAGTTTAATTATTCTATCAAAATGTTTTTTGCTAATTGGAAATACTGACAGTCGATTTCCCTTCTTGGTCAAAGGCACTCCTTCAAACTGCGGATCGATTTTAATTTCGGCCAAGGACACCAGACGTGGCAAGTGTTCAACATACTTCACATCAACACACAGCCAGCGGGGATTTCCTGGGTCAGATTTTGGGTCAGGATGTTCACTCTTTGGATCGAACTGGGTCGGATCAGGATAGGCTTTACTGTGAACCATCATCACCCCCACACAACCAGTTTCCTTCCCAGCATTGCTGTGATAGAAAATCGCCAAGTCCCCCACTTTCATGTCATCACGCATCATATTGCGCACCTGATAGTTGCGAGTTCCATCCCAATGCTCGACTTTGTCTCGCTTAAGATCGTCAATCGAGTAACATTCTGGTTCAGATTTCATCAGCCAATAGGTCATTCGTTTATTCTACCAAAAGAAAACAACCGCTTGGGCGGTTGTTTTCTTTTATCTATCGCAGTACCAGTTGAGCATTTCCCCAACATGGTCGCGAGGCACTCCAAGGTTGGACTCCTTGTCGTTCGTAGAGATTACGAGCGAAGGCCATATTTTCATAGAAATTTTCTAGATCGAGTCCTAGCGCATCTGCTGTCTTTTGGTGATAGTAGGTGTTGATTTGCATCACGCCAGTATCACGCTTGTCGACTCTCCCGCGTAAGACTGAGCCGTCGGCCATTGTGTGACGGAAGGTCGACTCACAACGAGCCACTTCCGCCATCACCGGAATGTCGCTAAAATATTCGCGCACTAGCGATTCTACACTGACACCAGGCCCGACAGGGCGAACAACCGGCGCAGACGCTTCAACTACAACCTCAACACTTCCAATGTGTCCGTACGCGCTTTCTGGAACATCAACAACGGCTGCTGTAGAGGCTGAAAGGAACGCAAGTAATACAGTGGATATAATAAGCCAATGGTCTTAGGTAATAAGAAGCGCTATTTTAGCACGATTCTCAAAAAAGTCAATGTTATTCCTCTGTTTCTTCTTTAACAATCGCCTTTTGCTGTGGGGTGTGCTTGATAGATCCTAGGAATTTATTTGTCTTGCTGTAGAAGCTGACTTCTAGCTCAACGCTACCAATACTCTCTTTTGTGAAGTTCTCGAATACTGTGTACACCAACATGTTGTATTCGTTTCCAGCTTCGTCTGATTTTACCTTGTTGTAATTTACACTATCGTACGTTTGGTCGTCAGAACAAGAAATTCGTTCGCGAGTAGTAGTGTATAGGTACAAGTCTTCATTTTCACAACGCACGTCGATTATAACCTTACGAATATCGCTATGCGGAAATCGGATGAGTACTTCTTGTTCGTATATCAAGTCGTCTTTTTCATTGTTGTATTCCCAGTCGTATCGATCAGAAATTTTGACTTCGTCTGTAAACACTAAAGCTGGCTTGTGCACTATATCAAGCTCTGTTTCCAACATACACCCGTTGAATCGGCAAGCGTAAACTTCGTAGGTCGCAGAAGTTTCATCATCACCACTAACGACACTAAACGGGATCGTGAACGTATGTGTCCATTCTGATTTTTCAGTGCCTGTAATCCAGGTCTTTTCACTACAAGAATCCCACCCAAAAAGGCGTGAATCAGCCTCATTACAGTCAGTTACAAGGAATAGTTGCAGAACATCAAGATCGGCAGTAAAAACAACGTCTGTTTGCTCATTTCCGTATAGTTTTACAGGCGATTCAGCTTCAGTTTTAAGGTAAAAGTAATCAAGCGCACCCTCAGTAGTAGCGCCTGATTCGGCGTATTGAAGACGCTGTGCCAAAATGCCTTGCAATCGTTGAAGTTCGGCCTTGAGTGTCTGAATTTGGTCCTCAACAGACACCTGTGCTGAGACAGTTGTTGGTGACATGGTTAAAATAACAAATGCAGCAACGCCCAGTACGGTTTTGGTAAATGATTTCATTGTCGGTATATTATACAGATATACCGATTTGTCAAGAGTATTTAGCCTTGTTTACGATCAATATCCTGAACCTGTTGATGTTGCTTGTCGATGATTGATGCATCCATCCACTCAGTAGCTCCCTCTACAGCGCGTAGTACCTCGATTGGCATAGCAAACACTACAGTATTGGATTGGTCAGAAGATAAGTCGTTCAAACTCTGTAGTGTTCGCAAGTGCAGAGCTCCTGGTGAGGTAGCCAACATTTGGGCAGCTTTTGCCATATTTTGCGCTGAAGCCACTTCACCTTCGGCTTTGATTATAACTGAACGTCGCTCTCGCTCAGCCTCTGCTTGCTTGGCGATTGTTCGTTCCATGTCTTCTGGTAGGAAAAAGTCTTTTAGTTCAACGTTATCTACCTTGATTCCCCACTGGTCAGTCTCAGCGTCGATAATGGCGCGTATTTTGTCAGACAGCTCTTCTCGATTTGCCAAGACTTCGTCTAGTTCAGCGCCACCGACGATGTTACGCATAGTTGTCTGCGCTAGTTGTGATACAGCATAGCGGAAATTTTCTACCTCGAGAACTGCCCTAGCAGCGTCAGACACTTTGTAATAAATAACAGCGTTGATAGACGCAGAAACGTTGTCCTTTGTGATCACCTTCTGATCTGGCACATCAACCGCCTTTACTCGCAGGTCGACTTTTTGCATTGCTTGAAAAATTGGAATGATGATACTCCAGCCCGGTCCGCGCAAACTACTGTATTTCCCCATCGTCAAAACCACCCCTCGCTCGTACTGCTTTACCTCTCGCAGCATGGAAAACAAAATCCCTGCAATAACAACTATCAGAATTATAAAAGGCTCCATAGGAAAAACTTAGCTGAATAACTTTACCTCAGTATAGCAAATTACAGTCGACGCGATAGTATCGCTAGACCACCCCACAGACCAGCCTCGTCTCCCAGCTTGGCTGCCGTGATCAAAGGAACCGGCTCAAAGTTTTCCATCGCTACTGACGCCGCTTTACGGATAGCGTCAATTTGAATCGCTGGGTCACCGATAATCATCGATCCACCCAAGACAATCGCGTCTGGCGACCAGTACAAAACTGTGTTGCGTAAACCTTGTCCAAGGTAACCAGCCAGCTCGTCCCATATAACGTCATCTTGTGGAATATCGTACGGCTCTATACCCATGCGGTCCATTACTGCGCTACCGGAAACCAAATTCTCTAGAGTCGGGGTAATTTCATCTCCTAAAATCGTGCGGTCAATGTCAAGAATCTGATGTCCTGGTTCAAAACCGATGTGCGCTCGGTCGATTTCGCCATCTTCAATTTTGGCACCACCCACGCCAGTACTAACTGTGTGATACGCAATAATTTCAAGACCTTCACCAGCACCAAATACTGCTTCGCCAACACCAGCAATTGCGGTGTCGTTCTCGAGAAAAACTGGCACATCACCCAGCTCTGCTTTCAGGGCAGTCGAAATATCTTCTCCAGCCCAATTAGTTAGCTTGCCGTCATTGGTTATTCCTGTGTGCTCTTCGTTCATTAGGCCACGGATTCCGCCAGCCATAGCTTCGACGTTGTCTGTCATTCCTTTTATGATCTCCACCATATCTTTTATTCCCGCCTTGAATGTAGGGGGTGTATGGAAAGATTTAACTTCGTCTAGTTTTTTTAAATCGCTAGAAGTTGCAATGCGCGTTTTCGTTCCGCCGATGTCGAATACTATGTATGTCATATTAGTATTAAATATAACAAATAAATCGCACCGATAGTAAGAGACACTAACAACAACTGTCGACGCCATTTGTCTTCTGAGAATAAATCGTCTGAATTGCTTTCAGTTAAAGATAAAGATTGTTGCTTGGGAATATTGAATTTTGGTCCTGACTGTCCAGCAAAAAATTGCTTGATCAACTCTTGTGGATCGTGCACTTTTTCACCACCGACTTTTGTTTGTTGTTTATTAGTAAAATCACTTATTTTCTTTATCCAACTATAAGCAATAAAGCCGAAGATTAAGAGCGGGAGAAGTGATTCCATAAACTAGACCTTTAGAATAGCGCGAGTTTTATCCTTGTATAACTCTACACTTGGCTGGTCGAAGGCGTTGACATCCAGTAGTTCAGCAGCATACATAATCTCCAACATACGCATTCCCATAAATAGCCCAAGGCTGTAAGGCAAGTCTTCGGTAAAGATCGTCGATCGGTACGGTAGCGATTGTTCTTGATAGGCAGCGATCACACCACCATAGATCCCTGTAGCGACTTCCTGCATACTGAACTTTCCGTACTTCTTGGCAACACCCTTGTTGGGGATTTTGTAATCACAGTTCTGATCGTCGAAAGTAACAAAGTCTGTATACACACCACTAAAGCCACTCATATATAGCTGTCCGACCGAATGAAGCTCGACTGCAGTTGTAACTGTAGGCACAAACCCTTTGGTCATCTCTTTGCCACTGCGGGTTGTTGCTTTGCCGAGACTTTCTGCCTGCAACTGACGATACCAAGCTCCTAGTTTGTACAGTCGAGGCTCGAACGCAAAGAAGTTGTAATGTGCATATCCCTTCTTTGCGTAAATTGCTATCCGAGCTGCGCACTCAGCAGCAATTGGTTCGGACTCTTCCCCACTGGCGTCTAGCATTCCAGCCATGATGTCGTCGACTGGGTGACCAAGAAGCATCAACGGAACAAAGCCTACTTCTGTTCCAACAGAATATCGACCACCGACGATTTCTGGCATCTGAATACAATGAACGCCCAAACGCTTACCTGACTTCACAAAGTCAGTGTTTCCATTTCCGACGAAGATTGTTTGTTTGTAGATCGCTTTTTTGAATTTCTTTTCCAGTGCGTCAAGTAGAACACCTGCATTAACCATAGTCTCAGCTGTACCACCAGACTTACTGATCACACACACTGCAACTTGCTTGGCGCTACGAACAGGCTTCAGCTGGTTCAGCAAACGCTCGATTTGGTACGGGGCGATAGTGTCGAGACTGTGGAGTGTAACCTTGCCGTCATCCAGCACTTCATGAATCGCTTCCACGCCAAGATTTGACCCACCAATTCCAACCACAATCACGTGCTTAACACCTTTGAATTGTTTCTTTAGTTCCTCTAACGTGTCGTACAGACCTGGGTCTGCCAAATGCGACAGTGAGTACTCTGGTTGTGAGGCATCATGATCTGCTATCACGTCGGAGACGTGACTACGGTACTTGCTTAACTTCTTGACTTCCCTTTCAACCTGCTTTTCGTCATCTATTTCCGTATCAAAGTAAGAAAAGTACATGTGTTAATTTATTAGACTTGTCGGACGTTTTTAATCTTCTTCACTTCTTTTGTGATGTATTTCATTGCTTCGTCAACACTGTCTACCAGATGGAATAATTCAAGATCTTCCTTACTGATGGTTTCGTGCTTCTCTAGCAAATCTTCTTTAAAGATCTTGATGAACGGCTCCCAATACTCCTTACCATAAAGCACAATTGGAACTGGTTCAATTTTCTTAGTCTGAATGAGTGTAACAATTTCAAAGAATTCGTCGAGTGTTCCGAACCCTCCCGGGAAATAAACGTAAACCTCGGACGCAAAAGTCAGCATCACTTTACGTGAAAAGAAGAAGTCAAAGTTAAGTGACTGGTTGGTGTAAGGGTTGAGTTTTTGCTCGAACGGAAGTTGGATGTTTAGACCGACTGACTTGCCGCCGACCTTGAACGCTCCAACGTTTGAGGCTTCCATAATACCTGGCCCTCCACCAGAGATGATCGAAAAGTCTTTCTTGGCGAGTTTGGCAGCTAGCTCTTCTGCTGCCTGGTAATACTTGTTGTCAGGCTGTAGACGCGCACTCCCCCAGAATGTGGCCGCTAGACCATGATCACGCAATAGTTCAAATCCCTGAACGAATTCAGACATGATGCGAAACACACGCCAGCTTTGCACGGCGTCGCCTTGTGTGCTTTCTGGGTCCAGCAATTCACTGACGATTCGGCAATTTGTTGCGCCTGCTTTACCAGTAACTTTTTTGTCCTTCTTTGGTGTACGTCGTCGTTTATCCATTATCATGGTGACATTGTATCACTGGTGCCCAAGAGCGTTCCTAATTTATCCTCTAGAATAAAATAGCTAAAGCTAGCAACGACAACTGCGCAGTCAGCCCGGCATAAAAAACAAATTTTGGACTCAACTGAACGTTAGTAATCTTTTGAAAGTAATGTTGGATTATTTCGGTTTCAGTGTCCACCTCGTCGCTGTAGCGACTGCGCAACCAGAACTCACAATAAGATATCGGACACTGGCTCAACAGCACCCATGAAGCAACTTGTGCAGACAAAACTGCCACATATATGGTTTGCCATTCCTCGAAGTACCACCCCACCACGTAAAAAACACCAAGCAAAACATGTCCCAAGAAAACGATATTCGCTGACCAAAAATATACGTGCCTCATAAACTACAACCAAGGTATAGCAAACTGCTCAAACTCAGGAAGGAGTTTCTTGTCGTACAGCAAGCGTGACGTCACCTCGGCGTGCCAAAGAGCACCGGTTAAAGCATTGTGCGGGTCAGGCTCTTTCTCCAAGCCGCAGTAATTTAAAATCGCTTTTGAGTTAAGCATGCTGCGTTTATGTGCCTCATCTACAGGAGGCACACCGTTAGCTTTTACCATATGCATCCAACACAGCGTGTGAACGTCAACAGTTCGATAAGCAAAGTTCCAGTTTAATTTGGCACGCTCGGCCGCGGCAGCCAACATACCCTTGTCGTAGGCAATATTCTGCGCAACCAGCGTGCGCTCGGGCAATTCATTTGACCATTCCAGAAACGACGCAACCAGCTCTGCCTCAGACTGCTTGTTAACGTCAGTTGCCTGTTCTTGGGTAAATCCGTTGACCTCAAGCGCGTCGGGCATAATCTCCGCCCCATCCCACACGTGGCACTCACCATAAAACCGATTGTCAGGATTACGAAAATCAAGGGCCCCAATCGAAAGAATCGAGTGCCGTTCTGGACGAAGGCCAGAGCATTCAGTGTCGAGAATTAACATTGAGAAAAGTATACCATTGACAAATATTCTCTACTCCAATCCCCTACAATTTCCTGCTGGCAAATACCCTGCGGCTCGAGCTAGATCGATTGAGGCGAACTCGATCAGATTTGTACCCTTGATTGTGTCTGCGCCTGGGCAGTTTGGTCGATGATACTTTGTGCCGCCACGGCTGGCGACTACTACAATTCCTTCGTTAGGTACACCATCATCAGGGGCAGCATTGAATACTATCGCTGGTTGAGCGGAGCGCTTGGTTAGCTCGTCTAACTTACCGGCCTCCAGACCTAGTCCATAGGCCGTTATTCCAATCAGTAACACAACAACAGCAAAAAAAGATTTGTCAGATTTCACAATATTGCCTATCCAAGACTTGATTCTGTTACTCATACATCGTATACTCTTGCCGTTATATTTTAACACCAATTAATTAAATACAGGTTATGGCAAAAAAGAAAGCCGCTGGAACAGCAAAAAACCTGCGCGACTCTCAACCAAAATATTTGGGGGTCAAGCGTGCAGACGGTCAAATGGTGAGGACCGGCGAAATCATCGTCCGCCAACGCGGAACAAAAATTGAACCAGGCAAAGGAGTTAAGGTTGCCAAAGATCACACGATCTTTGCAATGACTGATGGTGTTGTCTCATTCCGCAACAAGCGGAAGATTACGTTCACAGGTCAAAGAGTGAGCAAAAAAGCAGTCGACGTACTACCAGCAACTGCGTAGTCACAGACAAAAAACAAAAGCGACGAGCCAATGGCTCGTCGCTTTTGTTTTTAGTTCTTTACTTAACTTAACCTTCTCGTATCACTACACTCTCTACAACCACTGGTTCGATCGGCTGATCACTTGGTCCGGTTGATACCTTTCCGATTGTTTCTACAACATCCATACCGCCGACAACCTGTCCAAACACTGGGTGCTTTGAACTAAGTGGCGCCTGGTTAAAGTCGAGGTTAGTGTTGTCTGCCAGGTTGATGAAGAACTGACTACCGCCACTTTCAGGTCCACTGTTAGCCATTGAAATAGTCCCACGTACGTTAGTTAGCTTTTCTCCTGCTATATGTTCGTCTGGGATAGAGTACCCTGGCCCGCCTGTGCCGTAACGCAGAGTCTCGTCAGTTTTGGTAAGCGGGTCACCTCCTTGGATCATAAAGCCATCGATAACACGATGAAACTTTGTCTGGTCGTAAAAACCTTCGCGCGCTAGCTTCATAAAGTTGCCGGCTGTGATTGGCATTGCTTCGTCAAACAGTTCGATTTCGATCACACCATAGTTGGTAGTGACAGCTGCGATTGGATTCATATTATTTGTATTAGCAGTAGGTTCGTAAGGTGCTTGTTCGTTGACCTCCAAAGGAGTGTCTATCGTCAACTCTTCCCCGTCGATAGTAGACAGCGCACTGTTGTCTGGAGAACTTCCTCCTAGCCAGTAAGCCATTAGGAAAACCAACGCTCCACAGATAGCTAGTAATGTAAGAATCGTTGAGAAGGATTTTTTCATTTGCTCGTCCATACTTAGGCAGTTTTACTAACAATAAGTGTAAAAGTTCCGTGCTGGTCTCCCGACACCAGAGCAACTTCGTGTTCACCAGCTGCTTTAATTGGTTCTGCAAACTTGACCATGTCTGCTGTGATAGTTGCTCCCACAACTGCTGCAGCTGCCACAACCGCGTCAGCACTAACCGCTTCAAACATGTGATCTTGGTCGTTCATTGCTGCTTCAATCCGAGGAGAAGTTTTTGTCAACATTGCCTTAGCTTCGTCAAAAGCGGCTGCACTGTCAGCTACTCCAACGGCCATAGCTGCCGCTTTGGCTTGTGCTTGTTTTAAATTACCTCCGGTTGCCGCCATTGCCTTTCCACTAGGAACCAAACTGTTCATAGCGTAGCCATTTGGCACGTCTGCTACTTCACCCTTTTTGCCAATTTTGGCCACGTCTTGCAAGAGAATCACTTTCATACTAGTTTCATTACGGTCTATCAATTGCGAGCATACTACCAGATATAAGCTCTACTCTCCAGCAGCTTTTGTACTACTGGCGTTTGAAAACAAATCATCTGGCGACACTTCGCTTTCTACTTCTTCTCCATTCAAAAATCGAACTGCTGCGGCCTGCTGTGGATCTTCACCTGCGATGAACTGATCTGGTGAGCGGCCAATGACAATATCAGGCGTCAAACCTCCCTCTGAGATCGAAGTGCCGTTTGGTGTTAGCCACCGAGCAACAGTAATTTTAACCGAAGACCCGTCAGACAACTCGACCAGCTCCTGCACAGAACCCTTACCAAACGTTTGTGAACCAATGACCGTCGCTACCTGGTGATCTTGCAGTGCGCCAGCCAGAATCTCTGAAGCAGACGCCGAACCGCCGTCTACCAAGACCACTAGATTGTCGGGAGTAAATGTTCTAAAGGCCTGTCCGTAACTACGGAATGTGTCGTTTTGGCTCTTGTCCATAAATGACTCTTGCACCACGACCTTGCCGGCTGGCAGGAAGAGACTAGAGATGCCAACGGCACTCTCGAGGAATCCGCCAGGGTTGCCCCGCACGTCAATAACCAGTTTGCTGGCACCACTGGTGAGGAAGCTGCTCAAGGCTTCGCTAACCTTTGCCTGGGCGATCGCATTAAAGCTGTACACCTGGATGACAAACACGTCACCCACTTGCTCGGTCGCTACAGTTGGAATGGCGATGGTGTCGCGAATAACACTGATGTCCTGGAATTCGGCTGCTCCTTCTCTAAATATAGTTATAACTACCTCAGACCCTTTGGGACCGCGGATCAGGTCGACAGCTGCGTCGATGCGCATTCCCTGTGTCGACTGGCCATCGATGGCTGTGATCACGTCACCTGCCAACAGGCCAGCGTTCATAGCTGGTGTCTCGGGCAATGGAGCAATGACGGTAATGTAGTTGTCACGAATGCCAACCTCCATCCCGACACCACTAAACTCACCAGAAATGTCTGCTGAGAAACTCTCAGCATCTGCCGGTGGGAAGTAGACCGTGTAAGGGTCGCCGTAAGTCTTTACCAGACCATCAATTGCGCCACGAACTTTTTCTTCGTCTGTGATTTGCTGTGATGTTGTGCCAGCGGCAAACTTATCATCAAGCAGGTTCCAGACTTCCCAGAACTCGTCGAGACTAGTTGGACTGGCCACCTCTGGCTCGGCCGCAAAAATACTAAAAATCGAAGCCAGTTGTCCCTGTCCGGCTGAACCCTGTCCAAATTGGACACCAGAAAAGAAGGTTCCTACAGCCAAAATAAGAGCGAGTGAATATCCCAAAAAACGTTGCATGTTGGTCATTATTACATGGTACGTGCAGCGGGACAAATAATTACGGCAAGAATCAATTTTGCGCAAAACCTGCTACACTATCAGACACTATGCTTGGTAATTTATTTGGCACGACCCCTGCCCCACTACGAGAAATCAAACTCTACAACACAGCCACAAAGCTGGATGAAATTTTTGTACCGCTCAAAGGTAATGACGTAAAAATGTACTCTTGTGGACCGACGGTATATGACTACATTCACATTGGTAACTTGCGAGCCTTTCTGGCAGCGGACATCACCAAGCGAGTACTAATTCGCAACGGATACCAGGTGCAGCACACGATGAACCTGACTGACTTTGGTCACCTATCGGACGACGGAGACGCTGGCGAAGACAAAATGATGCGCGGACTCAAACGTGAAGGTCTGCCCGTGACGCTTGAAGGAATGAAAGAATTGGCCGATCAATACATCGATGCGTTTAAATTAGACCTAGAAGCGCTCAACATATTAGCTCCCACTACCTGGGCTCGAGCCAGTGAACACGTCGGCAGCCAGATTAAGTTAATCAAAACTCTCGAGGGTAAAGGCTACACCTACGAAACGTCCGATGGAGTATATTTTGATATCGAGAAGTTCCCTGCTTATGGGACGCTCGGCAACATCAATCTTGATCAGATCAGAAGCGGCGCCCGGGTCGAGGTCAACACCGAGAAAAAACACCCGGCAGATTTTGCTGTCTGGAAGAAAGCGGATTTAGGCTGGGACAGCAGCTGGGGCAAAGGCTTTCCTGGTTGGCATATCGAATGTTCTGCCATGGCTTTGGCGACTCTAGGCAAATCAATCGAGATCCACACTGGTGGCGAAGATTTACAATACACACACCACAACGCTGAGATTGCCCAGTGTGAATGCGCCACCGGCCGGCCCTTTGTTAAATACTGGCTACACAACGCCTTCATCAACATCGACAACGGACAGAAAATCGCGAAATCTAAAGGCAACGCCATCAACCTGCGTCATGTACTAGACCGTGGTTTTGCTGGCGACGACTATCGTTATTGGTTACTGACTGCACACTATCGCTCACCAGTGAATTTCTCGTGGGAAGCACTCGAAGCCTCAAAAGCAGCATTGTACCGTCTCAAGCGCCACATGTTTGAAGACTACAAACAAAAAGCTTCGCCTCCAGACAAAAAATATCTAGATAGATTTGACGACCACTTGGCCAACGACCTAGATACTCCGGGCGCGATCGCCGTGATGTGGGAAATGGTTAAAGACGACAAAATTGAAAACTCGGTCAAAGCCGGGACGCTGTTAGCAATGGACGAAGTGCTCGACATCGGACTAAGCGAAAATAAAGAAACTGGACTACAGTCGCTTGGA
>CALJTT010000013.1 GCA_937975855.1 Minisyncoccota bacterium | reverse complement strand
GCGTTTTTCGTCACGATAAACTCTGCTGTCATCCTTGATTAGAGATATGTCCTGTATATGCTGTAGAGCGAATATGCGCTTCTTTAGGATATTTGCCTCTTCAAACTTTTCCGCTTTGGCAAACTGCATCATTTCTTTTTCTAATTCTGTGATGATTTTTTCTTTTTTGCCTTCAAAGAACAAGCGAATGTGCTTTATGGTTTTCGTGTATTCAATTTTATTATCTTCGTTCGGGTACAATCCGATCTGCCGGTTAAAGTCTATTTTTCCCTTTATAACCTTACTCGCTTCTTTTCCTACCGGTTTTTTCGTATCGTAGAATTTAAATAAACGCCTAACAATCTTTAGTGCCTCGCGAAACAGCATTCCACTCGGGAAAGGGCCAAACTCGTATTTAATTTCGTCTTCCTCAAACTGCTCAGTTAGATCTTTACCACGCACAACCAGCACCCTGGGCCATTCTTCGTTGGTTATGACCAAATGATTGTATGATTTGTCATCTTTACTGCGTGTATTGTAGTGTGGTTTGTGGGTACGGATAAGGTTGGTTTCCAGAATCAGCGCCTCTAGAACACTGTCAGTCTCCGTCCATTCGACAGTCTTAGCTCGCTCCACCATTTGTTCGATCCATTCCGAACGCTTTTCTTTAATATCACTAGTAAAATAACTACGCACGCGGTTGCGCAAGCTAGTCGCCTTTCCGATATAAAAAATTTCCTTCCTAGGTCCAAGGAAGAAGTAGACGCCAGGTGTGTCGGGCAACTTTAACTTTTTTAAATCCTGTGTATTCATTCAGGGTATTAGAATTATGCTAGTTCGAATCTAAAGAATTTTCTGGAGCAAGAAAGAGCCATCTGTCATTAGCCCCGGATCTATTTATATAATCACTACTTACAGCTGAGATCTGATTCTCGTAAAAAGCAAAAATTGATTCATTTCCAAGTGCTGACATTGCTACGTAAATAGGTGATTCATCAGTGGGAAGTTGGCCAGTACGCAGGCATTCCAAAGCGTGAAGAGGTTCACATAGCTCTAATCCAAACTTACCTTCTGCAGCCAAGAAAAAACCTTCTGATACATCGTTTTTTGAAAGCAGGAGATCTTGCTGGGAGGCAAGAATTAATTCAGAATCTGCAAGATCTCGTGGGTTAACGAGTGGAATTGCCTTCAGCATTTTTTCTGCAGCAGGGTCTTTGAATTCAAAGTCTTCAATTTCTAAAGCGGCTTTGAGTGCATTTGAATGATGATAGCCCCCCACCTCAACATTGAATTTTGGTAAAGCAGAAAATGGAGATCTTGAATCGTGCTCAGTTTTTTTGGAAGGTCTCTCGATCATGAATCAATTATAGAACCTTCTTTAAATACCTGCCAGTGTGTGACTTGTCGACCTCGGCAATTTCTTCTGGGGTTCCTTTGGCTACGACACTTCCTCCCCCAGCACCTCCTTCGGGTCCGATATCAATAACATAATCAGCGCTTTTGACTAGATCCAAGTTATGTTCGATTACCATCACCGTGTTTCCACGGTTAACCAGCTGCTGCAGAATCTCGATTAACTTTTTTACGTCTTCGTAATGCAGTCCGATTGTAGGTTCGTCCAATAGATAGATTGTCTTAAGGGTATGAGGTCGGTACAGTTCAGAGGCGATCTTTACACGTTGTGCCTCCCCGCCAGACAATGTTGTCGCGCTTTGCCCTAGACTCAAATACCCCAAACCTACGTCTAGCAGTGCTCGGAGTCGTTCTGCAATGGCTGGTACGTCTTTGTAAAATTCATATCCTTCTTCGATATTCAGATGCAACACTTCGTATATATTTTTTCCTTTGTAGGTAACTTCCAACGTTTCTTTTGTAAAGCGTTTTCCGTCACAAACATCGCAAGTTACGTACACTGTCGGCAGAAAGTGCATCTCTACAGCAATCATCCCGTTCCCTTGGCAAGTTTCGCACCGACCGCCCTTTACGTTGAAACTAAATCGCCCAGGTTTCCATCCACGAGCACGTGCTTCACTGGTGGCGGCAAATAGATCGCGTATATGTGTAAATGCGCCAGTGTATGTTGCTGGATTTGACCTTGGCGTGCGTCCGATTGGCGACTGATCGATCAGAACCTGGCGACCTAAGTATTCGGTACCGGTGATGCTTTTACAGTTGTAAATCTTGGCGGTGCGATGTCGCTTCTCCAATCTACCTTGCAAGTTCTTGTGCAGAATTTCATACATGAACGTAGACTTACCAGAACCGGACACTCCGGTGACGCAGATAAGCTTGCCGAGCGGGATATCGATGTTCAGGTTCTTGATATTAAAGGCTTTGCCGCCCTTGATCTGGATCTTACCCTTCTCGGCAGTTCTTCTTTCAGGAGTTTCAATCTTCTTGTCTCCACGCAAATAGGCAAGCGTAACTGATCCTGATTCATTCTCTTTAGACTTCAATAAAGGATCCATATAGTCAGCAACGATTACTTCGCCACCATGCACACCAGCACCAGGACCGATCTCGATCAGAAAGTCAGCCGCTAAAATTGTATCCTCATCGTGTTCTACAACCAGAATAGTGTTGCCAAGATCGCGCAGCTCCTGCAAAGTTTTGATCAACTTGTCATTATCACGTTGATGCAGACCAATTGTTGGTTCATCTAGTACATACAGCGCTCCAACGAGTCCTGACCCCAACTGTGACGCCAAACGAATACGCTGCGCCTCACCGCCAGAAAGAGTGTTGGCTCGACGGTTGAGAGTTAGGTATTCGATGCCGACATCTTTCATAAAGTCTAGTCTGTCTATCACTTCGCGCAGGGCTGGCCAGGCTATTTCCTCCTCTTTCTTTGTGAGTTTGAGGTTGGAAATAAAATCAACAGCTTCTGCAACGGTCAGGTTGGTGAAGTCAACAATGTTAGACCCAAGAGTCGTCTTGCCATCACCACCAAGATATACGCGCATCGCTTCTGGACGTAATCTCGCCCCCTTACACGAACCACAATCGTCTGACTGAAAAATTCCGACAACGCCTAGTCCGTTGCACTCTGGACATGCACCATAAGGTGAATTGAAAGAGAACAAACGTGGTTCGACTTCAGGAAAGCTTGAGCCGTCGACTGGGCAAATGAACTTTGCTGAGAGAGTCCGCTCTTCACCATTCGGGCTTTCGATTTTAACCAAACCGTTTGCTGTTGTTAATGCAAGCTCAACCGCTTCAGATAGACGTTCACGCGAGCCTTTTGGATCGTCTGTAAATTCACTAACGTAGATCTCATCTACCAGCACGTCGATATCGTGTCGTTTTGTTTTAGTAAGTTCGATCTTGTCGCGCAGCTGCTTGATTTGACCATCGATTTTAACAGTCTCATACCCCTTGCCGAGCAAGTCATATAGAAGCTGGTAATATTCCCCCTTTCTACCCACAACAACCGGAGCAAATATTGAAACACGACCTTTGGTCACCTGAATTCCCATCACCTTCTCTTCCTTCTGTGCGTTCTTAACTTCCTTGTCTTCGATTGACTTTAGAACGATACTTAAAATTTCATCCTGAGAAAGTTTTTGAATTGGCACATCAGCATCTAGACAGTAAGGCTGCCCGATGCGAGCGTAAACGATTCGCAAATAGTCATAAATTTCGGTGATGGTCGCAACTGTTGAGCGGGGATTTCGACTGGCAGACTTCTGATCGATTGAAATGGCTGGCGAAAGGCCTGATATTTCGTCAACATCGGGTTTTTGCATCTTATTTAAAAATTGACGCGCATATGGTGAAAGACTCTCAACGTACCTTCTTTGCCCTTCAGCAAAAATAGTATCAAACGCCAACGAAGACTTTCCCGATCCAGATGGGCCAGTAATGGCGATCATCTTGCCTCTTGGCATGGACACGTCAATATCCTTCAGGTTGTGAGTGCGAGCGCCACGAACTACGATTTTATCAACCTCTTTGGCGCTGCTGTGCCATGTGACCTTGCTGGATTTTTCTTTCTTTTTTTTCTCGCTCATATGTAACAGTCAAGTATAGATGCCTTTACCTTCATTCGCTAGTTTGTACGCTTGAATTTGATCACAATGTGTGTTCCGATTCCTTGAATAGACTCGACCGCAATTGTGCCTTGCAACATTTCAACCAGATGTTTGGTGATCCACATGCCAAGTCCAGTTCCGGTTGTAGTCGTTTCTTCCACGCCGCCAACACGTGAGAATGGTCGGAAGAGTTTGGCTTGATCTTCAATACTGATCCCCATCCCAGTGTCCTTAATTCTGATAGTGGCTCCCGACCTGTCAAAATCACAAGTTATCTCTACTACGCCTTCGTCGGTATATTTGATTGCGTTACTGGCAATGTTGGTCAAAATCTGAATTAGTCGATTGCGATCCATCTTGAGATACTGAGGCTTCAGCGCTCTTGTATAGACTAGCTCAAGGTTCTTCTCTCCAGCTTTTCCTTGCAGAGAATTAACAACCTCTTGTAATACATCTCGTACGTCAATAACCTTTAAGTCAAGATCCATTTTCCCTGATTGAATGCGGGCCACTTCAAGGAAATCATTTACTAATAGAACAAGTCTTTGGGCTGAGTCGTTAATGATGCTGGCAAATCGACTGTCTTCTTTGCTGACAGCCTCAGATTCTGTAAGGAAACTTGCGTACCCTTTTATTGCTGTCAAAGGCGTTCTGAACTCGTGGGCGATCATATTAATAAACAGATCCCGTTCTTTCAAAGAGCTTTCTAAAGTTTCAAATTTATTTTGCCAGTTCGTTTGTTTATTGATCCAGTAAGCCAAGCCAATCATGAATAGAAATAGCAGCGTTAGCAGCAAGTAAGCATTCTGCTTTCGCTGCTCTAAAATTTCATAGGTCGTGTCTCTAGAGTGTTCCGAAAAAATGTAAAGATCACCCTCGCTAGCTTTTAGATAACGGATAGCCTGCACAGTTGGCACGTCATTGATCACGGTGTCTATTTCAAAAGTAACTCCTGGAGTAACACTTCCTAGTCTCAGGGTAGTGTTCATCGATGTAGTTGCTCCTATTTCAGCCAAATTGCTAGAGGCAATCACCATCACCTCGGAGGAATCGGTGCTCTGCAGAATATTAAACTGCGTTACGTCCTCATTATTTCGCTGTAGTTTAAGTAGCACATCAGAGACCGTCCTTTCACTCTCTTGCAAGACGACCTGCACAGTATCGTGCATAGCGTTAACACCCTGTCTTTCAGCTCTTTGCACCATTGATTCCGAGATGTTGTAGAAACTCTCTAATACAAGGATAAACAATAACGGGAAAATGAACAAAACTGCAGTCAGAAACAACAGTTTGGTATTTGATGCCAAACGCTTAATGCCACGCTCTATTAAGTACAGAAAGTTTGACACAATAAATTAATCTTTGCTCAGCACTTGCTCAGTTGTTGGTCTATTTACTCTTAACCCCATTCCTAGCATGATTAGCAGCACGCCCAGGGCAAAGACAGACATGCCGACAGTAATTTGGTAGATATTGAATCCCTCCTCTTCATAAACAGGAGTTAATGGTATCTGAGCACCTGAGGCTTCTGCTGTGTCAAATGAGAACGCTTGAGCTTCCTTCACAAAACTTAAACTATTACTTTGACTAATGATCTCACCAGCATTGTCAGTAATAGCAGCGAAGACTTGATGACTACCATCCTCTAGTTCTTTGGTGAAAATATACTCAAACGCGCCAGTGTCATCAGTTCGTACAGTCACAACAGTCGGGGTGCTGAAGATATATAGAGTAACGAAACTATTTGGTAAAGCTTTACCTGCTATTACAGTATGCAGTTCTGCGCTAGTCGACGCGTTGGCAAGGACAGTTTCTGGCTTGACTGAGTTCAACACAATCTTGTCGCTTTCAAGTCCTATGGTTTCCTTTGGGTTCTGGTAGTTTATTTTTGCCTCAACGGCTGCGTTAACTGGGTCATACCCACGAACGATCTCTGCTCCATCAGTAAACCCATCGCCGTCTGAGTCTGCGTTATTGGGGTCAGTTTTATAAATTATTCTTTCGTCAACGTCAGAAATGCCATCAGAGTCACTGTCGATCGAAGAATCTTCCTCCATCCTTTCGCGTCTAATTTCCTCAAACTCGTTGATCTTACTTTGGAATTTTGCAAACCTTTCGGATAATTCAACTTCAACTTCGCCAGCTATGTATTTACTGTCTTCGTCATCCAAACTGTCGTTAACTACTTTATCTGAATATTGTGAAATGGATTCTTTGGCCGCCTGCACAATGTTGGGATCATCTGTTTGTTTTGCTGCGGAATATGCGGTAAAAAGCTCTTTCAGCGTTACTTTGTCAGCTTCAAACTTATTGTTTACAAGTCGAGCGACCGGAGTTATTTCGGTTGAAGTGGAAGTTTCCAAAGTTTCTTCAACAAAAGCCCCAGTTACATCTAACAGTTCTCTTTGCTCAGTAGCTTCGTCTGATACCTGACTTTCAGCTTCAGCGTTAAAGACTCGTATGATGACTGAGTTGCTTCTGACTAGATCCGCCTCCTCTAGAATGGCGTTAGCGTACAGAACGTAGACGCCGTTGGGTAGATTATAGGTATTCAGTTTCAGTCCACGATCGGTAAAGGAAGCCTGACCCACAAATTGCGCATCGGCATTTTGGACAGATCTGACAAAAAATCTAATTCTTTCGGCAGGAACATCTAGTTCGAAAGAAACTAAACTTACACCCGAGATCATTTCCGGACTACTAATTACCAGACCTGTATTTACAGAAGGCGGATTTTCCTTGGTAGGCACTTCAGTGACTACGGGTTCAGGATCGAGAAAATCTTCAGTCGTAGTTGCCAGGTCGACTTCCTCATCAACAGCTACATCATCAGGTTCCTCTATGGCACCATCATCTTCAACAACCTCTATTACTTCAACCTCGTCAACGTGATCGCCTAGAGCAGGGTCAACATCTAGAGGAATATCTACAGATCCAACTTTAATGCGAGTAGAGAACTGTTCAAATTCGCCAGAAAAGCTTGATTTGGCTCTGATTAAAAGTTTGTATTCGTCAACTTCAACATCCGCAGGGTTGATTGTAATTTCATACTTGGCGTTCCCAAGATCTCGAACTCTCAAAGAAATAGACTCAATTTGCCCGTTTGCGCCAGGTTTATTTAGAAATGCGTTAACATTCTCAGCGCCTTTAATTTCAAATGGCAGTGTTGTTTTGTCAGAAACTTCATTAGGTATTTGTGTTAACGGTGTCAAAGAAAGACTTTCTACACCAACTTCTGTTGCCGCAATTATGTTGGCACTACAATTCGTACAGTCCCCCACGGAACTGTCGTTCATAACACCCGCCGCTAGCGTAGCGCCTATAGCTATAAAGCAAACACCTGCCACCCGACTGAGCGAAAGTAACGGCTTGTACATGTCGCGTTCAAAGGTGGTCGCAAGGACAAGTACCTTCTCCTGTAGTCGCACTGGAACACGGTTTGGCAACGTAATCTGAACTTTTTCTGTGACGTCAGCTTTAACTGTCACTCTCTTCTTTTTAGTGACTGCACCAGGTTTACGCTTCACCTCAGTCTTTTTGGGTGATTTAGTAACAGCCGTTTTAGATTTTTTTACAGCAGTTTTAGCACGGGCGGTAGTTTTTGGTTTGGCTTTGACTGCAGTCTTTTTTCGAGTAGTAGGCATACGCTGTTCCTATTATACAAAGGATTTGCCAATTTTCAGCCAACCTGTACACAGACTATTTTTTAGCGAATTTTTCTATCACTTGAACCATCTCGGACAAGTCAGTCAATGCTTTTACAAAGAAGGCAACAGCGCCTAGGTTTTTGGCCTGCTCTCGGTCAGACGGACTATCGTTATTAGAGAATATGACAACAGGAACATCCTTAACTGACGAATTTTTAATCTCTTGTAAAACTTCAAATCCGTCTTTCTTTGGAAGCTTTAAGTCCAATATTATAATTTGCGGTTGGAACTCTTTGAGTTTATCGATGATGTCAATTCCATCCTCTGCAATGGCAAATGGCAATCCAGCCTTCTCAAATCGGACTGACAGCAGATTCCGCAACAAAGGGTCGTCCTCTATTGCAAAGACTCGTGTTCCTGACTTCGTGTCGACACTTTTAGGCGTTATATCGATAGCTGAATTCTTTGTTTGGTCTCCAGCTCCTCCTAGCAAACTGCGCATTTTTTCCACAACAGTATGAACATCTTCATAAGGAGTAATAAAATCTGAAGCCCCTAGAACAAAAGCTTCTTTGATATGAACCTGATCGTTTTGAACTAAGGCAAAAACGGGAATATTTAACAATCCATCATTGGTTAGTTTTTCCAAGAGGTGTCTGCAGTGCACGCCGTCGTGCATGTGGTTTATGAGGACTAAATCAACACATTGAGAAACAATCGAGTCTACAGTTGTAGTTTCGCAAGCCGATGTTGTAATAGTGGCGCCGTAGGTAATAAGGGCTGCTTCTACTTTTGAAATCTGTTCGGTTTCTTCACCGATTACTAAAACATGCTTACCCTCGAGAATTGACATGTTTTAAGTGTAGCACTGCAATAAACCAAGAGCGGATACAACCCACAGCCATATTACTTTTTGACCGATTCTAAATAAGCCAGTTCGTCACGAATGATAGCAGCCGTTTCAAAGTCGAGTAACGACACAGCTTCTTCCATTTGTCGTCGTTTTTCCTTAAGCACTTTTTTAGGATTCTTTTTAAACAACTCCATATCTACCTTTAACAAAGTGTCGACAGTGTCTTCGTGATCGGAGCGCATTTGATCAGCGATAGATTTAATCTCTTTCTTGATTGTTTTAGGAGTAATACCGTGCTTTGTGTTGTATGCAACCTGAATCTCTCTGCGGCGGTGAGTTTCGGTGATTGCGTATTCGAGAGCATCAGTAATTTCTTCAGCATAGAGCACAACTCGACCATTAACATTACGAGCCGCTCGTCCAATAGTTTGTATAAGCGCCGTTTCGCTACGCAAAAATCCTGCTTTGTCAGCGTCTAAAATTGCAACCAGCTCTACCTCAGGCAGGTCGAGCCCCTCACGCAGCAAGTTAACACCCACCAAACAATCAAATACTCCCTTACGGAAATCAGTTAGGATTTCAATCCGCTCGATTGTATCCACGTCACTATGAATGTATTTGGTCTTCATCCCCTTTTCCTCAAGGAAATCTGCCAAGTCTTCAGCCATTTGTTTGGTTAGGGTGGTTGTCAGTACTCGAGCGCCGCCCTTTATGATTTTCTGTGCTTCTTGAATAAAATTCTTCACTTGCCCAGGATAGTTAGCAGTCTCATCAATTCCGCGGACTTCGATTTCAGGGTCAATCAGGCCAGTTGGACGAATTATCTGTTCAACCATGGGCACTTTTAATTCTTCCATCTTGGCTCGTTCAAACTTCCCTGGTGTCGCGGTAGTGTAGATCACCTGTCCAATCCGTTCTTCAAATTCAGCATATTTTAAAGGTCGATTGTCGACAGCCGAAGGCAATCGAAATCCATGCTCCACCAACATGTCCTTACGAGAACGGTCGCCAGCGTACATACCGTTAAGTTGTGGAATAGTTACGTGAGATTCATCAATAATTGTCAGAAAATCTGGCGTGCCGTCTGGCTTGTGTGGGAAATATGAAAGTAAGGTGTAGGGAGCTTCACCTGGCTTACGGCGGTCAAAGTGTCTGGAGTAGTTTTCGATTCCGCTACAAAATCCGATCTCGCGCATCATGGCGAGATCTTGCTGCGTGCGACGCTTTAATCGTTCCGATTCTAGCAATTTCTCACCTTGTTTCTTGAACTTCTTAAGTTGCTCGTCTAGTTCCAATTTAATATCTTCAATCGCCACTTTGCGTTCGTCCTCGGGAGTGACGAAGTGCTTAGCTGGGAATAAAAAGAAAACCTCTGGTTCTTCAATGATCTCACGAGTCACACCGTCGATTTTCGTTATGGCGGAAATTTTATTTCCAGTGAAACCTAGTCTGTAGATTGCTCGTTCGTTCGTTGGCATGATTTCTATCGTGTTTCCCACAGCGCGAAAGTGTGCAGGAGTAAGATCCGCATTTGTGCGTTCAAAATACATGTCCACCAGCGTACGTAGCATTTCTGTTCGCGTTGTTTCAAAGCCACGTTCAAACTTAAGATGTTTCTTCAGGTACTGCGCTGGCGATCCCAATCCATAAATACACGAAACTGACGCGACAATGATGACGTCTTCGCGCGTCAGGAGCGCCTGTGTGCTGGCGTGTCGCAAGCGATCTATTTCTTCGTTGATCTGCGACTCTTTCTCAATATACGTGTCACTGGTTGGCATGTACGCTTCTGGTTGGTAGTAGTCATAGTATGAGACAAAGTAATGAACTGCATTGTTTGGGAAAAAATCCCGGTATTCCTGGGCCAGTTGTGCCGCAAGCGTTTTGTTGTGGGCAATAACCAGTGTCGGCTTCCCTATTTGCTGAATAACGTTGGCGCCGGTAAAAGTTTTACCCGAACCAGTCACACCCAAAAGAGTCTGGTGCGACAAACCAGATTTAATACCCTTAACCAAAGTTTCGATGGCTTGCGGCTGATCACCAGCTGGGGTCTTGTCTGTGGAGAGGTCGAATTTCACGCTTGAACTATATCATTAGCTAAGTAAAATATCTTCCCTCAATCTCTTCGTGAAATTCACTATGTAATACAGGTTATGCAGCGATGCTAAATGCGGGCCCAGCATTTCTCCAGCTCGGAAGAGGTGTGCCAAATAGGCTTTGGTGTAGTTTTGACAGACGTAGCAATCGCACGATTCGTCAGGCTTACTGAAGTCGCGTTGGTATTTTGTGTTATTTAAATTGATTCGTTTGTGACCGTCGTTTGTGCGTTCGTAAATAGTGCCGGTTCTAGCGATTCGTGTCGGAGCTACACAGTCGAAGGTATCACAGCCAAGCGATACGCCTTCGACAATATCTCGAGGCTCACCTATTCCTAGTAAGTGGCGTGGTTTGTCTTCTGGCAGAACTTCGTTCACAACCCTAATGGCGTCACCCATATCTTCTTTGGTAAAGCTTCCGCCAATACCGTAACCGTCAAAGTCCATCGCTGCCAGAGCTGCAGCGCTCTGCGTTCGCAAATCTAAATGTCTGCCGCCCTGCACCACGCCGTAGATACCCTGCTTCTTGAGAGCCTCGTAACTTCCCTTGTGTGCCAAGATGCTGCGCTTTGCCCAGCGGTGAGTTCGGTCCATTGCTTCGATTTGGTAGTCCTTATCAGCTGTCGGGCTAGTACATTCGTCAAAGGCGATGATGATGTCCGCACCAATATTGTGCTGAATCTCTATACTGCGCTCTGCAGTAAAGCGGTGCATACTGCCATCTAGGTGCGAGGTGAAGGTTACACCTTCCTCATCAATCACACACAGGCGACCATGTTCAGACGCCAGCTCTTTACTGTAGACATTTAGACCAGTCTTTTCTGCTGCTGCGTCAGCCTCGGCGGCGTTTTGGGCGAATTTTGTTACACCCTTCCCGAAGGCTGCACCCAATGAGAACACTTGGAATCCCCCACTGTCAGTTATGGTTGGCATGTTCCAGTTTGAGAACTTGTGGAGTCCACCGGCCTCTTTAACCACTTCATCACCAGGCTGTAGGAACAAGTGATAGGTGTTAGCTAATGCAACTTGGTTGCCAACATACTCATGCATGTCTTCGGCCTTAAGACTCTTTACTGTTCCCTTTGTGCCAACTACAACAAAAGCAGGTGTTTCAATGTCGCCGTGTGGTGTATGAATGACACCAGCTCGACCAAGAGTGCCTGCTTGTCTTTTTACTATCTCAAATGTAACGGGTTTTTTAGCCATGTCGCGCATGTTCTAGCAATTTCGGCCTGGTTTAGGCCCGAAATTGAGAACTAAATTCAGAATAGTCATTGCATTCCTTTCTTCATTCATCAAACTAAACAGGAGGCTTGTTCATGAGTTATTTGATCTCTACAAGCTCGACTGTGAATACCAGTGTTGCTCCACCTGGGATTGGGCCAATTCCAGCATCACCGTACGCTTTTTCAGGTGGAATAACTAATGTTCGTTCACCCCCAACCTGCATGCCGTCGATACCTTCTTCCCAACCTTTTATAACTTGTCCAGCACCGATAGTGAATTCAATCGGAGCCCCTCGCTTGTGTGAGTTGTCGAATTCTGTTCCATCTTGCAAACGTCCTACATAATGAACAGCGACCATGTCGCCATTGGCTGCTGCTTGTCCTACTCCTACTTTAATGTCATTGATTTTCATAAGTTTGTTTTCGTTAGATGTCTCTTCGGTAGAAGTTATTGTGGGGTTCGGCTGTCGCGCCTCAGATACAACTTGCAAACCTGAAGATTCAATTACTGTTGCCGGCTGTTGGGCTGAGAGTCCAAAGTCTCGCAACTGCACTAGATAAATGGCAGCAGCCATCAAACAGATACATACCGCCCCACCTATTAATTCAAATTTGTTAAACATAATTTAATTTCGTCATAATAGCTTGCCAAAAACAAAAAGCAAGTCTATAAATTTTCCTATGAACCAGCTTCAGCAAATTCCGCAAACGGACCAATACCACTCATGTACATGTGGAGGAAAATACCAGAGAATATCAAAACTAAGGAAACGGAACAGACCAGAAAGCTATTTACAGAACTACCCTCCTCTACTAACTGTGTGTTCGTTGGAAAATGACTTGCATCAACTTCGATACCAAGAAGTCTCGATATTTCCTCTGGCTTTAGAGTTTCGTCTGAGCGGAAGACTTTGTGGAGTCCGTCAACATGAGTCGCTTTTGTTTCAGAGTTCTGACGCAGCACCATTATGGCTGTATCTACTTCATCGTGGTGGTACTTTGCGCTCAACAGGACAGCTCGAATATGCTCGTCTGGGGAATCTTTTGGTACCCCGTTAATTCTCAGTATAGACTCAATTTGCTCGCGTTGGATCATGAATGTCATCAAAATCAGCTATGCGCTGATCTTGTACTATATATTGATTATATATCTCCAATAAAACCAAAAACAGAGTTACTACCACCGGCCCAACCAGGAATCCTATAGGTCCAAACAATGATAGACCACCTAGTACCGAGATAAGAATAATGAATGGGTGCATGTTATTTCCACGACTCATCAAATATGGGCCGAGGAAATTATCAACCGTTCCAACAATCGCTGCTGACCAAGCTAAAAGCGCTACTGCAGTCACCATATCTCCAGTCAAGAACAAGACCAGAATAATCGGCAACATTACAATCCCTGTCCCGACGCCCGGAATCATCGCTCCTATGGCTGCTAGTGCTCCAAGCAAGATCGCTCGGTCTACACCAGCAACGAGCAACCCAACTGCCACCAGCGTTCCTTGAATTATCGCAACCAGAAGTGTCCCGGTGGCAACGGCCCGCACCGCACGACCAAGCCGATCAAGAATTTCCTTGTCCTCTTCATCAGGTAAAGGGCTGGCTTTAATTACAAGTTGCAACAACTCGTGTCCATCACGGAAAAAGTAAAACGATGCTATGAGCGCAATAAAAAATAGGAAAAACGTAGATATGGTGCCGGCGAATATGCTGGCAATGTTTCCTGTAAACCACTCAGCAACCAGGCCAATTTGCCCCGCTAGGTCTAGTTTAAATCCAGGCACAAACTGAGCAATTTGCGTCTCAATCATCTGCACTGTCCCACCGAGCGAGATTTGCTCAGCGCCGTCAATGTCTTGATAGAAATCGACTGCTTCATTCACGATCAAGCCAGTCACAATGACTATCGGCAAAATTCCTACAACAAACACTATGACGGTTGAAAGTAAGGCTGCTAAAGATTTATTCTTCCTGGGCATGCGAGGCACCAAAGCGTTATACAGCGGACTGGAAATAGTAACGATAACTGCCGCCAGTGCCAGAGCACTAAGAAAAGGAGATGTTATAAGCCACACCATATAGCCAGAAATGACTAAAAGTGAAAAGAAAAATACGTACTCTACGATGCGACTCAATGACATGAACATATTATACACAAAAATACCAAAGCCGGACGAAATGTCCGGCTTCAAAATTCTCTAAAGGTTTTGTAGCTCATTTTGTGACACGATTGCTGCTGCTTCGATAAACCGAAATGATTCGGTAGCTGCGCGATCAAGTGCGACAAACGAACTATTGAAGAAAGTTGCAAAACCCCAGAGCAAAATAATGTACCCGATTGCTCTAAACATAAAATTTATATTTTAACTCTCTTGATGAGAGTGCACCTTTTACTAAAGATGGTGCTGTTTAGAGCATTCAGCTCTACTTACTTTATACTACTATTATTTAACTTTGTCTAGTTTTTTATCTCCACGTTCTGTTTAAGAGCGCGGTCTATGTACGAGTCCAATTCAGTCATCGTCAAAGGTTTTTTAACGTGGAAAACAATGTCTCCTTCCCTACTGAAAATGATCGTCTCGGGCATGGTTTTACCATCAATTGCTTTATAGAAAGAATCATCCTGGTCATTTACAATCTTTAGATCTCCTGTCTCTATTCGCTTGAGAAATTCTGTTGCGGTTGAGCGTGGTTCGGAACGATTGATGGCCATAATCTCTACATCCTGGGCACGGTAAGTTTCTTGTAATGCGGCTAAATTTTTTAAAGATTGTGGACTGGTGGGTACCCATGTCGCCCAGCTATGTATCACAAGTAATTCATCATCACTTTGTCCGATAGAAACAGCATTTCCTGAAAGGTCTGTGTACTTTGTCGAGGTACTAGCCAACCCCAAACTCAACTCCGCGGCTGATGGTGTTCTGTTGGCTTCCTTATGTTTGGTTAGCGCATTCTGAGCAAACCAGCCAACGGCTAGTAATATTAAACCGAGCAATATTAAAGTTAAGATTCCCGAGCGTGTCATACTTACTTGTCAGTCCAAAGTTCAGTATCAGGGTGAGCCGCTGACCACGAGAACCAGAACCCCTCGACGTCTTCAATTATTGTAGGAGCCACGCCGTTTTCGGCATTAGAGAACAGGAATCTAATTTCTGTTGCACTCCTTTCAACAAAAAGTCGTTCACCAGCAACGATGTCTGTCATCCCATCAAAAAGTTGATCTGATACGTATGCCTTTGGTTGCCCGTTAATAATCACACCATGGACACGAGTCATCGGTGCTAGCGAGGAAGTTGTTGCGTCGAAGTCTGGTTCAAAGTACTGTGCGGTACCGTAGTAGTCTCCATTATAAGGATCCCTAGGAGTTCCAGAATTCAAAGTCATACCTTTGGGATTTTGTTCTAGCCATTGCGCAAAAGTGATGATGTCACTTGGAATAACTCTCAGCTCCTCCCCTGTTCGATTCCCAACGACTGCTTTACCCAGAACTTGAGACCAAAGATTCCTGTCGTCGACTTTTGCTGCGCGATCATACATAAGCAAGTTTGATTGCCACAGCATCCCAGAAACGCCAAATTCCACCACTGTGCCATCGTCAAGTCTACGATCAAAAACAATACCTGTACCACACAAGGGGCAATATGTGACTGCTACACTTTGTCCATTAGGTAAAACGTCATTTACGATTTCGTGCGTTTCTAGCATAGGAAATGGATAGAACCTTTGCGCATCATGCAAAATTATTCCCAGTGATTCTGCGTCGAGTATATTTGTTAAGGTATCAGTCTCAACAAATCTTGGATTATCAATTGAGGGAATGCAATCTTGTCTAGTACATCCAGGCCTGATTTCACTTAGAGGAATTGAATGTTTGACGAGTTTCGATGGTGCGCTGCCCAAGACAGGCAAATTAAATTTTTCGGTCAGCATGACTCCATCTGAATCTTTAGAATCAGCTGTGGAAAGTGCTTGTTGAGTTTCGGCATTTGGTGTTGAGGATCCATAAAATATTATGGCTGCACAAACGGCAAAAATTGCCAGCAACACGAACATTAGTTTCTTTAGTGTCATAAATAAAATTATTCTAAGAGATCAGTACCCACGTAAAGTGTTAATTTTGGATCGCTTTCTTCTTCTGCCACGTACGAAGAGACCAGAATACCCGGCAGAGCTTTTTTAATGGCTTCCATTTGCTCAATTATGGAGGGATCATAAACTAGGACAGATCGACTCTTCTCACCTTCGTATGGTTCATGCTCCTCTTTCAAGTTGTACGCATCAGCGGATAGATTTCTTTCCAAAACTTCCATAACGTCACTGTGGTTTGTGTGATTTATGACAGCAACCTCTATACCGGCAGAACCAGAATTTTCCTGATGACTAGCCTCTGTCTGTAACATAATGTTGGTTCCATCAGGTTGTTCATAATGCACCTCATAAGAGAAATCATTTTTGACTACCAAGAAAGCGTACCAACCTAAGAGAACGACAAATACTAGAACGGCAGCCAAAATCAACACAAAAGCTTT
>CALJTT010000012.1 GCA_937975855.1 Minisyncoccota bacterium | reverse complement strand
TTGTCGTTTGACGCGTTTGATCCAAAGTTCCTCGCGTTGTCAGTTGTGATTTTCATCACTTCACTTGGACTATCGCGACTACTTAAACGTTGGCGAGCAGAAGACTAGAGGACTACCACCGGTCGCGATGTTCGTGACTGGGACATGATCGTAAATTACGATCAACAATCTTTTCAGCAGCCTCTATGAGATCGTTGCGAATAAAAGAAACTGAACAGAGTGTATCCAAAATAGTGAATTGGTATACCAGATCAAATGCTTCAAAGGCTGTGGCCAACACGCACGCGTCGTAGTCGGTTCCACACAGGTCAAACTCTTTGATGTTGTGTTTGGTGAGATACTCTTCAAACTGCTTACACTTAAATATTGAATAGGAGGCTTTCTCGAACGTTGTTTCGGGTGTCGCGAATTCTGCCACGTCAGAATGTAGGTCAGTCTCTGGAGCATCAGCACCGCCCGTAAAATTAAGAATACGATGAAAGTTTGAGTCGGGGTCGTTACAAAATTTCCCGAACAAGATGTGATCGTAATCTGACTCACGGATGTGAGCGGCGATCTTTGCCGGCAGACCCTTAGCCTTGTCTATACAAAAACAGTTCTGGACACCGATCACTACTAACGTATTGCTCATATCTGAATATACTGCCCCAATTTAAAACTGCTCGCAAGTGCGAGCAGTTTTAAATCTTTATTAAACCGTGATGTCGGGCAGTTCGCAGTGAACTTCATTGATTGCCGTCAGTACCTCGTCTGACAACTCAACTGTAGAGGCATCAATTGCCACCTTAAGTTGATCCATCGTGCGGGCGCCAATGATAGTCGACGTGGTGAACTCGCGCGATCGGGCAAATGCAATTGCCATCGTAGCCGGATCGAGACCATCGTCTTTAGCGACGGCAACATATCGGCGAACCGCCTCTTGGGCACAGGTCGGATTGTAGCGATCCAGATTACGATCTGAGAAATCAAACCGTGATCCAGCTGGAACCACCCCATCAAGATACTTTCCTGTCAAAACTCCCATCCCTAAAACTGAGTAAGCTAAAAGTCCAACCTGTTCTCGCATCGCAAACTCCGCCAAACCGATTTCGTATGTGCGGTTAGTCAGACTGTATTGATTTTGAATCGAAACAATTCGAGGCAAGTTTTCTTCTCGTGCTAGGCGCAAGTATTCTGACACGCCCCACGGAGTTTCATTCGAGACACCAATGTTTTTTACTTTACCTGCCTTTACCAGCTCTCCTAGAGTCTCGAGGGTTTCTTGTATTGGTGTAGTTTCTTCCTTTGCGTTGTGTTCATAACCGCGAGCACCAAAAAAGTTAGTCGTTCGCTCGGGCCAGTGGATTTGATAGAGGTCGACGTGGTCAGTCTGCAATCGGCTCAGTGTTCCGTCGATTGCTTCGTGGATTTGCTTTTTGTTATATCGAGCTCGTTCGCCAATGTCTCTTGTGCTAACAAACGGTGCAACACAAACTTTACTGGCAACGAACAGATCGTCTCGCTTGCCGCGTTTGTTCAGCCAGTTTCCGATGTAAGTTTCGGTCAAACCCTGCTTCTCTCCTGTTGGCGGAATCGGGTATACCTCGGCAGTATCTATAAATTTTAAACCCTTCTCTTCAACAGCATAGTCGAGCTGTTCGTGTGCTTCTTCTTCCGTATTTTGTTGACCCCAAGTCATGGTGCCCAGGCAGATGTTTGGCACTTCTATTTCTGTATTTCCAAGTTTATTTTTTTGCATACGCGCACCAGTATACACTTCGGTCGCAAAAATATAAAAATTGATTATTCTGATTCCGTGCTCGTCTACGACAATGTCCAAATCTTCGTCAACTATGAAACTTAATGCTAGGTACTTTATTAGAAAAGACGGTAGCATCGCTACCGTCTTTTCTAATCTTCACTATTTAACCTTTTTGTCTTTCTTTGGTTTTTTAACCTCTTTCTTTCTGTCTTGTCCTTTTGCCATACTTATTTTTATTATTTCTGTTCTACTGTCTTTAACTTCAAAAAAGATTTCGGATATTTTCTATTATACATAAAATTCGAATCATGCTTTAGTACGCCCAGATTTCGCCCCTGTCAAAAGTGAATCTTTGTCCTTGCGCGAAAGCTTTTTTATTTCCGCCTCACGCTTCATTGCTTCACTTCTAGTTTTAAAAGATTCCTGATAAACCAACACAACCGGTCGACGCCCGCGCGTATACTTGGCACAGTTTTTTTTAGTCTTGCCATTGTGAGTCTTTACTCTCTCATCTACATCGGTAGTGTATCCACAGTAAAGAGTATCGTCCGCGCAGCGAAGGAGGTAAACAAAATACTGCGACATATTTATTGCGACTCAGCGTAAGCCATGATTGCGGACAAGGCATCTTCTTTAGCAATTTCACCACGCTCAATAAATGGCAGCATCGTTTTTTTGTATATTTGCGCCCGATCTTTCATACTCCACAACATATCTGGACCGCCCGGTTCGCGCTGCTGGGTCGGTGTCGCGTGCCACTGATTATATTTTTGCCTCACACCCTTAAGAGGCATCTCGAGTAAAATAATGTCGCTGACCTGATGATCTTCTGAACGCGACACGTCTTTTTTAGCTTGTTTTATCTGAGCTTTTTTGTGCTTGATCCTCATCTGATCTCTAGCGGTGGTAAACTGCACACCAATCTCCGGCGCGTCAACAACACCGACCGCCACTTCGTTGGTCGATCTTTTTGGTTTAAGTACGAAGTCAATTTTATATTGAATGTCATCAACCACGCTGACGCTTTCTATTTCGTACGGCACTTTATAATCAAGAGCCAATTTTGTTAAAAAAGACTCAACCATCTTTTCTGCGATATGTCCGTCCTCCAAAGTGTCAGGATTTTCAAAATGGTGACGAACCATTGCATATGCATCACTTCGCCCTTCGTTAAGATCTTCCCAGCGCACTACCTCGGCCGCAGCAACTTGTTGATCATACAGTTCGTCGATCTGATATCGTGACCGATCGAGTAAATAATCACGCTTCTTATCTTCAGGCACTTCGGTTCCCATGTAATACGATTCGCCCCACATAGTAGCTGAAACCTTTAGTTCTCCATTACGAACTCGCTTCTGTCGACCAGTATTGTCGTAGCTCATTAGTCTTTTTTTTGATGAGTTAAACGTAATATGTCGCATCGAATCGACGTCACCGACTTCACCTTCATCCTCCATTCGCTCTAAGTCGGCTTCTAGTTGCCCAAAAATAGCTTCTTTGCGCTGTTGAAGCATTTCGATTTCTTCTGCAGCAGTTGGCACTTCTGCACTTAAGTTCATAACAGCAGCTTCATGTAAATCTGGCAGAATCTCCTCACTGTTTACTTCAATACCATTTTCAAATTCTTCGGGAGTGCCTTTCATACATTATTTATATTTATCGACAGTTTTAGTGTACATGACGTAGTGATAATTGTGAAAAGGCGCTACTATAAATATGAGGTTATCACTAATCATATACAGCCCGTATGAATAGAGCTCACACCATCACCACCACAACCATCGATCGTTGGCTATTGCCACACATCGGTGGAACACTTGCTTATGCCGATCAACACCCGGCCTTTGCCTGGACTTTGGCTACTTGGCTGGCGGAAGAAAGCTGGTCGCTGACACCAACGACCGAAGTTACCCCTAGTTCTTACTTGATGCCTGCCGACAGCGACCAGGCCGAGGACATTCTCGACTGGTTGATGAACGAGCTGTCTACCCACCCCGAGGCGCGAATCGCCCGCAGCCTCATGGTTACCTGGGCCAACAACTACGAGTCGCCACAAGATTTGCTCATAGGTGTTGAGGGTCTGGCGCTGACAGGTTTTCCTCTTGGCCTAACAAGCAAAAAGAAACAAAAGTCACAACTGCAGATCGTAGTTAACCAAGCTTGGCAAAAAACCCAAACCTTTTCTAAACTAGCAGAACAAACTCACGACCTATCCCAAAAATTAATTGCGGACGAATTGCGTAAAGCCGGCGGAAAGATCGACTCACTTCACCCCGACACAGCTGAATGGTGTATGGCCACAGCGCAAACTAAACTATACGAAACTGACCACGCTGACCTGAAAACACTGCGCGCCACAGCCGAAACCGAAGGTCTACATCATTTGGCTGAACAGTTCGAAGGAACAATAACGATGATCGCTATTTCGCCGAATGTGAAGGATACTTTTGTAACCGACCTAGTTGCCGACTAACTATCAACCGCACACAAAACAAAAGCGAGCGACCCTGGGGTTTCTCGCTTTTGTTTTGTGAACTACCTAACATTGTATCTCGCCCTTTGCACAAGCTTCTTCTAATTCTTTTACTTTCTGAAGCGCTACTACGTACATACTTTCTGCCCAGCCCAGCGGTGTGTTTTCGTTTGGCTTGTCAGTGTGTGAGTGATACAGCTCGGGAACTTTTCCATCTGGAGTGACCGCTCCTTTTGCGCGTCTTAACCAAAAGTAAGCTTTGTCTTTCTCGCCTCGTTCGGCATATATGATCGCCAACCACGACAATCCAAAACACCACTCAGCCTCTTCGCTAAACCCATCCACATTGTTGTTGTAGTACCGGTCGAGCTTGTAACGGATCACCCCTTTATCTCGCACCAGATGGTACTCGACGTTTTTTAGGATCTCATTTGTCTCTTCTTCGGTGGTAACGTTAAAAGGATAGATCAATGAAAGTAGCGCCAGGTCGCAAAACTTGGTCACTGATTCACGTGGCAATAGACCGTGTAACGAATTCTCTCCCAACTCAATCGAACCTTCGGGCACAGTCAGCCATTCAACCTGTTCAGCTTTCTTTAGGCCAGCAATGACTGAGCCGATGGACGAAGCGTGGACTTCCATCTCCTCTTCCCAAATACCGTTATCGTCGTCATGCCAGTATTCCAGGTTGATTAGATAGTCGATGATTTTTTGCACCATTGCTCGTTCGTCGTCAGTCTCAACAACGCTCGCTCCCATCAACTCTAGAGTACAAATTATATTTAAAACTTCTCCTACCGCGTCATTCTGACTATTACCCCATTCTTCCCAATATTCCTCAAAAGTCTCTGGGTGGAAACGGGCGTGGATGTACTGCCACGTGTAGTGCGGTCGATGTTCAGCTGCCCAGTTGATCTTGTCTGAGTGTTTTACAAACATCGTCAACAACGCCTTGGCCGCCTTTTGTACAGTCTCGACCTCTCCTGTCTCGAGGAAGCCCAACGTCATAAAGTAAATGTCTCGCAACCACGCCTTGTCGTATCCAGTATCAACGTCGTGGGCAGACGCAGTAAAAACTCCAGATGGTTTTTGGAGGCTGCGCACCATATCAAGGTGCTGCTTTATTTCAGTATCAAAATCAAAGGTCATAGGAACAAAGGAACAAGTTAGTTGTGGTTAAATTTAGGCTGCCATTTTCAGATCTTCGGGATCAAGATCAAGCGCCTCTGCGCGATCCAATTGCGGTCTCTTTTCTTCAAGCTCCGCTTGTTCAGCCGTCAACTCAATATCGTAGGTCCGGGCAGCCAAATAGTCGACCAAGAAACGATTGTCATTACTGGCTGACAGACCGTTCATAAGATCAGTTAATTCAATAACCTGTTCGCGGTAGTCCATGCTGTCAAAGTTTTCGATCTCTGCAATCAGCGATTCGCCACGTTCCTGGGCTTTGTCATAGGACACCATCTTCTCTTGCGTTGGAGACAAGTTTATTTTTTCCATACTCATCTAGACAGTATATCACTTCTTCACCGGCTTGAGTTTTGCTAGATCCAGTGTCTCGTCGATTTTAATCTTGTCGACAAAGTCTTCGACGTGAGACACGAGGATCATCGCGCCTTTATATTTGTTCAATGCTTCGGCAATAACTGGAATGTGGCGGAAGTTAATGTGGTTTGTTGGCTCGTCGAGGATCAACAGTCCTGGCTGCTCCATTGTCAGTTTGGCAAACGCCAGCAATCCTTTCTGCCCTTCAGACAAACTGCCAACCTTGTTCTTCATCATCTCACCTCTGATCAAAAATCCAGCTGCGATAGAACGCATTTTCTCTTCGTACTTTTCCTGCATACTGGCCATCAGGCTGTCGAAAACAGTCGCTTCAAAATCAAGGTTAGAAAAGTCCTGTCGATAATATCCAACCCGCACACCTTCAGCGATATGCTCACCAGTCGCAGTTCCACCGGCCAAGCTCTCGAGCAAGGTCGTCTTGCCAATTCCATTGGGACCAATGATCCTCAGATGCATACCGCGCTTTAGCGTCACGTTACATGCCATGTTTTTGGGGACGCCAGTCGCAAACGTCTCGAGACTTTCGAGCGTGATGACTTCGAGCGGAATACCATCATGCGGGTCGATCGTAAACGGACGAATTGTCTTGTCCTCCTGTCGGACGTCGATCTTACTATCTTCAGATTCTTCAATCTCGGCTCGCATCTTTTTGGCTACCAATCGCATCTTTCCTCCCTTGGCGGCAAAGTAGTTGATCTTGTCCTTGTCTTCCTGAATCTGCTTTCTCAAGCGCGCGTTCTCACGCTTCTCTTTTTCAACCTGAGCAGTGATCTCGGCCAACACTTTGTGATAGTTACCATTATATTGTTCGACAACTTTGCGTTGAATGTTCAGATACAAAACACCCTGGGTAAAGGCGTTTAGGAAGTCCGCATCATGAGAAATAACCAGGACAGTCTTTTTGTATTCTTTGAGAAACTCTGTCAGATGTTCGATACCGGCGGTGTCCAGGTTGTTAGTAGGTTCGTCGAGCAACAGAATGTCTGGTTCCTGAATCAGGGCTGATGCCAAAAGAATCCGCGCCTGCTGCCCACCTGAAAAACTCCCTACGATGCGATCTTTGAATTCTTCTTCCTGACCAGCCTTGGGCAAGAGGTTCACAACCTCCAGCACCTTGTCGATGCGCGGATCGATATCGTATGTTTTGTCTTTAAAACACTGCTCAAAAAATTCTCGCAGTGTGTACTCCAACTCTTCGCGCGGAATGATCTGGCGAGCGATGGCGATGGTTGTTTTGGGTTGCAGGTTGATCTGCCCTTCGTCGGCATGCAGCTTGCCTCGGATCAGGTTAAAAATAGTCGACTTGCCGGCGCCGTTTTGGCCCATCAAAGTAAACTTGGCACCACGGCGCACGACAAAACTCGCCTCGGTTAAAATAGGTTTAGTAGCGTCGTGTTCAAACGACACATCTTTAAATACAATCAATCCATCTCGTTGTGACATGGCGCAGAGTATACCCTATTTAGACGACAATGGAATACAAAAAGCTTATATCCTAAAATAATCTCAAAACATGTACTCAATAATTAAATAATAAGACAAAACAGAAAGCCCTTGCGGGCTTTCTGTTTTGAGTTCCTTATTACGCAATATCACTACGGTAGATGGACCGGTATAACATGGTCTTCCATTTCAAATTCATTTCGCACAACAGTTGTCTCGTGAGAAGTATCATCGACGTATATACCCCAGTACATAGTACGAATATTTGAATTATCTTTATCGTAGTAAGAAAACTCGTTCTCTTTAATAGTGTTTTCTATAATTTTGACTCCGACTGAGTTATCGATCGAGATAGCTGCTCGACCCCACTCATCGCGACCGCCTCCGTGGTTAGCTTTGTTACGTACGGCGTCTATGACTATATTGTCTCGAATTACGACGTTTTCAATTATGCCGTCGTTGTGTCTAGAGCCAGCGTAAATTGCAACCAAATCAACATTATTAAGGTAATTGTTTTTTACAGTTCCGTTCTTTGAACCCCGAATAATTGCAATACCAGCTTCACCCGCGCGATGCACACAGTTATGTGAAACTACGAAACCGTCGACTCGAGCCAGGGCGATCATGTCGGCTGTGGCGCGGTTTGAGTCTTTGGCCTCATGGATATGAGGGTCGCCAGTCCCAAATATTGTATTGTTCTTAATGTGGACATTTTTTGAGCCTGGACTACCATCAATTTTCTGAATAGCAATTGGTCGTTTAATCGTACCTTTCAACGGAATACCAAAAAGGTTATTCAATACGTAAATATTTGAGCTTCGATCAGTCTGAGTGATAACATTCACCCCGTGCGAACGCCATTTCTGGAAGCGATTATATGTTACGTAAAGGTTGCTCACTTTATTCCCGATCGCACTCACGCCAGTGTTAATGCGGAAGAAAAAGTTGTTGTCAATATAGACGTGTGATACGTTTGAAGCTAAGGACACTGCCCGAAGTCGATTGACTCTGCCAGAGATAGTTTCGTGGTCCAGATCGCTCTCGTCTGCGAACTCATTGTTATAAACATAAACGTAGCTTGAGCCAGCTCGGATATCAAACAGAGCACGCGAAACTGACTCGTTTGAAAACATTCTCATGTTGTACAAACCAACGTGTTTAGAGTTTGGTGCACTGATAAACAAACTCCCATTATTTCCTGTAAAATTTTGGTGAGCAATAACACTTTGCCCGTTTCCATCTAGTAACACTCCCGATCGCAAAGTCACAGTTGTTTGTAGACGGGTCGGCAGGTCATCTTGAGCCAGAGCTACACGGATCATTTGTCGACTTGGCGACTTTCGCCACTCTGCATTAGCTTTATCAATATAGTACTGGATATCTTGCTCATCGGTAAAACCGTTACTGTTCCGGTCTGTCACAACAACTGTCGCAGAAGTAACTAAGGTGGGGCGCTCGTACACTTCACCATCTGCAACATGACAAATTGGAAAAGAAATTCTCTCGTCACTGTTATTAATAACTGTTGTATTGAAAAAGTGTCCAACCGGCACTTGGCTATCATAATCCTGACTAGCAACTGACTGCGCATCGGCATGTGACGCACTTAAAGTGAATAAAAGAGTCGCAAATAATATTGATTTGTTTGGAAGAAGTTTCATAGTTTCTTTATTATACATAAAAATAATATTTTGTCAAGTGCATCATTTACTCCTTTTATCTCAACTGTCCAGATACTTCGCGTAGACGTCAGTAATTTTCATAGTGCGCATGACAGCAGAAAATAGTTCAGTATTAACGACAGCCTACAGAAAAATATTTTTCTTAAGATCCTTCAGTAAGGTTATTCTCATACTCAGCAATCACCCGATCCCAGAAATTTTGATGTGTCTGCCTGTCAGCATTCCAAAATTCGATAAGAACCCAACTCGATTTTGAGGCATCAGGTGTACCACCCTGTCAAAAAGCCTGACACTCTTTCCCACTCGAAAGTTTGGAGAGTCTGCAAAATTATCGTTCATAACTATCTGTATTGCATCAAGCATTTCTTGCGAAGGGCTAGTCAACTCTATGCCAGAATTATTCCCTTTTTTATTCGGACCATACTCTATCGTCATCTCTCCCTCAGAAAATTCTAATGTCTCAGGAAGTTTTCTTCTGGAAGTGTGATTGATTCAGTTTCAAAACTCATTCTTAAAATAATAACAAAAAACAGCCCTTTCGGGCTATTTTTTGAAACTTGGAAAATATTCTTACCAAGCAAAGTGGGCGAAGGCGCGGTTGGCCTCTGCCATCTTGTGCGTGTCTTCTTTTTTCTTTACTGCGTCTCCTTCTTCTTTGGCTGCTAGCATTAGTTCTTTTGCGAGCACCTTGTGCATCGGAGTTCCCTTTTGCTTTCGCGCTGCGGCGATGAGCCATCGGTACGCCAGTGCCTGACGACGCTCTGGTCGTACTTCACGTGGGACCTGGTAGTTTGCTCCACCAACTCGGCGTGAGCGAACTTCCATTAGTGGTCCGGCGTTTCGAAGGGCTGTGTTGAAGACCTCAAGTGGGTCGTCGCCAGCCTCTTTGTCTTCTTTGATGATTTCGAACGCACCGTATACGATCTTGCGGGCGGTTTCTTTTTTACCATCCAACATCACGTAGTTGATGAAACGTTCAACGTCGACTGAACCGTAGACAATGTCTGGGTTCACAGCCGGACGTTTTTTGATTGGTCGTCGCATATTAATTTTAATTAATGCGAATGAGAAATATGAGGTGAATGCCCTCAAGGCAGAGAATATGCCCTGGGGTATGACAAGTCACTTTTTCATTCTTCGCATAATGGTCTTTCACTCAAACTTCTTTTGGGTGATCACCACGCTATGATCTGTAGCGAATATAAACTATTTGTAATGGAGGACCCAGTCCTCCGACTGACTAATCGCTCTTAGGGCGCTTAGCTCCGTATTTTGAACGACCCATTCGACGTTCGTCGACGCCAGTGGCATCGTACTTACCTCGAACAACAGTGTAGTTGACCCCAATGTCCTTCACACGACCTCCACGTACGAGAACAACGCTGTGTTCCTGTAGAGTGTGCTTGATACCTGGGATGTACGCAGTGATTTCCTGACCATTTGAAAGTCGTACTCGAGCAATCTTTCGAATCGCAGAGTTCGGCTTACGTGGAGTCTTGGTAGTCACACGTGTACATACACCACGCTTAAACGGTGAGAAGTAAGTGTTTGGTTGGTTCTTGATTTTGTTGAAACCAGTCTCCAGTGCCGCTCGCTTACTCTTACGCGGTTTGTCGCGTCGCTTTTTACGGGTTAATTGATTGATTGTTGCCATATAAATGTGCTTGGGCAGAATACTATATAAAGGATTTTTTGCAAGGATACTTCAAATAATTTGACCCCATCAATCGGCGACGATCAATGGGGTCAGGATGCACCATGGAGAGGTGCGGGGAAGGTTCGAGCAGTACTCCGAGCGAGACTGGGCCAGTGTGGGGTCGGTGTCTCACACAAGAAGGCAAGGTCTTCGCTCGGAGGGGCTGCAGGCCATCAGCCAGGATCAAATATATACGTTCGTTTTAATTTAGTCAACTAGAATCCGCCCACCATCAAGTTGGCCAGATCAAGCGTCAGCGAATACAGCGGAGCAGACAAGAAATAGAAGAAGAACACAATAACAATCAAGAATCCAAGACCTGGGTTCTGTTCCAACACATTACGAAAGCGATCGTAATGCATGCGCAGACCAAACGGCAAGAAACGTGGGAGGATCTTTGAACCATCAAGTGGCGGAATCGGCACGAGGTTAAAGAAAGCTAGGAAGATATTTAAAATGATAACCATAAACGACAGCTGAATGAACGTGGCCGACAAACTAAGGACATCAGACAGGCGGATGATCACGGCAAAGATCGCTGCAATGGCGATGTTCGACGCCGGACCGGCAACAGCCACAATGGCCTCGCCCCATTTTTGGTTGGTGAAGTTGTAAGGGTTGTACGGCACAGGCTTGGCGGCTCCAAACAAAATCGGAGAGCCACTGATGACCAATAGCGCTGGCACGATCACTGACATCAAAGGGTCGAGATGCACCAAAGGGTTTGGTGATAGACGTCCCGCCAACCGCGCTGTCGGGTCACCCATCCAGTTGGCTGCATAGCCATGAGCCATCTCGTGAATAACGACCGAAATAATAAGCGCCACAATCATCGCAATTTGCATTGGTTCCATAGTCCACCAATACTACCGTATATAGAATTTTAATAAAAGAAACAATTGTGCCCGTTTGGGCCTGCTATCATACCTATATATGTTTCCAACAATGTACCGCGGCAAAAAATCAAACTTACTATCCGTCCTTACCTTTAACGACGCTAGTCTGTGGGGAGCCGACACGTTCATGGCGGTTATATTCGCGCTTTTTATCACAAGCAATATCGAAGGTGGTACGGCGATCACTGTAGGATTTGCATTTGCCATTTATCGACTGACACGCGGATTCTCCTCCATACCAATTGGGCGAATGCTAGACCAACATAAAGGGCATATCGACGAATACTTTGCCACCATAGCAGCCGGGGCAATAATTGGACTAAGTTACATTGGGTTATTCTTTGCCACTGAAATCTGGCATGTATTTGTTGGCATGGCATTTATTGGGCTAGGGCATACTCTAGACATTCTTTCTTGGAAGATTCTTTTCTACGGCAATATGCCAAAGAATAGTGGCGGTGAAATCATCGGAGTATACGAAACGTTCATGCAAATCGTATACGCCCTATCAACTGTACTTGCAGGATTCGTTGGTGAATACTATGGATTCGAGTGGGTGCTGGCAGTGGCAGCCGTACTGGCGTTCATGAGCAGCATCATTATGTTGACGGTAGGGCGATCGTCAAAGAGTGAGATGTAGGTTTATATCTTTGCATTTTTACTACGCTATGGTACGATGTCGCCACTAATAAATTGCTATGACCAAAGTCTGTCAAATCACCGGCAAAAAGACCCAAATAGGGGGTCGATACAGTAACCGCACCCGTGCGACGCAGTTTAACCCGTGCGGAAAAGTTGCTCGTAAGCCAAACTTACAAAAGAAGCGGATCTACGTACCAGAAATCGACAAACACGTAATCATCAAAGTTTCAGCTGCAGGAATGCGAAACATTGCCAAGAACGGAGCCTACGCAACGCTGAAGGAAGCAAAGTTGATCTAATTAGATAAAAAACGACGAGCCACTGGCTCGTCGTTTTTTTATTTGTCACTAATCTATCGGAATGAGTAGCACTTCATAAAAAGAAAAGGGCAACGTTTTCACGCTGCCCTTTTAAAGATCTTAAAGTACCTGCTTATACTGCTTTAGCACCGACACCTTGTTCAGTCAAGATATTGCGGACCGTCAACGGCAAAATTCCGCCGTTTTTGAGTTGATCCATCTCCGCTTCAGTTTGAACATCCAGAGTGGCGCCGATGTATTTGTGATCCCCTTTGTCGTTGATTTGGATCACCATTTCAGCCCCAATCCCCAGCTCGGTTTCGGGTGAAATAGTGACAATCTCTTCGCCTTTCAGCGCCAAGGTTGCCATTGTTTCACCTGATTCCAGAATCAGCGGAAGAACGCCCATGGCGATGAGGTTTGACCGATGAATGCGCTCCATCGATTCTGCCACAACCGCTTGAACACCCAACATCCAGACGCCTTTGGCTGCCCAATCCCGGGAAGACCCTTGACCATATTCTTTGCCACCAAAGATAACCAGAGGCGTGTTAGCCTCTTTGTATAGTTGAGCCGCATCAAACATGTCCATGATCTCACCCGAAGGCCAGTGCATGGTGTACGCGCCTTTGGTGCTGTCACCCAAAACCCGATTTTCGAACTGAGGGTTACCAAAGGTGGCTCGTGCCATGACGTTGTGATTGCCACGACGTGCACCCAGAACGTTGAAGTCCTGTTCTGCCACTTGCAAGCTTGCCAAGTAACGGCCAGCTGGAGTGTCAGCCCCAAACTTGCCGGCAGGACTGATGTCATCGGTCGTGATTCCGTCTCCGCCCAAAACCAAGATGCGAGCATCTTTGATTTTAGAAGGAATGCCAGGCGCCACCAACGTCATACCGTCCATAAAAGGCGGACAGTTAACGTAAGTGCTGGTTGGGTCGAACGTGAAGGTTGGTGTCTGCGCAACTTCAAGCTCATCCCATTCCGGCGAGCCAGTTTTCAGGTTTGCCCGATTTTCGATGAACATTTCTGGCGTAACGTGTGCCATAGCTTTTGCCAACTCTTCTTCCGACGGCATCAAATCAGCCATCATCACCGGGTTGCCTTCTGCATCATCGAACACCGGTTCAGTCAGCGGATCCCAGTGCAGCGTGCCTTTCAGGGCATACAGCACTACAAGATACGGTGTGGCCAAGAATTGGCCTTGCGTTTCTTTGTGAACCCGACCCTTGAAGTTTCGGTTGCCCGAAAGCACTGCCCCCACTTTTAGATCACGACTGCTGATTGCGTCCATGATATCTGATGCAAGCGGGCCGGATTGACCGATGCAGGTAGTACAACCAAATCCCACGATGTTGAAACCAACAGCATCGAGGTGTTCTTGAAGTGCTGCCGCAGCTAGATAGTCCGCGACAGTTTTGCTCCCTGGGCCGAATGAAGTTTTGACCCAAGGTTTTGCTTTACCACCACGTTTGGCGGCTTTTTCGGCTACCAGACCTGCCATCATCATACCTTCGGCATTTGATGTATTGGTACAAGACGTAATCGCAGCAATCACCACGTCGCCATTTTGCAAATCGCCCTCTGGACCATCGGCTGCGCCGAAAGTTTCAAGGGCAAGTTCCTTCATAGCGATTAGCGGTGTGTGCTGTTTTGGCAGCACCGGACCAGACATGGCCGCAGTGATTGTGGAAAGGTCAAGATCGAGGCTTGAGCTGAACAACGTGTTGCTGTCGGCACCACCCCAGAGACCTGTTTCTTCCGCAAATTTACGAACATTTACATCATCTCGCCCGGTTTCACGCAGGTAAGTGAGTGTTTGCTCATCAATTGGGAAGTACCCACAAGTGGCGCCGTATTCAGGCGCCATGTTGGCGATAGTGCAACGATCTCCGACGGTCATAGAAGACACGCCTTCGCCGTAGAACTCTACAAACTTTGAAACCACACCGTGTTCACGCAGCATAGCCACGATACGCAGAGTAAGGTCCATCGCAGTCACACCAACGGGCAGACGGCCGGTCAAATGCACACCCACAACTTCCGGGATATTCATTCCCGTCGGCTGTGCCAGCATGTTGGCCTCTGCTTCTAAACCGCCGACACCCCACATGAGGCAACCTAAGCCGCCGCCCATGGTGGTGTGGCTGTCGGTGCCCACAACCGTGTCAGGAATCCAAATGCCATCTTTGCTTACCGCAACATGGGTGAAGTTTTCGATGTTCACTTGGTGACAAATACCGTTGCCCGGAGGCACGACACCAAATTGGCCGTAGGCTCCAGCAGACCATTTCAGCAACTGGTAACGTTCAGCGTTGCGGCTCATCTCCAGTGCAGCATTCAATGCCAACGCAGAAGTCGATCCAAAGTGGTCCACGCCAACTGAATGGTCGATGACCAAATCAACCTGGCTGAGTGGTTCCACCTTACTGGCATCGCCACCAAGTTCAGCCACTGCCTGACGAATAGCGGCCAAATCGGCAGCCACCGGAACTCCGGTGAAATCCTGCAACAACACACGATGCGGCTGATACTGCACTTCTTCACCAACCTTTGCTCCGCCGTCTAGCCAAGCGCTGTAGGGCGCCATGTCTCCAGTCGTTAGAGCCAGAGTCAGCAAGCTTTTTGGCAGACGAGCTGTGTTTGCAGCATTTAAGGTAGCTGCACCTAACCTGAATTGCATGCACATTGCATATAATCCTTCTTTTAACGAATCTCATTAGCATAGTAAGCCAGGCAGAGAAACATAAGCCTTTTAAACTGACAAGAAACAGTCCGCGGCGAATCATACAATAAGTTGTACGAATAGCAATAAAAAGCCTGTATTTTTTAGGTAAGCTGCAACCAGCTCCCGCAAGGAGAAACTCTAGAAACAATTTCGGAAAACGAAAGGAACAAGACGATGCCGAATCGACAACTAGACGCGTTCTTTGAAAGAATGGCGGCTGACTTTCAGAAAGTCACTTACAGCGATGTGCGCCTGCCTACACTTTATTCAGAGACGCTACCCCATCAAACTGACCTATCGACGCGGTTTTCTCGCAGAGTTCCTTTGCGCATACCTGTCGTAAGCTCTGCCATGGATACCGTGACCGAGGCAAACATGGCAATTGCTATGGCAAAACTCGGAGGAATCGGGGTCATCCACAGAGGGATGAAAATCAAGAAACAAGTCACGATGGTCAAGCGTGTCAAACTTCATCGCAATGGCCTTATTGTTAAACCGTACTCAGTCAAACCACACAAAACCCTGGCTCAAGTGCGAAAGCTGCAAGCCAGAAAGGGGTTTGGGTTCGATTCTTTTCCGGTTATCGGTGCTGACGGCACCTTCCAAGGCATGATCACCAGCAAGGACTTTGAGTTCAACGATCCTGACACACTTGTCTCAAAGGCGATGACACCGTTCAGTGAAGAGTTTGTCTTTGGCTCGGCCGACACTGACCGGACTGAAGCGTTACGCCTGATGAAGGAACACAAAAAAAGTTCTCTGCCTCTACTTGACGGAGACCGTCGAGTTGTCGGGATGTATGTTCACAGCGATCTCAAGCGTCTAGAGTCAGATGCTTCTATGCACAACGTTGACGAAAATGGTCAGCTGTACGTGGCGGCAGCTATCGGGTCTGGTAAAAAAGCTCTCAAACGTGCAGCACCACTGGTCGAGGTCGGGTGTGACGTCCTGGTCATCGATACAGCTCATGGCTGGAGCAAAGAAGTCATCGACACTGTCAGAGAGCTAAAGCGACTATATCCTGATGTAGATATCGTTGCCGGTAACGTGTCAAACGGCGCAGGTGCCAAGGCTCTGGCTGACGCTGGAGTAGACGGGATTCTGGTCGGACAAGGACCTGGTTCAATCTGCACCACCCGGATTGTCGCTGGTGTCGGTTGTCCGCAAGTATCTGCCGTATACGATTGTGTCAAAGCGGTCGAGGGAACTGGAGTTCCTGTATGCGCAGATGGAGGCATTCAAGATCCTGGCGATATTGCAATCGCACTGGCCATTGGCGCAAGCAGTGTCATTCTTGGCAGTATCTTGGCAGCAACGGACGCGTCACCTGGTGAAGTTATCCAATTGGGCCAGATGCAGGTCAAAAGATATCGCGGCATGGGATCAAGGAGCGCCATGCAAGACAACGCCGCGTCACGGCAAAAATACGGCCAAGTAAACGACCCAGCAAAAATTGTCCCGGAAGGAGTTGACGGACACGTTCTGTACAAAGGCCTACTGGCCGATGTGCTGCATTACTACGTTGGTGGCGTGCGCTCGAGCATGGGTTATCTCGGTAGCCCTGATCTGAAAGCATTCCAAGCCAAGGCAGAACTATTCCGAATCACAAATGCGGGGTTAAAGGAGTCACATACTCACGACCTCGCAAAAGCAGCTTAGGAGGAGACCAATGACCATCTCTAGATTAGGCCTACCTTCTAAGGGGCCTATCATCGCGGTTCTCGGCGCCCAGTGGGGCGACGAGGCCAAAGGCAAGATCGTCGACTGGCTCGCATCCGTGTGGGCAGACATCATTGTTCGCGGGACCGGTGGAGCCAACGCCGGCCACACCATCTGTGTGAATGGCAAATCAAACGTCTTTCACCTGATGCCATCGGCCATCCAGTCGGGCAAACCCTGCTACATCGGCAACGGAGTGACGTTTGATCCTTGGATCATGCTAGACGAGATGGCCAAGCTCGACCAGGAAGGGGTCGATTACAGCAATCTCAAGATAGCCTTTAATGCCCACCTCGTCACGCCGCTCCATATCATTCTTGACAAAGCTCGCGAGAGCTTGGCTGGGAAAGGTAAAATCGGCACGACCGGAAAAGGCATTGGTCCTACCAACACCGCGCACACCGCGCGGATCGGACTGAAAGTGGTTGACTTGCTCAACCCCGACCAGCTGCTGACTAAGCTCAACCGGGCCTTCAAGGCCCACGAGGCTGAGCTGGCAGCAATGCAAACCATCGTGCAGAAAGTGATGTTAGAGGACAGTTTCCTCAAGCAATTCTGCAAAGATGGAGCTATCGACGTAACTGCAATCCATCGCTGTTACGTCGAGTTCGGCAAGCAGCTACGGCCTTTCATCGCTGATACCGACGCGCTGGTGCAGCAAGCTGTCGCGGATGGTCTGAAGGTGCTCTTGGAAGGTGCCCAGGGAGGATTGCTGTCGATCAAACACGGCATCTACCCAATGGTGACAACTTCTGACAGCACTCTCGCCGGACTGGCAGCTGGGAGTGGGCTACGTGAGTCGCAAGTAACTCATACGTACTCGGTCGTTAAGGCCCCGTTCATGAGTAAGGTCGGCGGTGGAAACTTTCCGACTCGACTTGGTTTGGCAACTGACAACGTTCTGTTCAGAGCGTTCGACATCAACAGCCCCAGCCCCCATGTGCAGGGCGCTGCGATCCGCCACATCGGCAAAGAAGTCGGTGCCACCACTGGTCGTGATCGTGACGTTGGGTGGCTCGACCTGGTACTGCTGCGCTACGCGCTGCAGTACGGTGGTGATGAACTGATCTTGACCAAGGTCGATGTGATGGACACGTGCAGAGAGATCAAACTCTGCACCCACTACATCTACAAGGGGCCGGATTACGACCTTGGGGATCGTGTGTTGGTCAACGGTCAACATGTTGATGACCTACCCCTTGGAGACGACTGGCTCCTTGGGCACATGGAACCCCAGTACGAAGAGTTCCCTGGTTGGTTAACACCAACCACAGAAATGAGATCAGCCGACGAACTGCCGACTGCTCTTCTGGACATCATCCGCTTCATCGAAGGAGCGGTCCACCGCAAAGTTGCCGTGGTGTCCGTTGGACCAGACAGGGACCAAACGATCGTTCTTTGATCTTGTTCAACACTGAAAATGAATAGGCGTGCCCTCCGGGGTGCGCCTATTTTTATTACTCTTGCCAAACTTTCTCCCCGTCAGAATAAAAACTCACTGTTCCATCCGTCCCTGTATGAAACGTATCAATACCGCGGGTGAAAACTCGGCCGATGACGTTGCTGTGTGGATGGCCATATTGATTGTCGATACTGGCTGAGACAACTGCGTATTGAGGGTCGACGGTGTCCAGGAACGATTCACTGGTCGAGGTCTTGGATCCATGATGACCGAGCTTGAGAACGTCTGCCTTGAGGCTGTTTCCATAAGTCTCGACCAGATAATCTTCAATATTGGCAGGAGCGTCGCCAGTCAACATGATGGCGGTATCGCCGTAGATAACTCGCAATATTACTGACGCGGCGTTGGTGCGCCAGTTGGCGGTCGAGGTTTTGGGAGATAGGACTTCAATCGTCGTCGAAGCGCCAAGTTTAATAGTTTGGCCAGCACGAGCGTAAGTTACTGCAGCACCCTCAAGAGTCACAGCCTCTTGGAAAGCTTCTGCCCCGGGAGACTCGCCTTCTGCCTCGGTCATCAATAAAAAATCGACATCATAATATTCGAGTACATCAACCAATCCACCAACGTGGTCTTCGTCCGCGTGTGTTGCAACAACTAGTTCAATATTTCTATCCCACCAAGACTGGTGCGCGGCTATTTCGCGCAGGACTCCGCGTGTGCGCCCGCCGTCGATCAACGCTTCGTAGCCGTCGGGCGTCTGAATCAAAACTGCGTCCCCTTGGCCAACGTCCAAGAAATGAACTGCTAATTCAGTAGAGACAGGTGGTTGCTTGATCAGTTGTGGAGCCGTCAGCAAAAACGCAATCATGCCTAACATTACTAACGCCGCTGACTTTATTGCTTCAATCCGTGTCATGTATAGCGCATGATACAATGCATTCATTACTAACGTTACTCACTTTGTTCTATGACATACGAACCTGTCTCATTTGATATTCCTGAACTCGACGGTATTTCGAAAGAAACCATCGACGGACACATCGGCCTGTATCACGGCTATGTTAAACACGTAAACCTTATTCGCGAAAAGATCGAGGCCTACAGCGCTGACGCTGCCAGCAACGGCTACGCAATCTCTGAAATGCAACGTCGACTCGGGTTCGAGTTTGGCGGCATGCGCAACCACGAGTACTACTTTGCTCAACTAGAAGGCGGAGCAACTGCGCTACCAGCCGGAACGCTGAAAGACAAAATTGAATTCCAGTGGGGCAACTTTGATAACTGGCTGACACGATTCAAAGAAATTGCCATGACACGCGGCGTTGGTTGGGCGATGTTGTATCACGATCCACACACTGACCAACTAGTACAGACATGGGTTGATGAGCAACACATCGGACAACTGGCTGACGTCGACATCGTACTGGCGTTCGACATGTGGGAGCACTCGTACATGCGAGACTACCCCGCCAGCGACAAGGCAAAATACGTCGATGCATTTTTCAAGAACCTAAACTGGGAAGTTGTCTCAGCACGACTGGCCTAACGAAAAAATATCGGAGGATCTAAAGACGGCGCGTCTAACGCGCTGTTTTCTTTTGTACTTGTGTCCAGCATGTCGTCTTCAACTTCTTCAACAATTTCCCAGTCAGCTAAAACATCAGGTGCTTTTGGAGTATGAAGAATATTCTTTCGCCCTTGCCAGACATACCAAAATAATCCGAGCAATCCGTACAGTCCCAGCATCTGCCAGACACTGATGGGAGCAAGTGAGATCGCTGCCCAAGGAAGCGAGTCAAACCAAGTTACAACCGTAACGATGTACGACAATATCAGGTTCGCCAAAAACGCCACTGGGAAAGCGAGCGACGTCGACACCAGTGCAACCAGACCAGTGATGAAAGTCAGCCCCATCGCCACAGCCACAATTGGCAGCACCAGAACATTTACCGCCACGGCAACCAGAGAGACTTCCCCAATATGAAAAATGAGCAGCGGCAGAACGAACAGTTGCGTCACTAACGTCGCCAAGAAAATATCGCGCAGCCTGACCTGCCTGGTGTCGGTCGCCAGGTCAGACTCGAAGAAAGGCAAGAACAACACCAGGCCGAGGGTGGCCATAAACGAAAGCTGGAAGCCTAGGTCGTACAACAACAGGTACGGATTGATCAGCACCATAACCAAACCGGCAAACAGCAGTGCCCGCAGCACGTCGTACCGCGCGCCGATAAACTTGGCCAACAATAATATCCCCGCCATGATGCTGGCTCGCACAACAGTGGCAGATAATCCAACCATAACCGCAAACAAAATAATCCCGACTAGACTAAATACAACCCGACCACGCAAAGGCAAAAACCACGACGAAGCCCACCAGAAGAACGCAATCACCAACATCACGTTATAGCCAGACAGCACCACAATGTGAATCAAACCCGTCCGAAGAAACGCGTCTTCCAAGTCTTCACCCAACGCTTGCTTAATGCCCAGAAGTAAGCCTAGCCCCAAATCACTCTGCGGTGGAGGAAGCATCGTCTCGATGGCTGCCGCAAACTCGTCTTTAACTTTATACAACCATCCAGACAATCCATTCCCGTCAGGTAAAGATTCTACTTCTACCACCGCAAACGGCACGACATACTGTACCGCGCGCGCCTGCAGATAGGACGGATAGTCAAACAGCCTGCCAGTGTCAGTCTCAAATACTTCAGGCTTGGTCAGCTTGCCAGCAACCGTAACTACGTCACCGTATTGCACCGCGTCAAACCGACTAGTGCGAACCAGCACAAGCTCGCCATCAACCTGTACATACACTTGAGTAAAAGATTCACGCACATCCGGCTCACGCACAACCTCACCTGTCAGTTCCACCCGTTCGTTTACTTGAGTCGCCAAAGCCGAATCTACAAAGCGCTGTTCTGCATAATCCATGCGCACAACACCTACCAAAAGAGCGAGGCAAGCCAGGCTGAGTGTCAGCCAAGCAGCAAACGCACCAACTCCACGCCGCCACAACCCAGCCCCGACCAGAGCCACCAACAAAACTAAAATATAAAATCGCGACTCAACAACAAACTGGTCGGCAATCATAACTCCAAAGAAAAAACTCAACCAGACACCAATCAATTGCCAACTACTCATGGAAAAAGTTTAACAAACAAAAACACCCTCATGGTATCCATGGGGTGTGACGAGCGCCGGGCGAATTCCCGGCGCTCCTGGTAGTTTAATCTTGAACTAGACGCAGCGCACCGAACGGTACGCCATGATCGCACCCTTCGAGCTTTGCACCTCCGCCAGAGAACCTACCCTCATATCGATAAGTACCGATAGAGCGACGGCTATTGGAGCCATCAGCGTCCAATAACCATTCGACGGATTGCCCTGGTCGAAAAGAAGGGTCTGCGTGCCACCCGACAATGCCGCCCTTCTTGCTGCCAGTGCCGCCGAATTGCGCTGGCTTGCGCTGGCCTCCTCCTGCCGTCCGCTTCACGGACTCACCGGATCTACGTTGAAAGGACAGATCGGCTTGTGCCTGTGCGGCGGCTGGTTACCGACCAGCTTCCCCGGCCCTGTCTTACGAACACGAATTTGTTCGTCACCCAACATCACCCTGCCCGCCATGCGCCGGCCAAGCAATTCCGTGATGCGAGCGTCTGCCTCATCGATTGTTTTTTTTCCGTTCGTTTCTTCAGCCAAGATATCGTCTCCGTTGTTTTTTGTTGACAAATGACCTGCAAAACATTAAATGTGCAGATCTAACGACAAAAAGTACGCTACAAACTACTGTGCGTCAAGGGCTATATTCACCAGCTTGTCAGCTACCTTGTTTTCTTCGCGAGGTATGTGGATGAAATCGATGTTGGCAAATTCGTTTTCTAGGGTTTTAACCTGATCATAATATTCTCTCAGAGTAGCGTCTTTGACTTTGTATTCTCCGATCAGCTGACGCTGTGCGAGTTGGCTGTCGAGTTTGAGAGTAACTTGATAGGCTTTTGAATCATCAAGAATAGAAGCAGCGTGTTCCAGCGCTCGGACGATCGCTTTGTATTCTGCAACGTTGTTAGTCGCCTCGCCTAAATACTCGCTAAGGTTGCCGAGTTCGTCGCCTTTAGCGTCATAAATAACTGCTCCG
>CALJTT010000011.1 GCA_937975855.1 Minisyncoccota bacterium | reverse complement strand
AGTGATTTTATTGATGTCACTTACCCAGGCAAAGAGCTTCGCCTTGTGCCGCGACTATTGATCATCGGAGCCGTGGCTACATATCTGGGATGGTGGTTCTACGAAAAGCTCGAGGTCACTAGCGTCAGCATTCCTTTTGGTAATCCGTTGGAACTGGGAATAATGGTTATACCGTTTTTTGTACTACTAACCCTCTCGTTATACGCCAGCGGCATTATCGACGGTATAGACGGTTTGTCAGGTGGAGTATTTGCCAGCGCCTTTGCGGCCTATGCGGGAATCGCTTTAATTCAATCGCAGCAAGACATCGCGACCTTCTGTGCTGTGGTGGTCGGGGCGATTCTAGCGTTCCTCTGGTTCAACATCCCACCAGCACGATTTTGGATGACCGAAACTGGTTCGATGGCATTAACACTTGCCCTAGCAACTGTAGTTTTCATGACCGACACGCTGGGAGGAGGGAACGGAATATCATTAATGTTCATAGTTACGCTACCACTGATGGTGACTGTTGCGTCGGTTCTACTGCAGCTGCTTTATCGCAAAGCAACGGGAAAGAAACTATTTAGAATCGCGCCGCTACACCATCACTTTGAAGCGATCGGATGGCCGTCGGAAAAGGTCACCATGCGATATTGGATTATTAGTATCCTGTGTGCCGTTATCGGTGTCATGATCGCTGCCGGAGCATGAGCAACCCAGTAACCAAAGGAGTTGATACTATTTTCCTCGGGCTCGTCGTCACTCTGACGGCCGCTGGCTTTTTAATATTTTTATCTGCGGCACTCGGTCTCTTATCCCGAACCGGAGCAAGCTACGGGTCGGTTGTGTTCAGCCAACTTGTCTTTGGAATTTTAGGTGGAGGAATCGCTCTTTTTGTACTCAGTAACCTACATTACAAAAGCTATCAGAAATTCGCTTTCTATATATTCTTAATTGGTTTGATAGCAACACTATCCGTGTTCATTCCTGGCATCGGAATGACACACGCTGGCGCTACACGCTGGCTGGACTTAGGCATCACGACTATTCAACCTTCAGAGTTTCTGAAAATTGCCTACGTTATCTACTTGGCCACTTGGCTATCAGGTATGAAAAAACACGTCGGTAATTGGCGCTACGGCTTATTGCCATTTTGTGTCATAAGCGGTCTGACCGGTATTGTGATGCTATTGCAGCCTGACACCGACACCTTCCTCATAATGGGGACGGCTGGATTGGCGATGTTCATCGTTGCTGGAGCAAAGTTCAGAGACTTGATTGTAGTGATTCTGCTGGGTGCGATCTTGGTTACGGCGTTAGCGTACACTCGACCATACGTTATGGATCGAATGTTAACGTTTTTGGATCCAGACGCCGATCCACAAGGTAGCGGATATCAAATCAAACAGTCGCTGATCGCGGTCGGCTCGGGTGGCGTTGTTGGGCGAGGTTTTGGGCAGAGTATCCAAAAGTTTGAGTATCTTCCCGAACCAATCGGGGACAGTATCTTTGCCGTCTATAGCGAGGAATTTGGCTTTATGGGAGTAACGGCTCTACTGACTTTATTTGTGGCATTTGGACTGCGCGGCTTTATCATTGCCGAACGAGCAGCAGACATGTTTGGCGTGTTGTTAGTGACAGGAATCGTGACAGTGGTACTCACCCAAGCCTTTTTAAACATGGGCGCGATGCTGGGCGTAGCGCCACTGTCCGGCCTACCCCTACCATTTGTCAGCCATGGCGGCACAGCCCTATTCGCCACCCTGGCCGGAATGGGCATAGTGTTAAATGTGTCGAAGTTCCGTAGAAAATAGGGCTAATAGAAAATGCGCGACCGTAGCCGCGCATTTTATTTATTTCCCAAGGACTACACGAATTTATTCGCTTCTCCTCGCACAAGATCTGAGTGCAAAAGCAAGTGTCATAAATTCGTCTTCTGTCTTACACTTTTCACAGGCGGAATCTTTATCCGCCAGCTCTGCACCGCATTCAGAACAAACGTAAAAACCAATCCTTACAGTGCGAAAAGGGGAGCTCAGATCAACTTCTTTCGCCACAACGTTCTCCTTGCTGATGAACATTTTTAATATAACCACCATACTACGCTATGTCAAGTTGTGCTAGTTATCAGAATCAAAAACGAGCACACATGCTAAAATAACCACATGAGAATCGGTCTAGTCGGTGGGGCATCTGGAGGTCATTTTTATCCGCTTATGGCGGTGGCAGATGAATTGAACCAGGCTAGCGAACAACCGAAACTGTTCTACTTTGGACCAGCACCATACAACGAACAAGAGCTCGAGAAACACAACATTACCTACATTTACTGCCCGGCAGGGAAGTTACGTCGATACTTTTCAATCCAAAATTTCTTCGACCTGTTTAGAACATTCTTTGGTTTTTTTTGTGCAGTTATAAAACTCTACACAATTTACCCGGACGTGATCTTTAGCAAAGGTGGCTACACCGCAGTGCCAATATTATTGGCAGCCAGGATCCTAATGATCCCGGTTGTGATACACGAGTCTGACACCAGTCCTGGGCGGGCTAACAAGCTGGGTGCAAAGTTCGCCAAATACGTTGCCATCGCCTACGACGACGCGGCAGCTTTTTTCCCTGCTGGCAAAACGGCTCTTACTGGGATACCGCTTCGGCTAGAACTAAAGCAACCAATCGCAGACGCCCGTACAACCCTGGGCATCCCGGCCGATAAACCACTGATCTATGTCACCGGAGGCTCACAAGGCGCACAACGCCTAAACAGCATCATCCTGCGCACGTTGACTGACTTGCTGCCCAGATATCACATCTTTCACCAGACCGGAACAGACAACATCGAAGAGATGCGCCAGACAGCCAAGGGTCTTTTGCGTGATACAGGGCTTGGTAGCAACTATTACCTCGAGGGTAGCATTCCTGTCGAGACCGTTAGCCTTTTGATGAAAGGGGCAGACATCATTATTACCAGGGCAGGCAGCACAACCATGTTTGAGGCGGCTTATCATGGCAAGCCGTCGATTGTAATTCCAATCCCCGAAGACGTCAGCCGAGACCAACGAACCAACGCCTATGCCTATGCTCGCACCGGGGCGGCAACGGTCATAGAAGAAAAGAACGTCACGCCTCACTTGCTTGTACAAGAAATTGACTCTATTATGACTGATCCTGACAAATACCAAGCGATGTCAGCCGCTGCCCAGCAATTCTTCATTCCTGACGCCGCTCAAAAATTATCTGCAGTACTAATCTCAATCGGAACTCAACATGGATCATAAACCAGTAGTCACGCGTTTTGCGGTTTCGCCAACCGGCTTTATGCACATCGGTGGTGTGCGCACAGCGTTATTTTCATATCTATGGGCCCGCAAGAACAATGGGACTTTTATACTGCGCATCGAAGACACCGACAAAAAGCGTGAGGAGGAAGGTGCGGTGCAACACATCATAGATTCATTGCGATGGCTCGGTATCGAATGGGACTATGGTCCCGACAAGCCTCACCCAGAGTGGGGAAGTGCCATCCAGTCAGAACGGCTTGATATCTACAAAGAATACGCTGAAAGATTAATTGAAAAAGGTCTAGCCTATCCAGACCCATACACAGCAGAAGAAATTCAGGTTTTCCGTGAGGAAGCCGATGCAGAGAAACGGCCTTTCTTATTCCGCAAACATCGACCAGAGACATTTGAAAAGTGGGATGGAGCAAAGCCTCTTCGACTAAAAGTCCCTGAGGTGAAACGTTATGAATGGCAAGACGCTGTCCGGGGCGATCTGACAGCCGGAGAAGACATGCTCGACGATATCGTCATCATTAAGAGTGACGGCTATCCGACCTACAACTTCTGTCATATCGTAGACGACAACATCATGGGAGTCACACACGTGATGCGTTCTGACGAGTTCATCGCCAGCATGCCGCGCTTCTTGAGTGTGCACGATGCGCTGGAATTTGAATATCCAAACTTTGTCTCACTCCCTCCCATCATGGGTCCCACCGGCAAAAAGAAGCTCAGTAAACGCGACGGTGCAAAAGACGTGCTGGGATACAAAGACGATGGCTATCTGCCACAGACAATGATTAACTTCCTGTCGTTAATCGGATGGAACCCAGGCACTGACCAAGAGGTCATGGATCTCGACGAGCTGACAAAAGTATTCGCCATCAAAGGGATACAAAAATCCGGCGGGGCCTTTAACGAAGAAAAACTACAGTGGATGAACAAAGAACACATCGCCAAACTTCCCGAAGTCGACCGAGTGCAATATGTTCTAGCTGCGTTGCCCGACCTGGATGCTGACATACTCACCAAACTCGCACCCAGCATATTAGAACGAGTCCATACCAAAACAGAAATAATCCAAAACGCAGAAGCGGGGGAGTATAGTTGGGCTTTTTCTGATATATCTTATGAAACAGAAATACTTAAATGGAAACAAGATGAAACCGCCTCAGAGTCTAAGCCGCGTCTAGAGCGAGCACTGAAAATCTTTCAAGAGGCTGATTTTGCCACTGTAGAGACTATAAAGTCCGCATTGTGGGAATACGCCGAGGAAGTAGGGAGGGGACAGGTTCTGTGGCCACTACGCGTTGCACTGTCTGGCCGTGAACGCTCTCCAGACCCCTTTACTTGCGCTTATGTTTTAGGGCGAGAAACTACCCTTAAGCGTGTCGAAGAAGCAATCGATAAACTGTGATAAAATAGGCAGAATGCCAAGCCGAAAGATTCTTGTAGCCTTTTTACTAGGGCTGGTTTTACCAGGGTTACTTAACGTGCCAACACAGGCCTTCGCTCAATCTGAAATTGACCGACTGCAAACCGAGATCTCTGACCGCAGCAACCGACTGACGGACATTGAAGCTGAAATTGCCAAATTCGAAGCAGAACTATTAGAGGTGGGAGCTGAGAAAAAAACCCTTCAGGGTGCCATCAACCGACTGGAATCAGAGCGCAAAAAAGTAAACGCTGAAATAAACAAAACAGAAGTACTGATCACTTCCACAGACCTGCAAATTAACAAACTCGTCCTAGAAATAGGCGTCACAGAAAAAGACATCATTGAAGCAGAAGAAACAATCAGCAACATCATCCGCAGCCAATATCGCTCTAATGAAAAATCTTTGATCGAGATCTTACTTACTCACGACCGACTATCTGAATTCATGCGCGAAGTAGATGCGTTCGAACAAGTAAAAAACGAAATGGCCACTCATGTTGCTGCGCTCGATCAAATGAAAACGATACTCGAAGAAAGAAGGGGGCAGAGCGAATCGAAACGCTCGAACCTGGCGTCATTGAAGGACCAATATTCTGAACAAAACGAAGTTTTGGTAAACAGCAAAAGTCAGCAAAATCAATTACTGTCCGCGACTAAAAACGAAGAATCTAACTACCAAACTCTTCTCAAGGAAAGGCGTGCCGCTCGTGAAAAACTGACAGCGGAACTACGAGACTTTGAATCAAAGTTGCAGTTTATTCTTGACCCGAACACTATTCCTGCAGCCGGAACTGCTGTGTTCGCGTGGCCGACAGCTGTCCCTTACGTGACCCAAAGATTTGGCGGGACGGAATTTGCACAAAGACGAACAAACTATTACGGTCGACCATATCACCCAGGGGTAGATTTCCGGGCATCTCCTGGGACTCCTATTATGGCTCCATTAACAGGCACAGTCCGTGCGATCGGCAACACCGACGCAGTTCCAGGATGTTCATCATGGGGTAAATGGATGCTGCTCGACCACGCAAATGGATTATCAACTTTTTACACTCACCTGAGTGTCATCGGTGCAAATCCTGGACAAAGCGTCTCCACTGGGGAAGTAATCGGATACTCTGGAACCACCGGCCTAATTGAAGGCCCGCACCTTCATTTTGGACTATATGTATCGGCTGGAGTAAAGGTTATGCGCTTTGACCAAATCAAAACTATCACTAGTTGTGGACCGGCCACCACACCAACTGCAGCAACAACCGCACAGCTAGACCCTCTAGATTATTTTCCTCCAATCTAAAACTTCTGGGGATAAACTATATATTTCCTGGGGACAAGTGGGGGAGAGAGTGATATTATAAAAGTGCGATACATTGTATCGTAGGAACTTACCTGCATAGAATCCCGCCTCAAGCGGGATTCTGGGTCAGAGACTACTTTACCACCCCTACGAAAACTACTTCAAATTAACGCGAAATATTTTGAGCTATGATTTGTACTAATTAACATGAGCTCAACCCAAATAATCATACTTGGCGGTACTGGCGATCTCAGCAAGCGAAAACTATTGCCAGCGTTGCTAGATCTATTCGCCAGAGGCATGCTGCCAGAGACATTTAATATTATTGGTTTTGCCCGGTCTGACTGGACTGATGGTAAGTACCATGATTTTGTACAAGACACGATCAGCAAATACCACTCTGGCCACAACCACAGCGAGGAGATTCTCAAAGAATTTTGTAAGCATATTACATACGTTCAGGGTTCGTTTGACGATCTGTCGGCTTATGAACGTTTGCAATCGGCCATAGATGTGTTTGACACGTCACACAACACGCGCAGCAATCGACTATTCTATCTTGCGGTTGCGCCACGATTCTATGAACAAATTTTCCGGGATGTTGTCGGAACTGGAGTAGGGGAGGAGGCTGCGGACGCGTGGACACACATCTTGGTAGAAAAGCCATTTGGAAGTAACTTTGATAGCGCCAAAGCACTCGACCAACAGCTAGCGACCCTTTACAAAGAGGATCAGATTTTTAGAATAGATCACTATCTGGCCAAAGAAGCAGTACAGAACATCTTGTCATTTCGATTTGCTAACAATTTACTCAAGGCCGCTTGGAACAATCACACCGTCGAATCAGTACACATTACGATGACGGAGACAATCGACGTCGGAAACAGACCAGGCTTTTATGAAGGAGTTGGGGCGTTGCGTGACGTGGGACAAAACCACCTACTGCAACTTCTTGCGCTCGTTGCCATGCGTGAGCCAACTGAATTTACTCCAGAAAAAATCCGCGCCGAACGAACACGGGTATTAGAAGCATTGGCGCCAGTTGAGGCAGGTGATGTTGTTCGTGGTCAATACGAAGGCTATGTCGCGAGCGACGATATTCCCGATGATTCGCAAACTGAAACTTATTTTGAACTCAAAGCTGAGGTAGCCACACCGGAATGGTCTGGTGTGCCGTTTTATATTCGTTCAGGAAAAGCTCTCGACAAGGCTGAAGTCTCTATCAGCATTACACTGCGAGATGTTGCCAGCGGCATGTTTGAAACTGAATCATGTGACAGTACTGGTAACGAGATTCTCTTGACTGTACAACCAGAGCAAAGTATGAGCATCACCATGAACGCCAAAGCACCCGGCCTCGGGTTCCAGCTTGAGCAGCGCACCATGAGTGTGGCTTGTGGGTGTGCTGAAGACGAAATTAAAAACTCGTACGAGAAAGTGTTGTACGATGCAATTGTTGGTGACCAAACGCTATTTACAACGACAGAAGAAGTACTTGCCGCCTGGAAGTTCGTGACGCCAATTATTGAACAGTGGGGCAATACACCACTCCAAACCTACGCCAAGGGAAGTGTAGGTCCGGCTAACAGCATTATTACAACTAACTAAACAATATGACTGAAACTACTCGAAAAGAACTAATATTTATTGGCCTCGGTCGCATGGGAGCAGCGATGACCGAACACTTAGTTGAGCAAGGATACACCGTACACGGGTTTGATGTGTCAGAAGAAGCTCGCGCAACTGCAGCTAGCTTTGGTGTAGATGTGCACGATTCGATTGCAGCTGCTATCAGCCACATGGAAGGCAAGAAGGTGGTCTGGATGATGGTGCCGAGCAAGTTTGTCGACGACGTACTGACAGATATTTACGCAAATGTGCAAGCCGGCGACATTATCATTGATGGCGGAAACACCTTCTTCAAAGAAACCCTCAAACGCGCAGAAGAAGCGGCTAGCAAAGAGCTGGAATACGTTGATTGCGGCACCAGTGGCGGCATGGAAGGTGCACGTAATGGTGCGTCACTGATGATTGGCGGCGAGGCAGGCGTCTTTGCGGAAATCGAACATATCTTTGCGGCGTTGGCAGCACCAAACGGCTACGCTCGGGTTGGTGAGAGTGGCGCCGGACACTTTGTGAAAATGGTCCACAACGGCATCGAGTACGGCATGATGGGAGCGATTGCTGAAGGAGTAAACTTTGTTGAAACTCACGCCGACTCTATGGGCATCGATATATGTGAAACACTCAAGCCGTACGAACACGGAAGTATTATCACAAGCAGCCTAATGTCCTGGCTATCTGATTCCTACAAAACAAATGGCTATTTAGAAAACATCGCCGGCGAAGTACCAAAAGGCGAAACAGAAATGGAAATGGAATACATAGTCGAAGCAAACCAAACACCAGTCCTAAGCGCTGCACTTGATCAACGAAAAGCGACCAGAGAAAAACCGTCTCGCACTGGCACGTTGATCTCTGCTATGCGCAACCAGTTCGGTGGACATAAGACTATTAACAAAAAATAACGTGCAGTTAGTCACAACAGACACTCCAGCCAAGCTGGCGGGGGAGCACATCAATAGAGCAGTAGAGGAGCACGATGGGGATGTGCTGTGTGTACTCTCAGGTGGATCAGCGCTCGATATAGTGGAGCACATTCGCGAAGTAGAGAAATCTGAATGTCGCACAATATTCATCATGGGAGATGAACGGGGGAGTAGGGATGCCAAAATCAACAATTCATTACAATTGCAAAACCGCTACCCGGACCACTACGTTACAAAGAATTTTATTTTGACCGTTCCGGAAGCTAGTGAAAATTTGGAAACTTTTTCTGATCGTTTTTCTGCAATTTTGACTAAAACTATTTCAAAGTTAAAAAATCCAAAAATTATACAGGTATTAGGAGTAGGCTCAGATGGCCACACGGCCGGGGTTTTTCCGTTACCCAAAGAGACTTTTGACAGCGTGTACGAAAATCAGGATATACAGGTCGTACCAGTACACCTAAAAGAGCTTACAATCGATTCTAGAGCCTCAGTGACACCTAACTGGATACGTAAGTCAGTTGATGAAGTGATCGCGTATATAGCAGGAGAAGGTAAAAAGATGATCCTAGAGTCGCTTATAAACGAATCAAAAGAAATCAACGAACGACCAGCTGAACTGATTAAATTACATAAACGAGCTACGGTATATACAGATCAGGATATAAACGTCTCGTGACGCAAAGATACGATTGTGCAACCTTAGACAAAGCCTGCGTTCGCACAATCGCTAGAATCTTTTCCAACATTCAATCCAGGCTTTGCCTGTATATGAATGTCGCAAAAGATATATTGTGCGACATAAGGGAATAGAGCCAGCTATGGCTTAGCTTGCTACCGCCCCACCACTGTAAATCCAGATTCACTGAGATTCTAAGTTTCCAGTTAAGAGTTCAGTTACACTATTCTCTTCGCTCAACTTACCTAATAGTTCTGGGTGGTCAGTCAGATACAATTTAATTTTTTCAGGAATAATCTCGGTTTGAGCAAAAATGGTAACTCCCCCGCCTACAACCTCATTTAACCCACCAGCTAGTAAACTGTAGTGGGTGCACCCGAGAATAATTCCATCATACTGCTTACTTTGTGTAGCGTGAGACTTTAGCAAGCTCCGGACTTCATCAAGAGCAGCTTCTACATCCCCACTTTCAATAAGAGGTACTAGCTTGCTCATGGCCACAGCTTCAATCGTTAGATCTTTATCATTCCTCTTCCCTAGCTCCACGTGATACTTTCCAGAAAGAACTGTGCGATTGGTTGCAAGCATCAGGACATTTGTACATTCACTTTCCAGTACAGCTTCCAACGTTGGAATTATGACGCCTAATATTCTCCTTTCCGGGAAAGCAGTCGGAAGGTATTCATCCTGCAGACGACGTAATGTTTCAGCAGACGCAGTATTGCAGGCCAGTATCACAAGCGCACAGTTCTCATTGGCAAAGAGGTGATCAACCCCAATCTTAGTCAGTCTGTAAATTTCTTCCTCTTCTTTTTCTCCATAAGGAAGATGCGCCGTGTCGCCATAGTAAGCATAGTCGTACTGCGGCAACAACTCACGCATAGCGTCGAGCACTAACTTCCCTCCCAAACCAGAATCAAAAATGCCAATTTTCACACTACTGTTGAGCCTTATAAACCATATTCAACGCCAACGATGCGGCCACAGCGATCATAAAAGTCCATCCTAGCGGAATAACTAATGTCAGAAGTGCTACCGCCATCAGAGATGCTGCTCGCCCCAGGTGGTTGGCCATTTCACGCAATACGGTGTATTCGTCTACCAAACTCCCCTGCCCGGCGGACATGTCGTACATGATGGCTGTGAAGGGTGTCTGTGTGAATATTTTAACGACGTTGTG
>CALJTT010000010.1 GCA_937975855.1 Minisyncoccota bacterium | reverse complement strand
ATAGGCACGCCGTCGCCCCGAAAGGCTCCGACTCCTTGTAGATGTATGGTTTCAGATCTATTTCACTCCCCTCTCCGGGGTTCTTTTCACCTTTCCCTCACGGTACTAGTTCACTATCGGTCTCCAAGAATATTTAGCCTTGCCAGTTAGTACTGGCAGATTCAACCGAGCTATTCATGTCTCGGCCTACTCAGGGACACAACCAACAGAGTGCGCTACATTTCGAATACAGGACTATTACCTTCTGGGGTCGAGCTTCCCAACTCGTTTTCCTATATAACGCTTTTGTAACTCTGTGCAACTAAATGCAGATTGCGCCCTACAACCCCACACATATAAATACGTATGGTTTGGGCTGTTCCCGTTTCGCTCGCCGCTACTTAGGGAATCGCAAGAACCTTCTTCTTGAACATAATGGCGCTTGCGCACCCGTCCAAGAATTACTTCCCGAACTGATGCGTAAGCATCTGTTCAAAAAGAAAGTTCCGTTTATTGCTTTCTATTCCTACAGGTACTGAGATGTTTCACTTCCCTGCGTACGCTCCCTCATACAAGGGTCACTGCCGGAAGCAGTGGGGTTTCCCCATTCGGAAATATCCGGGTCAAAGGTTAATTGGCACCTTACCGAATCTTATCGCAGCCATTTCACGTCCTTCATCGCTCCTTGAAGCCAAGGCATCCACCATACACCCTTTGTTCCTGTAAGGAACGTTATACACGGCCAGGTCGAAACCTAGTCGATCAACATTCACTACAGTCACGCTGTACACCGCTGTACAATTTTGAGTGTCGACCGGAGATACATACTCCGGTCTGTCGTGAGCGTAAACGCTCACGACGTTTTGTTTGTCTGTCTGGGACGAAAAGACCTTTCATTCACCTGGGAGGTGAATGAAAAATGACAGTGTGCCATTCTTTTTGGGATCTAATCCAGACAGACTTACCTACTCCGCATATCCGGTAGGATATGCGGAATCGCCTACCCGGCGTCGATTCCGGGTAGGACTTTCTCGGAGACGGACCTTATCAATCCATCTCCTGTCTATGCAATTGTATGACTAGCATACAACCATCACTTGATCAGTCTCCCGAGAATAAATTCTCTAAGGACTTTCACTCATGATGTCTGTCAAACAGCGCGCACCTCCATATATAGTTTTCAAAATAAAAGCCGCGACAGTCGCGGCACAGAAATTCACCGAAGCGGTGGACTTATGTGTCGCGAAGTTGCTTTTGATTGATTACCATATCAGTTACGTGCTCGCTATCTTATAGGAAACCAGATGAAAGTCAAGCGGCTGTTTTCTGTATTTTAATGAGCAAAAGACTACTCAATTACGAAATTTATACACACTTTTATCCACACCTATTCACAGCAATTATCCCCAGTCAAAATCGGTTCTTCCATAAAAATTATGTATGAGTGTTATATTTTAAGTATTAAACGAGCTGTACTTATTTTAAATTACCATGCCACCAACAGATCAAATCACATCTAACGACCCCTGGTTTCTAAGACTTATGAAGAAGGCTGGCGTTACTTCTAAGAAAACTGCCAACCTGATTACTATCGTAATTGCTAGCGTCTTTCTGCTTATAACTGCGTTTATGTATATGGACATGCTTGGAGGATCTAGTTCAGCCGAGCCAAATGTAGCAGAAGATGCACTAATCGAGGAAGTTTAAACTCATTCCATCATGTATAAATTCTCAACCCGGACGAAACAATCCGGCTTCACCCTCATCGAGCTTCTTGTGGTGATTGCAATCATCGGTATTCTTTCTGCGGTTGTGCTGGGGAGTTTGAATGATGCGCGGCAGAGTGCGAAGGATGCTTCTATAGCTCAACAGGTTAACTCGTTGGCAAAAATGATGGAGCTTAACTCATTAGAAATTGGCCACTCCAGACACTACACAGACGCCGATCGTTCAGTCTGGATTCGTAGCGACGGAGCTAGCCCGACCTGTGACAATATCACCCTAGCAGGATTAACTACTAACAGTCAGACTGAATTCCGAAAACTCTGCAATGGTATCCAAGCTAACTCTTCATATAATGGTCAATACTTTATGTTATTGCGCTGGTACAGAGAGAACGGTTCGTTTGGTCCGCACTACTCTTTCTTCGCTAGAACAGGTGGGAACAAAGTCTTTTGTGCTGGTAGCACAGGCGGACGCTATGTTGGACCTTTGAATCCTGGCACTGGAAACTACACTGGATCAGGTTGTCCTTTAAATCCATAACCTGAATAAATCACTATGACCCTCTCAAAACAATCCGGCTTCACCCTCATCGAGCTTCTTGTGGTGATTGCAATCATTGGCATTCTTTCAGCTGTGGTTCTCGGCAGTTTAAACGATGCGCGGCAATCAGCCAAGGAAAGTACGGTTGCTCAAGAAATGAATTCCTTACAAAACTTAATGGCGTTAAACGCTCTTGAGATTGGCCACCCACGCAACTACACTAACGATAATATTAATGGCGTGTGGATTCAGACTGAAGGATCAGCCAACCTTTGTTCGAACGTCGCACTCAGAGGACTAACTCCTTCTAAACAAACCCAATTCAGACAACTATGTGAATCCATAACAGACGTTACTGGGAATTCCAATTTTTTTATGCGGTGGCATACCGGAAACAGCACTTACCAAAATCACTATACTTTCATGGCTAGGGTTCAAGGAAACGCCAAAGTTATTTGCGTTGGAAGTGGTGGCAAAAGTATCGGTACATATAATCCCGGCGGCGTAAATTGGTCAGGTGAAGGCTGTGCCAACGATCCTGATAATCGTATCTAAAGATTCCAAATAAATTTAACGCACGTGCAATGCTTCTTCTTTGATGCCAGTTTTGTCGATTAATACTTGGTGACTATAGTCGAAAAAATCTCTGGTTAGTTTGTCGTACATTCCGACTCGATACATAAGGTCTTCGCTAGACATGGCCGCGAACCTGATTTCAATCCCCACCTCTGCTTCGAGAGCTCGGATGGCTTTTTCGATCTTGCTTTGTGAAAACTTTTTCATTGCTACGATTACGTCTAGTCGTTGTTCAAAATCTCGCACAAACACTCCACTAATGCCGACAAAATCTAGCGTTCCAGCTGTCCGCAGATGCTTCATAAGGTTCTTTCCGTCTATTGGTGCGGTTTCGAATAGAAATGTCTGTAGTGCCTGTAGCTCCTGGAAGTCTTTATTCAATGTGTAACCAACCGCTTTCAACTTCTTATCTTTATCCTTATCTGGATGGTCTATGTAAATAGTCTTTTGCTTGATAACACTCGCCTTCTCAAGCTGAGTCAGTTCAGTTCTAGCAGTGCGACGAACTAGCTTGGCCCGGCGCGAAATATCATCAAAGTGAAAATCTTTGGAGGGATTGAAGAGAAAAAAACGCAATAACTTGACGCGCGCTGCGCTGCCAAAGAGGATTGCTAGTGGATCTTGTGCTGCCATGCTATTTAGTATGGCGAGTATAACATAGGTTATTGGTGCTATCGCTCGACAGTTTCTTTTGACTGTGACGTGATCAACTGGTGCGTGAGGGTGTATTCATACCATTCGCCGCACTTACAATCCTCAAACACACAAGCAAATTCTTTGTTTGAGAGCGTATCCGTGTCCCGCAGTTGCCGACAACCTCCATCGCTACTTCTGTCTATGTCCGCAAACATGACGTCGAGCACACCAAAGAAGAAGCCAAAAAATAATACTGCAATTAGAAATCTCATGGCTCTAGTATAACAAAAGACGACCGCAAAGCGGCCGCCTTTTGTTCAGTAGATAACCTTATTTAAGGGTAAGCATAGCTTGCACTCTACGTTCGCTCGGTCATGGACAAGTAAACTTGCCCACAACTCTCACTTACTTGAGAGTAACTGTTGCTCCAGCTTCTTCAAGCGTAGCTTTCATCTCTTCTGCTTCTTCTTTCTTAAGACCAGCTTTTACCTCTGCTGGAGCTCCATCTACCATTTCTTTTGCTTCCTTTAGTCCAAGACCTAGAATTCCCTTCACAGCCTTGATAACAGCGATCTTCTGTCCACCAGCTTCTGTAAGCTCTACAGTGAACTCTGACTGCTCTTCACCAGCGTCACCGCCAGCTACAGGACCAGCGACTGCTACTGCAGATGCTGATACACCGAATCGCTTTTCTAGTACTTTCACGAGTTCGTGTAGTTCTAGAACCGTCATTTTTTCAACCTGCTCTACTAGTGCAGCAAATTCAGCTGGCACTTCAACTGACTCATCAACATCAGATTCTGACGCTGCTTCAGCTGGAGCCTCTTCTTTTGTTTCTTCAACTGCAGGAGCTGCTTCTTCGGTAGCTTCTTCGGTAGCTTCTTCAACTACTGCTTCCGCCTCTGCTGCTTTAGTTTCTTGTTCGTCTGACATGTTTTATTTGAATTAGCTTCGCTTTTGCGCGATAGCATTCAATCCTAGGACAAGTCCTTGGATTGGACTATTAATAACGTTCACAAACATTCCACGTAGTACTGGAAGAGCTGGGATTGAAGCGATTTCTGTCATCTCAGCCGCATCTTTGAACACCCCCTGGAAGACACCACCAGCAATGATGATCTTATCTTTATGAGTCCCTGCAAATGCTTTGATCTGCTGCGCTGGCGCAATAGCGTCAGTTGCGTATGCAATCGCAATCTCCCCTTCTAGTTCTGGCATGTCGCCCTCGTAGACACCATCAAATGTGCGCTTCATTAGTGTTTTCTTTGCTACAAAGTAGCCAACACCTTCTTCACGCATAGTTTGACGCATAGCTGTCATGTCGTGTCCGGTCATTTCATTGAAACGAACAAAAACGATCGCCGCTGCGTCTTTTTTGATACCTTCAAGCTTTGCAAGAATGTCTTGCTTTTTTTCTTTTGTAATTGCCATTCTAGTTTTTTTGAATGGATAATATGCAGACTCACATTATGTGAGTTCGACCGGCCAACATCATATAGAAATTGGACCTCGGCTGGCGAACGAATCCGTTCTTTATTGTGTTACCTTTGCGCAACACTACCAACTGTCATGAGTCTGACGTGGTCTACTGTATCAAATTATGTCAATTTGTAAACTGAATTGACAGACCAACTAAGACAAGAGATCGTTTTGCTTTTTAGCGCGCTCTGCGTTGTTCCCAATCAAGCTAGAAACATTGTACATAAATGAGGCGGCAGCTGATAAGGCCAGCAAAGCAAACGGATAAACAGCGTACGGAGTAAGTACATACAAGAAAAGTACTACCATTGCTACCCATATACTGGTGCACCAAGGACAAGAGAACGACTCGGCGAGAATACGCCGTACGCCAGACTTGGGCTTCTCCAGTCTGTAGCCACGCCCTGATTTAACCACGTCCATGAACTGCTCGCGGATAAAGCGTGTGATTGAATCCTGCACAAACAGACGAGTCAGTCTCCAAGTGGCCAGAGTAACGACCAGATAGTCAAAGGTTGTGAGGTCGTACCATTTTAAATAGGCTTCCGTTTCTAGAATAATATCGCCCATTATCACAAGCACAACAAAGAAGACTGAGAAAACGAGACTCCAAAAATACTGTTCTGAGATTCTGATCATACTTGTGACTATTGTACCCCACTCACGATTCCAAGCGCTAGAATTATCATCAGCACAGTAGCAATAACTAACACGAAACTAAATAAAAATTTGAAAAAGGTTTTGTTGAACATAAGTGCTAGTTTACTCGCAATCCGTCTAGTTGATGCGCTACTGGTTCTAATATCCCCTGTTCAGTTTCATTAGCTTTTTGTATCAGGACTTGCAGGTCAGACACGCGCAACTCTGGCGTGACGGCCGGGAGATTGTCACCACGTAGTACTACAGCCAAAGTAAAATCTTTTTTAGTGCTAGCAGGAACAATGTAGCGCTTATCTACTATCGAAGCCTTACTGATCACGACAGCGACCGAGTCGTATTCACTTGAGTCCAAACCAGCAAACTGGTATGTCATTCCTACCTTCCCAGACTCGACCATAGCCTGACTCTCGACCGGGAACATTGGGTAGAAAGACTCGTAGTTGGCAATAGTGTGTGAATATGTCAGGACATACAGAACTGACGTGTCAGTAACTCGGTAACTAGTCGCGTCACTCACTTCGTAAGCCTGTACTGCGTCGGGAGTAAACAATAGTAGGCTAAAAATAAAGAAGCAGCTAATGGTCGTAAATATTTTAAACATACCCTAGTGTACCAAATTATATGCAGACACAAAAAAGCCCCCTCGGGGGCTTTTTTGATTCAGCTTTGGCTTACGCCAAACTAGAATTTAGTCAAAGACTAAATTTAGTTGCCTGTGATATCAAGCGCGTCTGAAGTTTCGTCAACTTCTACACCTAGTACACTTTCAAGGGTTACAAAGTATGAACCATTGTCAGCTGGAGCAGTTCCAGTGAATGTGTATGTAAGAGCGAAGCTTGCTTCGTCACCATCTTCGATAGTGAAGTCACCAGCAGCGTTCGTAACTGCATCTCCACTTGTCTTTACAAGTACAGGAGTTGGTGCAAGAGTTCCACCAGCAATTGCGTCTACGATGTTAGCAACAGTGAAGTTGTCAATATCATTTTCTCCGTCAGCTTCTACTGAGAATCGGAATGATACTGTACCGTTTGTCTGGTCGTCGTTAGTTGATTCTGAAACAGAAACACCTGAGATAACTGGAACTACTGTGTTTAGTGTGTGAGTCTCTGAATCATCGTCTCCTTCGAGTACGAAGTCATTGTCAAGACCTTCCACTTGCCACTTAGCACCAGCTTCCTGTGCGTCTACATCAGTCATGATACCAGTACCAAGATCGTACTCTGTACCAGCACCAGCTACAACGTCAGCACCTTCAAACATGATAGATACTTCAGCTGTGTAGTCTGTGTCTGCATCTAGGTCAAGACCGTCGAATTCGAATCGGTATCCTACACGTTCTGTAGCACCATCTGCGATTGCAGCACCTTCGTTACCAGTTACAGCATCACCAGATTCAGTTTTGCCGTCGATAGTTAGGTATACATCAGCAACCACATCTTCAGCTGCGAATGTTGCCAGGTTACCAACTGGGTTTGTTACAGATACCCATACGAATGCATCATCAAGTACGAGGTCAGATGAATCTTCATCAACTTCGATGTCGAATAGGTGCACTACGTATTCGTCTGATTCTGACGTGTTGTCTTCTACCTTAAGAGTAGCTGAATCAGGAGTACTGCTGTTTGAAGAAATTTCTGCTTCGTCATCAACACCTTCTACAACGATGTCGAATGTGATACCAGCACCATCCATTTCGTCGAATGAATCAGTGTCAGCAACTCCGTCAGCGTCGAATGTTCGAGCTGAAAGAACGTCGATAGTCCACTCTGCAGCGTTCATGTCTGCACCGTCTACTGAGTTCATTACTGAAACAGCAACGTAGATGTCAACTTCTTCGTCTTCTTCTAGGATAAGACCTAGGTTAGACATTCGGAATGTTCCTTCGTCTTCATCTAGGTAGTTGTCTTCGTCGTCAGCTTCGAAAGAAGCAACTTTGTCTCCGTCCACCCAGATTGATACTTCTTCGAACACATCCCATGGCTGCACTTCTTCGTTTCCTACGTTAGCAACGAGCTCCATAGTCATTCGTGCAACTTCGATGTCGCCGTCTTCAGCTTCAGCAGTGATTTCCATCACTACTTCGTCTTCAGCAGCTTCTTGTACTTCATCTTCTGCATCGTCGATTTCGAATGTTTCAAGTGTACCTTCACCTTGAAGTGTCACTGAACCATTGTTTGAAGTTTCTTCTTCTGTTTCTTCACCTTCTTCCACTTCTTCTCCACTTCCGTTATCTACTACTGGAGCAGAAGTACAAAGCATGTTTGCTTTTGCTCGTGAAGATGGACCAAAGTAAGCTGTTGGGTTAACTAGTCCTGTTGGTGAAAGTACCTCAGCACGGTACATCACTTGGAACTTGCTAACAGCGGCAGCTGTAGCTGGGCCATAGTACATGGTCTCTGCTCCTGCAGAACCAGCACCTGATACTGCTACTCGAGTATCAGCGTTGTCGTTTAGAAACTGTTGTAGCTTCATTACGTCAGCACCTTCAGAACCCATTTTTAGGTTTCGAGTCCATGTGTATGGACATACTGATGATGAGCTCATAGAAGAACCCACTGATGAGTCTGTGCTTCCTGAACCACTTTCAAGTGCAGCGATTTGAGCCATTAGGCTGTCAATCAATGCTTGTAGATCTTCAGCTTCGTCTGCTTGTGCCGGAGCAGCAAACATTGTGAAGATCATTGCTACTGCTACGAACGCTACTGCGAACTTAGCTGCAAAATCTTTTGCGATTGTCATAATTTTTTTAATCTGTAAACCATCGTTAGTGATGGGTGCTACACACGAATGTGTAGCTGATATCTAATAATATGAATTAATTCATATTCACAATCGAAGTATCAACTCGATTGCTCATATCACCAAACTGAATACCAAAAGGTAAGCAGCCTAGCTGTAACTCCAAACTGAATTTCAGTCATAGCTTCCGGGACGGGATGATCAGGGATTCGGTAGGGTAAGTTTGATATATAGGACGACTTTTACAAGAAGTCACATTTTCAAAAAACAAAGCGCTCGGACTTACCTTTTCTCTATTCGAAAAAAGCGCCACAGCGCATACCCCATAACTATACCAGTAAATTAGTCTAAAACTAGTGACTACAATGTGGATACACCGTTATATGTCTAGAGCTAAACTGGCTGATTTTACGGATTATTTGGGCCTATCAATGAAGACGAGGCCGTGGATAGAAGTTTACCAAAAGTACTATAGCAAAACGAGATCAAGAAATGTCAAACTGTGACATCGACCTCGCTCTATCCCTCCATCCACTTTTAATCTTGGGGCAGATTAGAAAACAATAATTCGGGAGGTAATGACTAAAGGACTCCAGAGTTTACTGACTTATAGAATAACCATTAGTCCTTTACTGCGGAGTATCTAGACCAACGTCTTTCTCCTGTTCTTTTTACTTGTCCTTTTTCTATAAGACTATTCAACTCGCGTTGAATTGTCTTTTCACTGACGTCCGTTACAATTTCAGCCACGTCTTTTATTGTCGCCTCTGGCTTGGCTTCAAGGACTGTCTTTATCCGCTCAGCCCTGTCCGTTAGCTGACTATAGACAAGGTATGCGTCTGTACTAATGTCCCCAGCCGGAACACTAACGCGCTGCTGCCTGCGGACCTTCGGAGCGGCCGCGGGCGCGGCACTCTTTACTGCCGAGTCAGCCGATTCGCTGGCGATTGTTTCGTGGGTGACCGAATGCAAACTGGTAGTCGAGATACCTTCATCATTAAGGTAATGATTATTCAGATGTCGATGCACGACATCAATATGCTCAACTAATGTCTGCACTAAGTCGCCAGGAATTACTCGCGACGCTGACGCGAGCTCCAAAGTACTCATCAGCTCTAAAAGACACTGTCTTACCTCAAGGAGTGTCTCTGTTGAACCTTGTACTTGATTAAGAGATTTTAGAGACACTTCGTGTAACTTAAAAGACTTTTCTTCTAGCCTTTTCTCTAAAAGACTCTCGGCACTGTCTGTGTCCTTAAATGAAAGTAAGTATAAAACTACTGACGCTATCTTCTCAGACTTTTTAAAGACATTGTTATAAAAGCCTAAATTGTTGCTGAGTCTTTTTATATTAATTTTGGTGTCTTTTTTGTCCATAAGTTTGTCCTCTTACCTAAAAGGCTCTTAGAGTCATTTACGCACTATAAGGACATTTGCCTTTAACTGCAAGTCTTTTTTATGGTCTGGTATCTTCTTTTTTTGTTGTGCTACACTACCTTTATTAAGGCTTAAACGCTTCATGGCCAAGAAAAAACAAAAGCCAAAGAATAACAAAGAAGCGCGAAAGAATCGTTTCGAAGATGTGCATCCACACACACGCCAAGGTATATGGGCGGTAGTCTTTGCCGTGTTTGCGGTATTTTTTTTGTTCTCGTTGCTTGGGGTAGCTGGCCCCGTGGGCAAATACGTAGCCTTGTTCCTCGAGACACTACTTGGGACCGGGGCATGGCTGGCACCTATTATATGTACGCTCTACATATTTGTTTTACTGAACCCTAAAGAGTCTGACCAAGAAGTCAGTACTGCGAAAGTGATCGGCGTCATCCTTCTGTTTCTTTCTCTTTTGGGAGCGTTCCATCTATACGATGCCGAGGGCCAGATCGGTGGATGGGTCGGGCTGGCTGTTGCCTGGCCTCTAGCGGCTGCGCTTGGAACTAGTCTGACAGCAGTAATAGTCGGAGCCCTAGTTCTGATTTCCCTCTTCCTCCTGTTCAACACCGGTCTCAGAATGCCACGCCGGCGCGAAAAAGAATCTTTGGAGAACGACAACGACATTGAGAACTTAAACATTCCCGAAGAGGCTAATGACCTGACTCTCGACGAAGACTCGGATGAGCCTTCGAGTAAAGGTCTGGTTGCTAGCGTAACCAAAAAGGTCGCTGACGTTGCGAAGGCTAAACCAGGCGATATTGTTGTAAAGCACTTTGAAGGCACCTATCTACCTCCACCACTGACGCTCTTGAACAAAGAAAAAGGCAAGGCACAAATCGGTGATGTGAAAGCAAACGCAAACACAATCAAACGAACTCTCAAGGACTTTGGTATCAGTGTCGAAATGGATGCAGTTGAAAGTGGGCCCACAATCACCCGCTACGCACTGAAGCCAGCACAAGGAGTTCGTATAGCCAAAATTGCCGGACTACAGCAAGAACTACAGCTTGCCCTAAAGGCTGACTCGATTCGAATCGAAGCTCCTATTCCTGGCAAGTCACTGGTCGGTATCGAAGTACCAAACGAAACTCGCGCCACGGTCGGACTCGCTCCTTTACTCTCTACTCCTGAATACGCTGACTCTCCTCATCCGTTGATTGCGGCGCTTGGAAAAGACGTGACTGGCAAGGTGCACTTTACAAACATCGCTCGCATGCCACACGGACTGATCGCTGGTACTACTGGTTCTGGTAAATCGGTTATGATCCAAAACCTCATCATTTCACTTCTGATGCGTAACTCGCCTGACCAGCTGCGCTTCATTCTGATCGACCCAAAGCGAGTAGAGCTTACTCTCTACAACAAAATCCCTCACCTTTTGACACCAGTCATCACTGACGCTAAAAAGGCCATCCGGTCATTATCATGGGCAGTAAAAGAAATGGAACGACGCTACGACATCCTGCAGGCTGAGTCAGTCCAAAACATCGCCAGTTACCACACCAACATCTACAAACCAGCCCGCAAAGAGTGGGAGGACAACGAATCACCAGAGGAAGAGAAAGCAAACCTGCCCGAAGCTCTGCCTTATATTGTCATCGTGTTGGACGAGCTTAACGACCTGATGCAGGCCTACCCTCGCGAACTAGAAGGAATGATCGTTCGTTTGGCACAAATGTCTCGGGCAGTTGGTATTCACCTTATCCTCGCTACCCAACGTCCGTCTGTAAACGTCATCACAGGGACTATCAAGGCCAACGTGCCAACTCGAGTCGCCTTTGCTGTGGCATCACAGATCGACTCACGAACCATCATCGACACTGTAGGAGCCGAGAAGCTGCTTGGTGCTGGTGACATGCTTTACCTTAGTTCTGACAGCCCAAAGCCGGTTCGTCTACAGTCAGCCTTTGTTTCCGAAGAAGAGATCAAGAAAGTCGTTGACTACCTAAAGAAGCAAGACGCCGGACTGATGGACCAGCTTGACCTCGACGAGCAGTCCGAAGGCAATGCAGACGCTATGTTCTCTTCTCTGGTCGGCAACGACGATGCTGATGACGAGCTGTACGACGACGCGCGTATTGCAGTAATCGAGGCCGGTAAAGCATCAACCTCTTACATACAGCGCAAGTTACGAGTCGGATATTCTCGAGCAGCCCGACTCATCGACCTGCTGGAAGAGAACGGTGTAATCGGACCACAAGATGGATCGCGACCGCGAGAGATCCTCAGTCAAGGCGGTGACGACGAATCAGAAGAGGAAGACTAATCTATGAAACACGACTTCCTCACCTTCAGGTCTGTCGTCCAGGGTGGATTTGTGCTCACCGGCGTGCTGCTGGTTCTCCTATACATTGCTTTTCAAGCTCGCTTCCTCATTACTGGACCAGGAATCACCCTAAACGAAGATCCGTCCATGCGCCAAAACGAACGCATAGTCACACTCAGTGGCAGCGCAACCAATATTTCACACCTCTGGCTGAACGGTCGGTCTATTTACACTGACCCAAAAGGTAACTTTGCCACTGACGTGGTGCTAGAAAACGGGTATACTGTAACTACCTTAGAAGCTGAGGATCGATATGGACGTCGCACTTCTCTCACCCAAGAGTTTGTCTACACCCCAATGAGCTTCACATATAATCAATAAATCATGCCAGCAAAAAAAGAAATAAAACCAAAGAAGACAGTCCCAACTGACGTTACTGAAAACAAGAAAGGTAACGAGAAAGATAGTAGTGAGATTCTAGAGACGTTGCGCAGCATCAAAACAAAATTTGGTGACGACGCAATCATGACGCTAGACGAAACCAAGAAGGTAGACATCGCCTCGGTTTCAACTGGTTCGATTGGACTGGATGACGCTTTGGGTATTGGCGGCTTCCCTCGTGGGCGTATCGTTGAAATTTTTGGTCCTGAGTCTTCTGGTAAATCTACCCTTTCACTACATGCTGTAGCAGAAGCCCAGAAAGAAGGTGGCATCTGCGCCTTTATCGATGCTGAACACGCTATGGACCCCATCTACGCTGGTAACTTGGGAGTCAAATTAGACGAATTATTGATCTCACAGCCTGACAACGGTGAACAAGCTCTCGAAATCGTCGAGAGTCTTGTCCGCAGCGGCAAGTTGGACGTAATTGTGGTTGACTCGGTCGCTGCCCTTACCCCTCGTGACGAGATCGAAGGAGAAATGGGTGCTCACCACGTTGGTAAACAAGCTCGACTGATGAGCCAGGCACTGCGTAAACTAACTGGAATCGTCGCCAAGAGTAAAACGGTCGTTATCTTTATCAACCAGATCCGCATGCAGGTTGGTGTGATGTTTGGTAACCCAGAAACTACCCCCGGTGGAAAGGCTCTCAAGTTCTACACCTCAGTCCGACTAGACATTCGTCGTATCGCCCAGATTAAAAAAGGCGACGAGGTCGTTGGTGGCCGTCACCGCGTCAAGGTAGTCAAGAACAAGGTTGCTGCCCCATTCCGCACTACCGAATTCGACCTGATCTACGGTGAGGGTATCAGTCGAGAGGGCGAGATTCTTGCCCTCGGGGAGAAATACAAAATGGTTGCCAAGGCTGGCGCCAGCTACAGCTATACCCCACCCGGGGCCGACGAATCAGCCGTTGTTAAACTAGGTCGTGGATACGACGCCGCCCGCAAGACCCTAAAGGCAGACAAGAAGCTCAAAGCTGAGATACTAAAGAATATTAGAAAAGCGTTGAAGGAAGAAGCAGCTGGGTAAATCAAACTTAAAGGGCCCCTAGGGGCCCTTTTGTTTTTACCGCAATGACTAATCAGTCACTCAATCTCTGTTTCTTTCTGACTAAGACATCTCTGACCGTCTGCAGAGAAAAAGATCACCTTAACTGAACCGTCCTCCCTTTTAACCACGACGTAAGAAGCGGGGCATTTTTTAAGGATATTCATGATCTTTACAGCGGCAGCATCAGTCTCTGGCAGACGAACAAATTCTACGACCAGGTTGTGGTAGACATCGCCCCGTGAATCAATCTCCCTAGATGCTTCGACACCAGCAAGCGCAGTCGATGTCATCATAAGAGCAACAAAGACAAGAACTCCCTTCATACCCCTCTCCTTACAAAGTTCACTCATTCGGCTTCCATACCTCTTCCAGCTCCTGCAAAGTCGCGTCTGCCTTTGTCAGGCCAGCCTGATGATGCTCTCTAGAACTTAAGGCTCGAAAGATTTTTGTCTCAAGACAATCTTTAGGAAAAAGACCGCTTTGATTGTCACCAGCAAATAAATTCAGGCGCAGCCCCTCGACATAATCAACAAGGGCAAGCGTCATCTCTGCCTCACCCTCTACCTGTAAGGTAAAAGGAATTGGTCTACTCCACCATTCGTTTTGTTGCGTATCTGGACTGATAAACAACGTAACCGCAGATGCCTTAACTAAGGCAGTGCAAAGATCGTCACGTATGCCACAGTCCTCAATCAGCAAGATTGAACGTCGGAAATCTTGCATTCGCCGTGGATCATCTGCGCCACTACCTGCAACCTGCAGACGGTAGTTCGTGTGATACGACACATCCATAGGCGCACCGTGGTGCGGACTACCCTCTGAAGTTATAACTTCTCCGAGAATACCCTCTTCAGCGAGTCTCGTAACCCGCTCCAACAGAAACTGTACCGCTGTAGTGTGTGCAAATGCACTCATAGTCTTTGTCCTTCCATGACCAAACTTCTATCTAGCAACATATATCAACCTCATATTTTTGTCTATTCTTACTTCACGTCTAGAGGTTATGTTTTGGCTAGAATTGTTTGTTTAGACTGCTTGCCAAACTGACGCCAGTTGTACTCTACGTAACTTCCACACCGCAATCGCAGTCAAACTAGCAATCGTCAACACCACCAAAACTGTTCCTAGTTCCCCACGCTCGATTGCTGACATAAAAGATGCTGCGGCAAAATTTGGGATATTACCTAGTGGCGTACCTAATAGATTATCTGTGATACTGGCCACGTGTGTCCAACGGCCGAACAACGCAACTGCCCCACCCAAAATCAGCCCGACAAACAACATCGGCTGTTGTGTGTAAGAAAGTGCGTAGCTATAGTAAACGCGGCGCATGATTTTGTTTGATATGGTTTTCATATTCTAGATAACTAAAGTAAGTGTTGAAAGGTTTTATAAAAGCAGGTCTGCCTCTTTCCCTTTTGCTTCTTTCCTAAACGCCTCTTTAGCCCGGTGGATACGCGCTTTTATAGTGCCGACGTTCTCACCAGTATCGTCCGCGATCGCAGCGTGCGACCACCTTTCTAAGTAATGAAGCCGCAACACTACGGCGAAGTTCCCTGGGAGCCTCTCTAGCACCCGATCAATTCCATCACGGCGTTCTTCAAAAGCGCTGTGTCCTTTCTTCTCGCCAATAAACTGTTCGAACTCGGGGTCTATGTTCTGGAATCGCTGTCCTTCTTTTACTAACTTTTGATAACGAGTAAAGGCTGTGTTCATGAGAATGCGATACGCCCAAGAAGAAAACTTAGCTCCTTCTTGTGGAGCAAATTTGTCTGCGTTGATATAAATCTTGGCAAATGTGTCTTGCACAACCTCTTCCGCGTCCAGTGGGTTAAAAATTATCGACCTAGCCTTACGCATAAAGGCCGCCTCATAGCGATCAACCAGAATGCGAAACAGCCAGGGCTGAGCTTGACTGCGAACTAGCACCTCTTCGTCTGAGAGGTCCCCAGCTGATTCTGTGGTTGTGGTGCCGAGCATACTCGCATACTATCACCGATTTTATGTGCAGGAAGTTGCACTGGTGACTATGTGTTTGGTAATATACCGCGCATGGCTAAAGTTCAATATAACGAAATCACAGTAAAAAAGACCGTCACTATGGATGGCGATCCTTATTTGGTGCTATCAAACAGCATCTCTAAAAAAGACCGGCAGAAAGCCAGCAACAACGTGCGTATGAAAAACCTGCGCAGTGGCAACGTAATCGAACGCACCTTTCACCAGTCTGACGTGTTGCAGGAGGCTGATCTGGAAAAGAAACAGGTCAAATATCTATACACCAACCGTGGCGAGAGTTGGTTCTGTACCCCAGACAACCCCAAAGACCGATTCAGTCTAGACGCGACTGTGATCGGAGACATGGCAAAGTTCGTGCCCGAAAATAGCGAGGTGCAGGCTCTGCTTTTTGATGAAGAAATCATGTCGATCATTACCCCGGTCAAGGTCGAGCTCAAAGTAAAAGAAGCTGCCGAAGCGGTCAAAGGCAACACTAGTAGCGGAGCGACCAAAGAAGTGATTGTCGAAACAGGATACTCAGTCCACGCACCACAGTTTATAAACATCGGGGATGTTATCGCGATAAACACCGACAGCGGACAATACACGGAAAGAATTGAGAAGGCGTAGGGATCAGACAACAAAAGAACGGCGACCCGATGGGTCGCCGTTCTTTTGTTGATTCAGCCTATCGCTGGATGTACGGCATCAATGCCATAAATCGTGCTCGCTTGATCGCGCTGGCGAAGTTTCGCTGCCCTTTGGCAGTCAAACCACTACGTCGGCGATTGAACATTCGAGCGTGAGGGTTCACGTAGTTGTTCAAACGTGTGATGTCCTTGTAGTCGATGTGGTGCGGTGGTGCACTTTGTTTTTTTTCTGTTTCCATATTTTAAATGAAGTTTCTAATAAATATCGTATTCATATTTTAGTGCTTGAGGTGATAAAGATGCGAGGCGTCGGAATAAAATATCGGGAGTCGTACGTTGGTACGATGACTGATATTTTTTGAACGACAACGAAGCAGATTTATTGCATCGGGCGCTAAAATGGGATGTCTTCTGGGTTGATTTCCTCTTCTGGATAGTCCGGCATAGCTGGCGCCTTCTCTGCTGGACTGCCGGCTCCAGCTGCAACGGTACTTCCACCGGCTGCAGCTGAACCTGTGCTTCCAGCAGTGCTGCCGGCCTTTGGACCGAACTGCACTGTATCAGCGATGATTTCGGTACGGTATTGTTTAACTCCGTCCTTCTCCCAACTACGAGTCTGTAGTCGACCTTCGATGTAAGCGCTGGCGCCCTTACTTAGGTATTTAGAACAGTTCTCAGCCTGGCGACCGAACACGGTCACGTTGTGGAACTCGGTCATTTCTTGGCGGTTGCCGTCCTTGTCGTTGTAGACGCGGTTGGTAGCCAATCCCATAGCACAGACGTTAGTGCCGTTGGGTAAAACCTTTAGTTCTGGGTCTCGGGTCAAGTTGCCAAACACCATTGCTTTGTTGAGGTACATAAGAAGAAGTCTTTAGTAAATAATGTGCTTATTATTTTACCTCGGTTTTTGCTTCTTCGCCATTCTCCTCTTTTTTATCTTCTTTCTCTTGTGTTGCTTCGTCAGCTTGGTTTTCTTCTACTTCGGCTGGAGCTGTTGCGTCCAGGTCGATAGTTTCTGAAGTGTTGTCTTCAAGCGCTTCATGGAACATGAATACATGCGCTTCTTCCGCTTTGGTCATACGGATCAACAGGTGTCGAAGCAACGAAGTAGTATTTTCGAGAACTTCGTTAACTTCTGTCACCTTGCTTGGTTCAAGGGTAAATCGAACCCAACCAAAGTACGCGCTAGAAAACTTACGGTTACGACCCTCAAGATATTTAACAATATCGTAAGCCAGGTCAAACCGTGCTGGCGCTTCTTCTTCTGTAATTGTTCCGCCGGCTGCCTCGATCGTCGATCGAAGCTTGGACACAACATCAGCTACTTCCCCTTCAGCGACTGTTGGAAGTACGTGGAAAGCAAGCTCATAGTGAGCAGCTTCAGCCGCTGGCATTTTTTCTTCTGACATATTCGTCTTAGAAATTAACTGGTAATGCCCGCGCAATCTACCACAAATAGACAGTATCTTCAATACTAATTTGCGTGCTACAATGCGACTACATGATTCAAATCCCCCGCGGCACTGCATATGTTTTGGCTGGACTGGCTGGAGTGACAGTTGTCACTACCGGTTTTCTTGGTATGCGTACATACGATCAAAACCTGCAGATCGAATCAATCACCAAAGCCGCCATCAGCGCAAACCAAAAAAGCAAAGCTGAATTGGCAACCGCCTCGACCACTATCGCTTCTCTGCGGTCTGACCTAGACAACGTTCGCAACGAACTGGAAGGTATCGCCGACGAGTACCGCGACGAGCGCGATAAGAACGAAGAGTTCGAAGACCAGATCCGCGACCTCGCTGGCACTCTCGACGAGTTCCAAAAACTAAACGACATCGACGAAGAACTCCTGGCCAAATATTCCAAGGTCTACTTTCTAAACGAAAACTTCATTCCTTCTCGAATTAGACAGATTGACGACGATTTTGTTTTAGACGGAAAAGAAGACCAGTACTTCCACGGTGAAGCCCTCAAGTTTCTTGAAGACATGCTCGAGCGCGCCAAGCGTGACGGCCACGACCTAAAGGTAGTATCAGCCTATCGTTCATTCGACGAACAAACTGACCTCAAAGGCCAGTTTACCCAGGTGTACGGTTCGGGGGCCAACGCCTTTTCAGCCGACCAGGGCTACAGCGAGCATCAACTGGGCACAACGGTAGACCTGACAGTGCCAAGTGTCGGCGGTACTTACACCAGCTTTGGCGATACCGAAGGATTTGAATGGCTCGAGAAGAATGCCTACAAGTACGGCTTTATCCTGTCCTATCCCGAGGGCAACGATTTCTATATTTACGAACCATGGCACTGGCGCTTCGTCGGCCGTGACCTAGCCCGAGACCTAAACCGCAGCAGCAAGACCACGTTTTACACCATGGACCAGCGAGAAATTAACGAGTATTTGCTAGAGCTGTTTGATTAATATGAACACCTGCTCTCTTGGTTTTATCTTTGATACTGATTTAAAGCATGTTTTGTTAGTACACAAAGGCAGTCCTGAATGGCAAAAGGGTCTAATTAACGGTGTAGGCGGCAAAATCGAACTCGGAGAAACACCGCTAGACTGTATGGTGCGTGAGTGTGAGGAAGAAACTGCTCTCAAAATACCATCTGCTAAATGGCTCCAATTCGCGACAATGAATATAAAAGGCAACATTACAAATGTTTATGCGACAACATACAAAGGCGCAATGAAAGATGCCCGCAAAAACCACCACGAAGAAATTGAATGGTTCCCTTACAATGAACTTCCTCAAAACGTTATAGCCAACATTCCATTTTTTGTTCCCATGGCTCGCCAACAAATCCTCGGACACGATTCAGTTAGCATCGAAATTACTTACTAGTGACAAGTTTGCTACACTAAAATTATGAAAATCTATACCGTTGGATTTGTGTTTGATGCCGAGTTACAACGCGTATTACTCGTACATAAACAAAAGCCTGAGTGGCAGGCTGGCAAACTAAACGGAATGGGCGGCAAGGTTGAAGACGGCGAGACTGTCGTGGAGTGTATGGCACGAGAATGCAAAGAAGAAACGTTGCTCGACATCCCTACTGACAAGTGGACTCATTTTGCAACGATCATCAATAATGGCGGAAGAAGTCCAGACCTGGCCCAGATAGAATTTTACGCAGCTATTTATACCGGAGCAGCAACTGACGCGCAAAAAGGCGACTACGAGGAAGTCGAGTGGATACCAGTAAATGACTTGCCCAGCAATTGCATGCAAAACCTACACTTCATGATTCCGATGGCTCGAGAGACGCTGCGGGGACACAAGGCTGAAAGTATTACTATTCAATACTAGATCCTGTACAAACTTTGTGCATTCTCCCACAACTGCTCTCTCACCTCTTCCTCATCGAGCCCTTTGATATCGGCAATCTTCTGTAGGACCTCTTTCATCATCCAGGGTTCGCAGCGCTGGCCGCGGTGTGGGACGGGGGCGACGTAGGGACAGTCGGTCTCGGCATGGATGCGGTCGAGCGGCGCATCGCGCACGACTTCTTCGTAGTCCTTGGCGAAGGTTATTACGCCGGTGAATGAAATTGTCCCACCGAGGTCGAAGAATTTTTTAGCCTGTTCGTAGTTACCGGCATAGAAATGAACATTGAAAGGCACTTTGGCGTATTGCTTTAAAACATCGTACACGTCGTCGTAGGCACTGCGGCCGTTGGGGTTTGCGCTGGCCTGATTGCCTTTGGCGTCACGCGTATGGATCATCAACGGCAGCTCTAGTTCGTTGGCCAGCTCGATCTGTGCGATGAATTGTTCTTCTTGGACTGCATAGGTACCTGGGTCACAGCGGAAGAAATCAAAGCCGCACTCGCCGATACCGACGACCTTTTTGCTCTTAGCTAAGTCTCGATAGAAGTCTTTATTGAAGACTTCTCCTTTACTTTTGAATGGTTCACTTCCCTCACCGATTTCTTCGGTACTGTGATACTCGGGTGTGGTTTGAATCGGATGCAGGCCAACGATGGCGTACACGTCGTCGTTGGCCTCTGCGATCTCTACAGCCAACTGACTGGTGCTTTCTTTGGTGCCCACGTTTATAACAGTAACTTCTTCTGCTCGACACTTGGCAATCACAGCTGCCCGGTCTTCGTCAAAAGCGGCGATATTCAGGTGAGCATGTGTGTCGATGTATTTCATAGTGCCTATGATACACTCGGATATATGGAAAACACAATCGCGGTAACACCGGGTCATACCCTCGTCCACTGGGCGCACAAAGGCAAGTCTGTCATTCACTCTTTACAACCACACGAAAGCGGCGAAACCCGCGGCGGCATTCCTTTGTGCGTACCGCAGTTCAGCGTGCAGCAGCGTGATGTTGCTGGATGTAAATTGCCCCTACACGGCCTGTTGATGTACAGCGACCATGGCGACGTATCGCACAACCCTGATACCGACACCATTACAGCCATCAGTCATTTTTCAGCTACAGAAAAGTTTAATTGGAACCACACTGTCACAACCAAAATCACCGAGACGGCTAACTCGCTCTTTTACCACGTCACCATCAGTCGCGCACCTGACTGCCCCAACCCAGACCAAATGCCGATCTCGCTTGGCTTCCATCCGTACTTTGCAACGCACGGGAGTGACTTTTCATTTAAGATCGGTGACTACACATGCACCCAAGACACGCCACCAGACGATGTTTTTGTAACGATGTTCGATGAGAATAAACGGGCAAAAGATGCGACTCTACAAACAGCAAATCACACCATCACTATAAGCAGTACTGGCTTCGACGAATACTGTCTATGGACCGATGACGCTAGTAAATACGTCTGTATCGAACCAATCTGGCAGTATCGTGAGTTTGGACTGCCAAACACCGGTCTCATGCCCGGCGAAGAAAAGGTCGTAACTGTTACGCTTCAGGTAACGCCTGTATAGCCTTTAAGATATCTTCAAATTTTTCGTCTTCTTCTAGGCGCTTGATACAACCTCCTTGCCCGAGCCAGTGTCCACCAGGACCGTTGTTAACGGTGAACTTGGCTGCGTTGCTACGGTACACGTAAATTGAGCGCTCGGTAGATTCACTTTCAGATTCTTGGGTGAACTCCCCCACGTGCACTAAATCTTCTTCTTTTAAGTCTAAATCAAGTTCTACTTTTGCTACTTTTAGTACTGTCTTTAGCGGTGTGTCTCCGGTTTTAATGTCCGCTCCAAAAAATCCCCATTCGGGTGTTTTGTATCCTCGGCAGTCCTGGAGGAAAAATTCTTTCTTGTTGTTGCTCGGTATTAGTAGGGCTTTTTTATTCATTTCGGGATTATAACATTTTTCTCTGTTTTAGTCCACTTTGGCTAAAACAGGTCCCAAATATCCTCGTCTTCTTCCCCGTCGAATTTAAAGAAAGCGACACCCTTCAGGTCGTACTCGGTTGCTAGGTCCAGCTTGTCTTTGGCTGCTTTTGCATCGCCCCAGGTCAACATGCGAACCGGAATCTCGATACCAGTAATATTCGCAACCAGCAAAGCCTTGGCGGCAGCCTCATACCCATCCGGCGTGCCGGCAGGAGTCGGTAGTTGATTGAAAATCTTCCAAACTGAGTCCTCTGGGAAGTAAGTGATGATCGCCTCACCGCCCTCTGTGCGTCCAACAGGAACATCGTAGATGTCGTCAGCCAGCACAATCGCCCTTGAGTGATCGACCGATGCGACCCTTTGATAATCTTTATACCAATCTGGAGCAACCGTTACATCATACGCTCGACCATAGGTCGGAATGCCCAACATGATCTTGTCCGCGTCGATATCTTCTAGAGCCAGCTGCAGCACATGCTCGACCCAGTCGATATCGGCCACTGGGTTGTATGGCAAGCCACGCCGTTGGTCGTTGAAAACCAGGTCCGCCCGCTGCTGGTCATATGTCATCAGCTCGACCCAGTCGCAGTGCTTGTTAATCGCCTCGTAGTCGTTGGCATAGGTGATGTTGCTCGGCACATTACGCCATCGATGTTCAGGCTCCATGCGCGCCTCGATAGTACAAGTCAGATCGTCGCGGCCAAGGGCACGATTTAGTTCCTTGAGGAAAAGTGAGTAATCATCGATCGTCTCCGACCACTTTTGTTCAAAGTCAATATTGATTCCGTCAAAGTTATTATCGTCGACCAAGTCTTCGATATCTGACACCAGCTGCCGTCGCTCGCGCCGGTCAGACAAAACAGCGTGAATCGCCTCGCCGTCAAACCAAGCAAGGGTTGGAATGACTTCGACTCGCTCGTCGTCCGCCTCTTCTAGCAAATCTTCCCAAACGCCCCGCTCTATATCTACCTTGGCCACAATGTCACCACCACCTTCAATCTCGTATATAAATGGATAGACAATATCGATCTCGTCCATGTTGTCGATCACCTCTTCAATCCCCTCGTCTGGGGCCCACCACGGCACCCAACCAGAAATCTCAGGTCCAGCAGCGCGCACCCCCGTCGGTAATAAAATCCACAACAAAAGCCCCAGCAGCGCAGTCATCACAAGCAAGTCAATCACCTTCCTTCCAAATACATTCATACTAGTTAAGACGTCAGGCATGATGATTTCTTTCAAACTACTCCAAAATAATAGCTAAAAGCTCTTCTAACGTGTCTTTCCCTAGACTGTGCTCAGGAATAAAATGTCCGTAGCCAGGAAACATCCTGACGTCAGTGGTCGGCAGGGCGTCGATGATCATTTGCCGCGATGTCTCGGCTTTCTCAGAATCATTATCACTTGTCATCACGATTAGCTGCGTACGATCAGTGATTGCGCTGTCGATTTCAAACTCACAAAATCCAGTTTCGTTCTTGCACAATGGGTCGAGTGATGGAGCAACAAGAACAACACGCGCTGGAGATGCATCTAGATTTTCAGACAACCAACGCAGCAAAAATCCCCCAGCCATACTATGCCCAACTAAGGTCGTGTCTGGAGTTATATCGAAGCGTTCAAACTCACGCTTCCAGCTGGTGTACTCGGGCAGATAAGCGTGCGGCATCTCGGGCACATTGGGCATGATGTCGCGCACCAACAGCTGCTTCTGCAGCCACGGAATCCACGCGAAGTTACTAGATGTACCAAGAGCAGGATCATAGTAATTTTCCTTAGACGGCTTGCCGTGAATGATGATGACGTTTTTCATGGGATTATTTTTAACCATACCGGTCTTCGTGGTTTCGTTTGAGCTTTTCTTTTTGTTTCTCTTTAATTTCTTGCCACAAATTATCGTCTGCTGTTTCAAAAGCTGGCGAGCGCTCTATGAACTTCTGTTTAGCATGCTCGTATACGGAATCAATACTATCAATCCAGCCTGCCCGAGCACATGTCTCAAGCAACATCAAGTTTGTCCATATAATGTCGCTTAATTCGTCAGTCAGATGAACAGAGTTTTGTGGCTTTAACTCAATTTCGACTTCGGAAACTTCACCTTGAATTCCTGAAAAAAAGTATCCAATGAGTTCAGTCTCATCCTTGCCTTTGAAGAAGGGGTTGTTCGTAATATTTTTGTGCGCAAGGACGCGTAACGTTTCAAAATCTTTATTCATAACTAACTCTCTAACCTGCCAAATAAATTCTCTGGCTTCTTATTTTCCCTTACTGCTTGATAGATGATTTCTGCAGTCTCTGGCATTAGTGGAATCAGTCTTGTCGCAACATCTTGCAGCTTGCCTACCAATGTAACGATAATTTCTTTCGCTTTCGCTTCGTCAGTCTTTATCAACTTAAATGGTTCGGTATCTTGAATCATTTGGTCCAGATCGCCGATTAATTGCCAGACGTTGTTAGATGCGCCCTGGAGATTGTATGTAGAAAAACTGGCTGTGTAGTGCGCCAAGTCTGGTACGGACTGTGGATTGTCGTTTTGTAGTTCAAAAAGGTCGTCGACTTGTTTACTCTCTATGTGCGACTGAATTTCTTCTACCGTCAGATGCGTCTGTGCCATCTTCATAATCCGTGCGGTCAGGTTACCAATCCCATTCACCAGATTTGCGGTATACCACTCGTCCATCTTGGCCCAGGTGATGTCTGAGTCCTCGGTTGGGTGCATGTGTCGCAACAGGAAATAACGCGTAGCGTCTGTGCCGTACTTCTCAACCACCTCGTATGGTGAGATGACGTTGCCGATACTCTTGCTGATCTTTTGTCCGTCGATATTTATAAAGCCGTGATACTGGATCACATCCGTTTGCGGCAACTCGGCTGACAACAGCATCGCCTGCCAGATCAATGACTGGAAGCGCATTTGATCCTTCCCTGCCAACTGCAACGTGTCGCCGTCTACCCAAAACTTTTGAAAGTTTCCATCAGGCGATTCGTCTGGCCAGCCCAGCGTGCTGATGTAGTTTGTCAGCGCGTCGAACCACACGTACATGACGTGCTCGTCGTCGCCGGGAACTGGCACTCCCCAGTCCATACGTGACACATGACGCGAAATCGACACGTCCTCCAGGCCACCTTTGGCAAACTCGAGAGTCCAGGTACGCGCCCAGGCAGTAGGCGTACGCGACTCGTCCTCTAGATACGCGACTAGCTGGTCCTGATACTTAGACAAGCGAAAGAAGTAGTTCTCCTCTTCGACCTCTTCGACTGGTTTGAGGTGGATCAAACAACAGTTGTTTTCGTCTAGTTCGTCTTGTTTGTAATAAACCTCGCAGCCGACACAGTACAAGCCGGTATAGGATTTTTTATAAATATCCCCCGCTGCTTCACAGCGTTTCCAGATTTCTTGGGCGGCCTTTTTATGATCTTCGCTGGTTGTGCGGATGAAGGCGTCGTTCGATAGGTTCAATGCTTCACGCAGCTTCTCAAACGTGGCAGCGTATTCATCAACATATTCATGTCTATCTTGCCCCAACTCGTCGGCCTTTTGTGCAATCTTTTGCCCATGTTCGTCAGTACCCGTACTAAAAAACACCTCGTGACCCATCAAACGATAATATCGCGCCAGGCAGTCGGCCTGGGCGATTTCAAGTACCGTGCCAATATGCGGCTCGGCATTTACGTAAGGTAGCGTGGTAGTGATGTATTTGGCTTTTTTATCCATAGGTAAAGAAATTAGACTTGCAACAAGTAACTTGCAAGCTCACCAATCGCAACCCTCTTCTGTTCCCCCGTATCCCTATCCCGCACAGTCACTGTGTCTTTGTGTTCTGGAGATTCTTCTCCGAGTGTGTCGAAGTCGATCACGACGCAATGTGGTGTACCGATCTCGTCCTGGCGGCGATAGCGCTTGCCGACGTTGCCGTTGTCGTCCCACGCGACGTTGCCAAATTCTTTCTTCAGCATTGTAAATACTTCGCGTGCCTTCTCGACCAGCTGTGGTTTGTTTTTGAGGAGTGGTGAGACTGCGACTCGGTATGGGGCGAGGTGTGCAGGCAGTTTGAGGTACATACGAGATGATTCGCCCATGGTGTCTTCGGTATACGCTTCGCACAGAACAGCCGTTAACGCACGCCCAATACCAAAAGACGGTTCCAGCACATGCGGAATAAATGGCACACCGTCGACGGGCGTATAACGCATTTTAGTTCCACTGGCTTCTTCGTGATTTTTTAGGTCATGGTCAGTTCGGTATGCAAAACCAGCCAGCTCGTCAAAGCCTTTCCCAGGATAGTTATATTCAAAATCAATTGTTCGTTTACTATAGTGCGCCAAGTCATTATCCGGCACTTCATATTCACGAATGTTTTCGTCTAGCAGACCAATGTGCTGATGCCACGCTCGAATGTCTTCGAGCAGCTTTGCGTACTCTGCTTCCCATTGATCTTCAGCTACAAAATATTCGATCTCCATTTGTTCAAACTCACGCACGCGGAACAACCACTCGCGTGGCGCGATTTCGTTACGAAAAGCCTTGCCAATCTGTGCGATACCAAACGGCATTTTTGGCGCCATTGTGTCGACGACGTTTTTAAAATTTACAAAGATTCCCTGAGCTGTTTCGGGACGGAGATATACCTTTCCTTCGTCACCCGCGGTAGCGCCGACCCGACTTTCAAACATCATGTTAAATTCACGCGCGTTTGTCAGGTCATTACCTTTTGGACTTTTTATATCTTTCTCTTTAATCAGAGCATCGATCTCTGACAAGGTCATTCCTTCTGCTTCGATCCCATTATCTTTAAGGAGGTGGTCCGCTCTAAAACGCTCACCGGTTTCTACGTCTTCCACCAAAGGGTCGCAAAATCCCGCGCCTGTATGTCCACTTGCCTCCCATACTTTGGCGTTCATTAAAATAGACGCGTCGAGTCCATACATGTCTTCGCGACCGTCGACGAACATCTTCCACCATTCTTGTTTCAGATTGTTATTTAAAGCGACTCCAAGCGGACCCAGGTCCCAAGTACCTTTGAGTCCCCCATAAATTTCACTTCCGGGAAACACAAACCCACGTCGCTTGGCGAGTGAGACGATTTTTTCCATCTTGTTCTCATTGTCTGTCATATGTATCTTACTTACCGCTGCACTTTACCATTTTCCTCTTCAAAACCAGCCTCAGTTGAAAGTTCAGTGTACACCGGCCCTGCACTTGACTGCAATCGAGCGTCTGTAAAGCGATCCGTTGCCCGCAGCGTCTGACTATTCATAAGCGTTGGTGACGAACCAACTTGCGAGGTGCTGGGCGTTATTGCAACTTGGAACGATACTTGTTTGCGTGCCTTAGATAAAATATTTCCGGCTTTCCATTCAAGTTGTTTGGAAACTGGGTTAAAGACCAAGTCACCATCACCCTCAACAGAGTTCAGCCATTTTACATGGACTGGTAGTGAGGCGTTACCAATTACGTCAACAATATCATTCACCCCGGCCTCGGCCACCATGGTCAGGGTGTATGTTGTCTCTTCGCCAACTTTAGGCGGAATTGGGCCCCGATCGCTTAGGCCTGCATCATTGCGTCCTACCTGGCTGCCGGTAAATATTTCTGAAGAAAATTTGACGCCGGTTTGTGCTGTACCGATCAACTGCTCTGACGCGCTGCGCTCGGCTACCCTACGAGCGTAGACGTTGACTACCAGGTCATAAGCGGCTGTTGACTGCACTTCGGCAGTTCGAACGCCAAACGAGAGGGACCGTGTTTCCCCCGGGCGAATGACGGCAAACGTACTGTTGTTTGCTACTCGCCACTGAACTGTCCCCGAGTTAGAATCATAAAATCCGCTGCCTGCAGAGATCGATTGCTCGTCAAGCACGTTACCGCCGGGAATGACTTCAACAAACATGTCGTACACCGTCTCTTCGAGTGTATTGGTCACCAGAACATCAACTCTAGAAGTTTCATCTTGTTCAAGAACATGGGTGCTATTACTATCACCATTTATTTTGGTGACAACATTAATAAACGGTCGTTCGATAAAGAAGTCGATTCCTGTCTCGGCCAAAACCGAGCCAACTATAAATGGATTGTCTGGCAGCGCTGGACCAGCGTCGACGTTGATCCGGAATGTTTCTTCGGTCAGCCCAAGTACTACACCGGTCAAGGTGATCGTCTTTGACTCTTGTGGCAACAGTTCGTCCACCCGCCACACGTTTTGTCCAAACACTGGCGAAGGATCAGCTGATTCGAATCGGAACCCGTTGGGATATTCGGCACTCACTAGGATGTCTTTCAGTGGAGACGAGGCGTTTGAAACTAACGTCATGGTCACGTCGACAGTTTGGCCTGAGGCAACCTTTTCGACACTTTCAAGTCGCACCAACAACGGCGACGAACTGATGCTAAATTTCAGTGGCTCAGCGTCTTTGTAGAAAGTTCCGCTAGAACCAGCTATACGATATTCGATAGTTGCGCTGATGTTTTGTTCACTTTGTTCTTCCCCAAAAACAATGACGCTAACCGGCACGTTTCGATATTCGTTTGGTGCGATGTTGCGAATCGGAATGCGTTCTTCAAACAAGTTCCGTGGAGCCTCGCCAACAGACCGCGTGCCTGGCGGATACTTCATTACTAATGTAGCCGACTCGATCGGTACGGTGTTTTGATTACCTAGAGAAACCTGCATCTTTAGAACTTCTCCACCACCTATGGTAAATGGACCTTGCAGGTCAATATCGATCTGAGCACTAGAGATCTGATTGCCGCCCATGTATAGGTACAAACTAGACAGACCGACGCCAAATATAAATACCAGCAAACTAGCGATCAGAATAAACGTACGGTAACGGCGTCTACGCTTGACTGGGGCCGGGGCAGCCGGAGCGTTTTCTACAACCGATTCTTGCGGTCGGGTGACGGGTGAAGTTACTTGTGTAGGCTGGGCGGCGGCGGGTGCTGGAGTGACGACTTGCGGCTGCGGTTGTGCCTGAACTTGGGGTTGCGGTTGATTAGGTAAATTCCAGTTACGCGAAACATCGACCTCAGGGTTACTGAGTTCGTGTTGTTGAACAGAATTTGCTGCGCTGCTGCGCGCGTATAGCTTGCGCCGCAAGGCTCGCAGTTCTTCGCTGTCGTGTACGTCAGTCATTGCAAATCAGTATATCACTTTGCCAGAATAGCGGAATTAAAGCTGGCTAGCGGCCTCGGCGATTCTGAGCACATCTTTGACCTTTCGTTCGACCTTGACACTAAATAGCGCAGGAAATTCTGCGGCCGGCCGCGAACTGACATCGTCCGGCAGTCGGTCGGTAGCCACATATCCCAAAAGAGTCAGGCAGCGGGCCGCCACGCAACCGTCAAAAAATGCTCGATGCTCGATACTGCCACCAGCTGTTTTTAACGCCTCAGTCACGAAGTCAAACAATTCAACGTTGGTCTCTTCCCCCTGCAGATACCGACGCACGAGACGCACAATCGACACTACACTTCCCCGTGCCGCCTGGTCGGTAGCTGCGTGGTAAAAGTTTGTTTGCGCTACCACACTGCCGATCTTCCACCCGGCCTTGCCTCGCACCAACGATATTCTGACCAAAGAAAAATCTGTCAGCGCACTGCGCTGTTTCGACTTCTCTGCCCGCACGCTACGCGCGTCTGCCCAAACCATTCCTAGTTTTTGAGTAAACAACCGATAGCTACGATCAGAAGTATTGCGGTCATACGTCCCACAAACAATCGCGTCGGTTGTGTAGATGTTGTAGGACATTATGCGTTAGACCAAACCTCAATCATATTTCCATCTACATCAGATACAAAGAAATAACGTCCACCGAATCCTGCTTCGGTTAATTCTTTTTCAATCGTTACGCCAGCGCCAGATAAGCGGTTGAATATCTCATCTAAACGTTCAACCTCGATACAAAAATGTCGCATCCAGCGCGGGGTGGCTGATTGGGCTTTTGCGAGATCCTGGGTATCATCGCCAGAAATTAATTCCAGGCGAAACCCATCACAATCAATCATGCAAAATGTTTTGCCGCCTTTTTCATATCGGTGCAATTCCTTAAAAGAAAAATATTCGCCGTACCAAGCAGCGCTAGCATCAACATCTGCGACAGCTAGAGCAATATGATGAAGCCTCATACTTATTTCTTTTCAAAGCTAAACGTAAACTGATAATCTCCTACAACTAATTCTTCCCCGTCAGTAGCAGCAAATTGTAGATCAGTAGCACCGACAGTACTGACGAGTAATTCTTTGTGCGCTTCAATCGCCCCTTTCCCAACATCAGCAGTTTGAACTGTCAAAACAATGTCGTCATGTGGTTCTAGTCCTTCTTTCTTTCGTTTTCCTTGTACCGCACGCATCAGCTCGCGGACAGCACCTTCAGCAATAAGCTCATCCGTGAGGTTAGTGTCGATCGAAATGTTGTCTGCAGTTTGATACGACTTTGCATTAAGTTCGTCGAGCACGATCTGCTGCAAGTCATCCGGCAGCTCGGGTCCTGACACTGACACAATCGGCTGTCGGACTTTGATGTTGGCTTTGGTTCGAGCCTCGAGTGCTTGCGTCACGATGTCACGAGTCGCCACCATCTTTTCCAACACAGATTCATCGACCACACCTTCAGTTGGCCAGGCAGCCAGATGAACGCTCTCCGCGTCATCTTCTTCACACACAGAACACCACAGATGTTCGGCATAAAACGGCATCGCAGGCGCCATCACTAATGACAACGTGTGCAACACATGACGCAAAGTCGCGAGCGCCAAAGTCTTGTCGATCTCGTCGTCGCTCTTTAGTCGATCTCGACTACGCCGCAAATACCACACCGATAGGTCGTCGATAAAATCGGTGACTGGCCGCGTCGCTTTGTCGAGTTCGTATGACTTGTATCCAGCAGTTGTCTCGTTTACCAGCTGCTGTAGTCTCGCCACGATCCACCGGTCCAACACGTGGTCCGAGTCAGCCCGAGCTTCGGTACCATCAGCGAATATCTCGTACATCGCGAGAACGTTGTGCAGTCGTCCGATGTTTTTTCGTTGTAATTCGAGCACTTCTTTCTCTGAGAAGTTGAGATCTTCGCCTCGCATCAGTGATGAAGAAAGTAAATAAAATCGCATCGCGTCTACACCCGTTCGATCAGCCAGTTCTATTGGGTCCGGGTAGTTTTGTAGCTTTTTTGACATCTTCTTACCGTCTTCGGCCAACACGAGCCCGTTTACAATCACATTCTCGTACGGAGACTTGCCAAACAAGGCAGTGCCCAACACGATCAGTGAGTAGAACCAGCCGCGAGTCTGGTCGAGCCCCTCAGCAATAAACTGCGCCGGTAACCCAACGCCATTCTCCGGATCAAAATCACTCTGTGCCTCACCCATAAAGTGTCGCTGGCCGTACGGCATCGAGCCACTTTCAAACCAACAATCAAACACGTCGGGTACGCGTTCAAGCTTTACTCCGTCTTCTTCCAAAACAACATCGTCAATATAAGGTCGATGAAAATCTAGTTCGTAGTTGTCGTTGTGAGGCAATGGGACAAAATCCAACTGCTGCCACTGTGCGTTTAAGAAATACCTATCTGTGTCATAGTCTGCCTTTTGTTGTTCGATATTCCAACCTGACACTACAGCGCGCAAAGTCGCTATCGGTCCACCATGACTAACGATCAAAATATTCTTCCCTTTGTGAGTTTGTTCAACATCGTACAAGAACTCCCCCATGCGCTTCATCACATCACGCCGGTTTTCTGAATCTGGCAGTTCTTTGGTAAATCTTTCTTCCCAGGTGGCGAAGTTTGCTTGAGAGTAATCCCTCTGCCACTTCTTTCCTTCAAATTCATCGGCCAAGTCATATTCACGAATCCGTTCATCAAACACCAGCGCGTCTGCGGTTATCCCAAGTTCGTCGCGAACCAACTCAGCAGTCTGCCGCGTACGCATAAATGGCGAAGCGATAATGAGATCGATTTTTTTGTCTTTTAATTCTGCGGCCGTCTCCTGCACTTGTTCTTTTCCAGTATCTGTAATCGAGTCATCATTGTCGATGTTCGCACTAATCACCGCTGCGACGTTACTCTCGCTTTCGCCATGTCGCATGACAAAGTACTGGTTGCCGCTTTTTGGTACGTATTCTTTCATGTCTTCCAGACTCCCCATCACTTTGTATTCTTTGGTTTCGGGATTCTTCCAAATCGGCAGCGGCGCTCCCCAGTAACGCTGTCGTGACACCGCCCAGTCGCGAGCTCCTTCCAGCCACTTGCCAAAGCGATTTGTTCCGACGTGTTCCGGCACCCACTTTACCTTGTCATTATTTGCGACCAGCTGGTCTTTGATGCTTGGCACATCTACAAACCACGACGTCGTCGCATAGTTAAGCAGTGGAGTGTCACACCGCCAGCAATGCGGATAACTGTGGGTGATGTTTTCTTTCTTGAATAATTTTCCAGCGGCTTTCAGAGCTTTGACTACTTCAATATCGGCATCGAGGTGACTAACACCAGACTCGTCGTCGTCTTTTGGTTTAACGAGTTGACCTGCAAAATCCGTCACCCAATCTTTAAAATGTCCGGTATTGTCAACGTGGTGCACAATCGGCACACCGTGCTCTTTGGCCAAAATCATATCGTCTTCACCAAACGCCGGAGCGATGTGAACAGCACCAGTTCCGTCGGTACCGATTTCAACATAGTCCGCATGAAGAATTTGCCAGGCGTTCTCCTTCCCTTCAAAATCCTGCTCGCCCATCCATGGAAATGGTGGTTCGTATTTTTTACCGACCAAATCACTTCCCTTCATCTCGCCAATGACCTCGTATTCTTCCGCACCTAATTGAGCCAAGCGTTCTTTGGCCAAAATAACCACCCATTCTTTTCCATCCAGCGTAACTCGAACTTTAACGTAAACAAACTCTTGGTTCACAGCCGCTGCCAAGTTTCCTGGCAGAGTCCACGGTGTTGTAGTCCAGACTAACAACGACGCGTCGTCGGCATCGTCGACTAGTTTTAGTGGCACCGTCACCGCAATGTCTTTGATATCTTTGTACCCCTGGTTCACCTCAAAGTTACTCAAAGTTGTCCCGCAGCGTGGACACAGGTGCATGGTTTTGAATCCTTCAAATACTAAACCTTTTTCATGGAGCTGCTTGAACACCCACCACACACTCTCGGTGTAGGTGCTGTCCATGGTCTTGTAGTCGTTATCCATGTCAGCCCACCGTCCCATACGGGGGATGATTTGTTTCCAGTCATCAGCGTATTCCATTACTGCCCCACGCGCTTGCTCATTAAAGTTCTGTACGCCGTACTCTTCGATATCGCGCTTAGTCGCTAGGCCAAGCTTCTTTTCAATCAGATTCTCCAACGGCAATCCATGACAGTCCCACCCCCACTTGCGGCGCACACGGTAGCCGTTCATTGTCCAAAATCGCGGAATTGCGTCCTTGATTGTTCCAGCCAAAATATGGCCGTAGTGCGGCAAACCTGTCGCAAACGGTGGTCCGTCGTAAAATACAAAATCCCTTTTAGGTGATTCACCGGCTGGCACCATCACACTTTTATTAAAAATATCCTGCTCACGCCAGAATTCTAGAATAACCTCTTCGCGCAGGGCAACGTCACTCTTTTCTACTACATCTACAACTTCGACACTATCGTTTTCACGACCATGCATTTTTTTATTCATATGAAATTAGTTATGTATATCAGACATAGCGTTGCAATTTCTCGCAACACAAGTGACGTATCAGGCCACCTGTGAATCGTAGCATGATTTTTTATGCTACAAAACAAAAAACACCCGCGGGTGTTTTTTTGTCTTCCTCTTCAATTCTTCCTAACCAGTCAATTCAGCTAGTCTTTTTTGCAAGACTTGGATGAATGTTCGTAGTGTGGCCATTAGAGTTGACCGCTCTCCTTCTGACAAACTGTCTAGGTCAGCTGGGATTGTCGGCGGCACCAAAGTGTTTGATGAACTGACAGCATTCGTCCCCGCTGGCAGGAATAACCCGGTATCTAATGTCACTGAGTCTGGGCAGTTGAGAAGTTCGTTCATCCACCGCTCTGAAGACTTGTAGAACCAGCCCGTCGGTCCACTTAGGTTCCATGGATCAAGTACTTGCGGACGGTGTTGTACCTGCCAACTATTTACCGCCACTTTAGTCAATGGACCAAAGTAACCTGTGACCGGTCCATCGTAGTGACCTTGATCTTTGAGAACTTGTTGCAACTTAGCAACCTCGTTGATAGTTGGTGGAACACCCACCTCTTGGGCTGAAGAACCAATTTGTCCGTCTCGATCACCTACACGCATGTGTTGAGTGAAGTACGGACACTCTGTTGCTGGCGTAGTTGTAACTAAACGTACAACTCGCTCTTCGTTACCTTTGTCTAGCGGGTCTGTACCTTGACTAACTTCCTGTCCGTCCTTGATTCCACCATCATCGGTATCAGGATCGTTTGGATCAGTTCGGTGACTGTTTGCTTCGTCACCATCTGTCAGACCGTCGTTGTCTGTATCTTTGTCAGTCGGGTCAGTACCGTACTGCATGACCTCGGCCCCGTCGTCTAGACCGTCGTTGTCAGAGTCAGGATCGTTTGGGTCAGAACCGATGGCAATTTCTGCTGCGTCAGACAAACCGTCGTTGTCAGAGTCCGGCCCGGTGAGAGTCTCGTTATCGTCATCAAGAGGATCTGTTCCCTGATTCACTTCCTGGCCATCGTTGATACCACCACCGTCAGTGTCTGGGTCCGTCGGATCAGTGTCGTGCTCGTCAACTTCTTCTCCGTCCTCTAGACCATCATCGTCGGTGTCTGGGTCAAATGGGTCGGTGCCTGTGTCGTTGATTTCTTCTTCATCAGTCAGACCGTCGTTGTCAGAATCTTGTGCTGGTGAAGTATTGCTCGGGCTTGAGCTACGGCTACCTACACGAGTGGTAGAGCCTCCACTATTTGAAGTACATCTCCAGTCAGTTTTTACCGCAATGTTTGTTCCCGTAAAAACGATGTCACCATAACCACCTGGCGCAGCCGCTGTCCCGGAAAAGATTCCGGTTGAAGGATCGATTGATACTCCATCAAAATTGATGTAACCAACTTTCTCACCCCAAGCGTAACCACTGACATCACCTGAACAAGTGTTCGTTACACCCGCGTTCGTTGGCTGCAAGTTTATCCAGCCGTGGTTTTGTGACCAGATCTGACCAGTAATGTTCGTGTCGGTCACATCGATCGCTGTTGTGTTGGCTGGCAACCAGTTAACCCAACCTAATACCTCCCCCCATGCCCAGTGGTCGGTTGCGTCTATCGGTGCTGCAAAAGCAACGTTACCCGAGAAAACCAGAGCCGCCAGCAAGAGAATTTTCTGTAGTTTCATAACTAGGAAAAATTTAATTTATAAATTAACTTCTTAGTTAAACTACTTAGTAGAGATCATTCCAGGACGTACCGTCACAACCTTGGTGTTTGTTTGTAGCAGCGTTGTATTTGATAGCACCTTGGACTGCACCATCACAAGTTTCTCCACCATCACCAACTATTATTGACCCCCCTACTTCTAATTTGGCGTCAGGATTCACTTTACCACCAATACCAACATTTCCTGTGTCTGAACGAACTACGAGGTCCGCATTGTTGACTGAGGCACGGGTGTTATCACCAGATATAAAAGCATAATTAGTAGTAGATCCGACACCTCTGATGCCAAATCGAGCTGTACTTACACCATCGACAGTCGACGTAAGTCCTCGTGCCCATCCGGCAGGAGTACGTGCTGAATCAACATTAATAACAAAACCTCTTCCATCAGCAGCAGAAGCTCCCGCTATCTGATAAGTAATACCTTCGTCATCTACCTCAAAAATTGCTTCAGGTGATGCGGTGCCAATACCAACATATCCTGGCATCCCTATGTACATATCTGGATCAACACCTGCTGCTGCATCACCTGAAGAATCCCAAAAACCAAGTCCTGTTTTCCATGCAGACACAGCGGCAGCATTACCTCCCCCGGAGTTATCTACCAGAACTATATTTGGAGTACCTGAAGCTGCTGGAGAATAAACATTAAAATGACCAACTGCTCCTGCAACCGCCCCAAGAGTCACTCGCCCGGCAGTATAATTGATATTTCCAGTCTCATCAGCTGTAGAACCGTCAGCGTTATTCCAAGCTGAACCAGTAGATGTAGCACTAACAAAACAATCAACATCGCCAGGCGCACAATCTGGATCTAGAGTTGCGTTCGGTGCATACCCACCTGACGGTGCAGCAGCATAAACTGCACCTGCACCAGCGAGCACAACGCCAGCTATTAAAAATGAAAAGTTCTTAAAGTTCATATAAACGTAAATTATTTTAATACTTATATTATAGTTCAGTTGCCTGAAAACACATGCCACTACTCATGGTCAATATGATAATACGTAACTCTCAACTAAGCACTACAAAGGAATGGGGACAATCATTTATAAATATCGGTTAATTACATCCGTTCTGGCGCTTTTATACCAAGCACCCAAAGACCTTGTTTGAGAGTAACTGCAACCGCCCCTGCAACTGCAGCTTTATATGGTGCAAACTTGTCACTTACGTCAGCGATTTTTTCGGCCGCATAAAAAGAGTTGAATTCTGAGGCGAGCTCAGTCAAATACGTGACAACATGATGCGGCGCTCGTTCGGTCAGCGCCATTTCGATCACTGACGGAAATCGCTCGACCAGTTTCTCTACTGTGTACGAGGCGACTGGTGCGTTAGTTGTGTCCGGCACGACGCCAGCCTGGGCCGCTTTTTCGAGCACACTTTTAATCCGAGCGTAAGTGTATTGAAGATATGGACCGGAGTCGCCTTCAAACGATATCGATTTTTTTAAGTCAAAGACAATATCCTTCCCCGCGGCTATTTTTAGAATGGTGTATTTGATCGCTGCTACTGCCACTTGCTCGGCGACTTTCTCATCGTCGATCACACTGTTTTCCCGCATGCGTTCAAGCGCCGCCTGCTTTACGTCTTCAACCAAGGACAAGGCGCGAATAACATCCCCTGTTCGTGAAGACATCTTTCCTTCGGACAGACGCAACATGCCGTTGGGAACAAGCTCTACCTTCCCTGCTAACTCTGGCTGGATGAGCGTACTGGCTTTGGTGGTGACTTTAAAATATTCCTGCTGCTCAGTCCCTGTGACGGTGATTGTGTGATCGAAAGATTTGCCGGTTACTTCTTTACTCCAGTCCTCCTTACACTGAATCAAACCAACGTCTTTGGTTTCGTAAGTTGGCAGACCTTCGTTATTTATAAATACTCGAGTATGCAGACCGTGCTCTTCACCTTCAAAAATAACTGCACCTTTACTCTCTGTAAACACATCACCGATGTGCGCCTCGACCAGCTTCTTCCCGACTGGTCCCGTCACGCTTTCAAAAAAGTTGTGCTCAAACTCTGAACCTAAAACTTCATACGCTTGTTCAAAATACTCAAGCGAGACTTGCTTACCCTTGTCGTACAGCTGATTCACAGCCTCGTCACTTTTGTGATAGATGCTTTTGTTCAGCGCTTTGATTTCGACCTGAATCTCTTCTGAAGAATCAAACGCCTGCGAACCGGCAGCATAAGCTTGTCCCAACAATGCCGCGTCGATTGTCTCTACGGTCGCACCCAGTTGCTGTAGTCCATAGATCGCCTTGGCCACGTGCATTCCTACGTCACCTTGAAACGTGACCCGACGAGTGTCTGCACCACTCATCATAAATAATCGCGCCAAAGACTCACCTAAGGCATTCGGTACGATATGTCCGATGTGTAATTCTTTAAACGGATTCGGGTCGGTGTACTCAACAATCACAACCTTGTCCTGCCAAGAATCATTCTTCCCCCACTGATCACCTGACGCCAAAACTTGTGCCATACTGGTGGTAAAAAAATCGCGATGGGCAACGAAGTTCAAAAATCCCGGCCCGGCGACTTCGATTGATTCAACCTGGTCGATCTTGCCTTCAAGCGCAGCGCAAATTTGTTCCGCCACTTCACGTGGATTTTTCCCAACTTGTTTACTTAAAACCAGCGCGACATTTGAAAAAAAATCCGCCCCGGCGTTTTTATCTGTTGGATAGTCTACGACAAATTCAATCTCGGGTAGATCGAGTTGTTTTAGCACATCAATAATCTCCTGTCGCAAAGCAGCTTGCATAGTGTTGCTACTGTAACGAACTATTCAATCCTTGTCACGGATCCTCCACCTCGTTTGGTCGAGTCTATACGCACTACTGTGCGACCCAGTACTTGCCCGCGCTCGTTCTCTACCCCACACCGCCACAGTCCGTCAGAGAAACTGTCGAGGATTGTGTAGCCACGATACCCGCCGCTGTTCTCACCGGTGATCGGATAGCCAAACCGAAAGACCTCACGCCAGCCTATGTCGGCGTCGTAATATTCCCAACGATGGAAGATCTTGGTCTCGAGTCTGGTTGGAGCGTACACTCTCGCAAAACATCCAATCGTCGAACCGTCAGGATTCATAACGTCATCCACAAAAGGCAGTATTCGGTACCAGGCCTGCGCTTCGTCCGTAATGCGATAGTTGCCGTCGTTGTCGCGATACACCGACTCGACGATGTCGAGCTCGGTCAGTGACAAAGGAATCGGTGGGATCAAGTTAAAGAAGTAGAGACTCGACATCCCGATATACAAAGTACCGATTATAAAAATCAGCTTGCGAATACTTTTAGATAGAAAGTTTGGAATGATGCGATACAAAATCTGCACCACGAACGCAAACACCATCAAGGCTAGCAGTCCACTGAGAATAAAGATCCCGTCACCAGTCTTTCCTAAAATCACTGGGACTATCAATAGCGCGTAGGAAAAAATTCCAATGAAATAAACCGTCAGCTGCCATACCAGCAACTCTGACCGTTTCTCGAATAACTCGTTACCAACGATCACACCAAGTATCAGAAGCATGAACGGCGCACTCGCCACCCAGTCGCCACTACGCCCATAAAAAATAAGCATCCCCGAGAGCAATCCACCAAACGCGTACTGCATCAGAATCGGAGCATTCTTTACAACCAGTCGCGACACCGTCATCCCAAAGCGCTCAGCCGTGCCAGCGTAAAATACAAGAATAGAAAAAGTTGCAAGCAAGGCGTACGCCGCCAATATCACATTGTCGATCACGTCGTCGATCCGATTGAGCAAAATCAAGTCCGTCACAAACCCCGCAATAAAAGCCACTGTGAGCCAATTGCGTGAAGCGAACAATACGAAAGAACGAATACTCATTCCACTATAATAGCAAACAAAAAAAGCCGATCCACCGGACCGGCTTTTTCACTTTTGGTGGAACAACTGCGGGCATTCAACCAGAATCTTTTTTAACTCTTGCCACAACTCTGAGACTAACGGATGTTTTGAAAGACGACGCTCCTGAAAGTCTAGAGCTTCATCCAATTTTATTTCCAGCTTTTGCCATGTGCGACCATCATCCTGGTAGATATTTATGACTGCAAGAATTTTTTCAAGAGCACAGATCAGTTTGGACTCTTCGTCGTCACCAGCTTCGTACTCATCCATAGCTTTCAACAGTTCAGGGAACCTATCTCCCCACTGCTGTTGAATGGCAACGCGTGCAGCACCTTCATACTCATCCTTACTAAACATTTCCAGTTGAACTGGGCCAGGGCGCAGGAAATTGGGAGTATCAAACGCGTAAACCTCAGGTACGTCGTGCACAAGTGCATACCTAATGAGACGATCTGTGCTTAGGCCAAGCTCGAAACGGCAGTTTACGAACCAAGCAACCATGGCAACCTGGAACGAGTGGTCACCGTCTAGTTCTACGTGATCACTCCCTTTGTACCAAATAGTCCGCCTTACAGACCGAAACAAATTAATGAACTCAACAAAGTCCATCAGGGACAACAACTTCTCGCGAGGAGCAGCTGAATTTGCATCGAACATTTTCTCCTCCTGTACTGATTTACATCAAACATATCACAAAGTTTGATCTTATCAATTCAAAGGGCGTTCCTCGGCTTTACGCTGCAGCCTCTACACCACCTTCGGAATCATCTTGTTCAACAGCATCAACCTGACTGCCAAACGTCAGTGGCCAATCTGCAGTGTCAAGCTTTTTTGCACGATCAACATGTACAGCAAATTCGCGATCGCTTAGTTCTCCTTCGTGTCTGTCCATATACATCGACACCAAGACTGCGCTAAATAAATCATCCGCACCAACGTCACGACAACGGCTGTGGACCGCATCACCATAACGGTCAGCATATTCTGAACTTTCATGCAGTTCTATTCGTGCCAGGTATTCAGACATGCGATAGTCAGTCATTTCACCATCAAATTCTGTCTTAGCAAATTCTTCCAACAACGCATCAGAGCGATCTTGAATACTGTTCTCAGAACAAAACTGATAAATGCGGTCGCCATATTTATCTTTGTAGTCAGTCAGAACTTCCGGGTCAGGACTAGTGTTCCGTTCCTGCTTAGGAAAATTGTAAATATTACTTTCTGGATTCTCCATTGTCATAGGGGTTTGTCATTAAGATTAATATTGACTCTACACAAACTTTTCTGGCACTGGAAACGCTTCACACATCTCCTGCACTTCTTTTTGCAGTTCGGCCTTTTTGTCAGCATCGTCTTTGTTGCGCATAATTTCAATCATGATTTCTGCCAGACGGGTCGCCTGTTCTTCTTTCATTCCTCGTGTTGTCATGGCCGGGGTACCAAAACGAATTCCTGACGGGTCCATCGCTGTGCGTGGTTCGTCGGCGATCATGTTTTTGTTGAGCGTGATACCAACTTCTTCGAGGACGTCCTCAGCTTCTTGGCCGGTAATGTTCAGTGAGCTGTGCACGTCGGCCAACAACAAGTGATTGTCAGTTCCACCACACATCAGACGCACGTTCTCAGCTTTAAATACGACCTCCATCGCCTTAGCGTTTTTAACAATCTGCTGCGCATATGCTTTGAAACTTGGATCAAGCGCTTCTTTAAATGCTACGGCTTTGGCAGCAATCTGGTGCATGTGCGGCCCGCCCTGCATTCCTGGGAACACTGCCTTGTTTATTTTTTTGGCAATCTCGGCACTTTCACGCACGACAATCATCCCACCTCGTGGTCCACGCAATGACTTGTGGGTTGTCATGGTCATCACGTCGAAACCATAATCAAACGGATTTTTTAAAACTCCCGACGCAATCAATCCGGTGATGTGTGCCATGTCTGCCACTGTATACGCGCCGACCTCGTCAGCGATTTCTTTGAACTTCGTGTAGTCGAGTTCACGACTATAGGCCGAGAAACCAGCGAGGATAATCTTTGGCTTGTGTTCTATCGCCATCTCGCGCAAGTGGTCGTAGTCGATCTCACCCGTGTCGACGTCTTTCATTTTATATCGAACAAAGTTAAAGACTTTGTTGATCGCTGTCGTCGGGTGACCATGAGTCAGGTGCCCGCCGTGAGACAAGTCCATTCCCAACACCGTGTCGCCCGGCTCCATCAACGCAAAATACATCGCGACGTTTGCCGCCGCCCCACCTAATGGTTGAACGTTGGCATACTCGGCTTTGAACAATTGTTTGGCTCGATCAATTGCAATCCGCTCCATTGCATCTGTGAACTCCTGCCCACCGTAGTATCGACGCCCTGGGTAGCCTTCAGAATACTTGTTTGTAAAGACAGACCCCATCGCTTCACGGGTTGCCATCGACACATAGTTCTCACTAGGAATGAGTTCAATTCCTTTTTTCTCCCGCTCTTCCTCACCGACCAGTGTGTCGTAGATTTCTTCGTCCTGATTTTTGATGTAGTTATACTCGTTCATACTTTTGATACTGAAAAACTGTTTAATTAAATGGCTCTACAGAGGCTGAACGAAACAACTAGATCATAAATGCAAAATTATTTTTTAATTATAACCCAACTCGCTAGTTATGTTCCAGTGCTTCCAAATCTACCTTCACCACGATCTGTTTCATCCAGTTCTTTTACTTCTACTATTTCTGGATGTTCAACTTTCTGAATCAGAAGCTGAGCAACCTTGTCACCCGCTACAAATGTTTGAGTTTCATTTCCAAAGTTAAATAAACCAATCAGGTATTCCCCCCTATAGTCAGAATCAAACACACCGCCAGTGACTTTTAAATGACGCTTATTTGCAATTCCACTTTTATCCCAAACCAGCCCAGCATATCCATCAGGCAAGGCAATCGATATGCCCGTTTTTATGTAAGCTGTATGTTCACCGGGTTTAAGTTCAAAATCTTCTACTGTATACAAATCCATCCCAGCATCTGTCGCGTGGGCAAATGTTGGCAGCTTAGCGTCAGGATGCAATTTTTTTATTTGTAGTTTCATGTCTTCACAATCTTAGAAACAATCCCGTAAACCTCTTTGTGAATATCGTCGATAGAACGAAGTTCATTTTCGTCTGTACAGCAAGTAATTTGTTGCCAGTCAGGTCGTAGTCCAACGATTTTTTGAGCTCGCTCTCCAACTAGTCGCTGATGTTCCTGATCCTTCTCGGCCACATCCAGTTCGCCAGTATGCTTCCCTTCTGTTGCCGCCTGCTGCTTTAATTTTTTGCGAGTCTCGAATGGAATATCAAAATAGAACGTCACATCTGGGCGAGGTATGCCAAACACTTCAAATTCCATATCATCAATCCATTCAATCAGAGCCGGCAGCTCTGCATCGTCTTGCAGCTTCGCACCTTGGTGCATCATATTGGCACTCACATAGCGGTCGAGCACAACTATGTTGTCTGCTGCCAACCATTCTTCAAGTGTCGATTTTGTTTCGAATCGATCGGCGGCGTATAGTGTCGCCACCACACGTGGGTCCATTTTCATAAAATCACCTCGCCCTCCATCCAAACATTCGCGAATCAGTTTGCCAAAGTGGTTATCTGTATAACGCGGAAAATCCAAAGTCTTGACATCATGTCCATCAGACTGCAAACGATCAATCAGTAGTTTGGCTTGGGTAGCCTTTCCCGCTCCATCTCCTCCTTCAATAACTATGAGTTTTCCTGCCATATCGGTCAATAGAGTTACTTATACTTTTGCATGATATCACGGCGTAATGAGTACGTTTTATTACGTCAAAACGGGGCCACGCGGGCGGGGAGTTAAACGCGTGACACGTCAAACTGCCGTCCCACAACGTTACCTTCCTCTTCTTTGTTAAAAAAAATTTGGCTCCCTTCCATCAAGAACACTCTATGTACGCCCGCCTTGATCATTGCGTTCCAGCACGGCTCGCAACACCACCAGTGACCCCACAAATATAAATCTGCCCCCTTGGTTTCATGACCCCGTTCTTGAGCATCTAAAATTGACCTCGGTTCGCTGTGGTTCTTGTGCGTACATCCTTCACACAAGTCATATCCCTGGCCGGTTGGAATATTTTGAGCAACACGGACACAGACGTTTTCCTGATGATACGTACTGCCATTGGCACCTCGTCCGATGATCTCACCATTCAGAACCAACACCGAGCCGGTTGGCATAGTTGTGTCAATAGAATTCTCCTCAGCGTACGCGCGGGCAGCGGCCATGTGCTGATTGGTAATCGGAACATATTCAAGCGTCCTCCCCTCAGGAAGATACGGATACTCGATAGCTTTTTTTATATTTAGGTCCGATACAGTATTCATATTTTATATTCAACAGTTTTGTCAGTATACCGCGTCAAAAGATTCTAGGACAGGTTTCAGTTGATAGTTTTCGTGCGTATTAGTACAATGCTTTTATGCAACAAACCAGTGGCTACGACATCGTCTATCAAAACGCCATTCGCAACATACTCGACCACGGCATTGAAGAGGTCAACGAACGTACTGGGCACTCTACTATGAGTCTACCAGGAGTAACATTTAACATTGATCTTGAGAAAGACGGCTTTCCGCTACTCTCACTTCGTAAGGTACCCGTAAAAATGTTTGTTGCCGAACAGGTCTGGTTTATCGCTGGACTACGCAAACCAGGTGATTTCCTTCGTGAGTACACAAAAATCTGGGACGATTTTACTAATCCCGGAGACACGCTCACTGTTGCCTATGGGTACCGTTGGCGAAAACATTTTGGACGTGACCAACTTGGAGACTTGATCACACTACTCGAACGAGAACCAAGTTCCCGTCACGGCGTTGTCTTGGCGTGGGATCCCGGCAGTGATGGACTCGGAGGAATGAAAAGAGCAAACGTACCTTGCCCGTTTGGATTTACAGCTAACATCATTGGTGGTCGATTGCACTTACACAATATTGTTCGTAGCAACGATATGATTCTTGGCAATCCGGCGGACGTGGCTGGCTTTGCATTATTGCAACATATTCTGGCTAAACGTCTAAATGTCGCTCCTGGAATTTATACACACACTATTTCAAACGCGCATATTTATGACATCCATTATGATGGCGCCCGAGAGATGCTCAATCGCACCTGCGAACACGCTCCTATTGACCTGCAAATTCCTAAAGATACATTTGCACGAGCAGAGAAAAAAGACCACGCTGTCGTAAAAGAAATCATCGAAAACCTCACGCAACAATACACTCCTCAAGCAGCCATCAAAGGATTAAAAATAGTTTTATAACGCACACTTCCCATGTCAGTACTCACACAAACAGAAATCCTCTCACGGATCAAAAACGGAGACCTCGCAATCGAACCCAATGTCGACACATTTCAACTACAAGCCCACTCGGTTGACCTTCGTCTCGGCTTTACGTTCATGTTGCCAAAGCAATACATCATAACCAAGTCCGGTCGCGAAGCGTTACGAATTGATCCACTACGTAATCATGGTCCAGAATATTTTGATGTGATCGAACTAGAACAAGGTCAGTATTTTGAACTGCTTCCTAATGAACACATCCTTGTTTCTTCTCTTGAGAGCGTAAAGATCCCTAAAGATTTGATGGCCATTTTATATCCACGTTCATCCGTCAATCGAAAGGGCTTATCAGTCGATCTGACCGGAATCATTGACTCTGGCTACGAAGGCATGCTAACACTTCCTGTACGCAACAATACCGCGTCACAGATCATTCGTCTGTATCCCGGCGAACGATTCTGTCAAATAGTATTCGAAGACCTAAGTCACGCCGTCGACGCCAGACAGAGCCGTTGGCACAGAAAAGACGTTATTGAAAAGGGTGAACCGGACAAGAAAGACGAAATTGAACTTGTGCTCAGCGGTGACATAAAAACCCTGAAAACTGAGCACGCGGTTTCAGAATAAAGAAAATAACGAATGTACAAAAATATTCCTGTCGCAATCGTCGCTAGCATGGGTAGCAAAACCCGTGTGATCGGCCACAAAAACAACTTGCTGTGGCATGTTCCAGCTGACATGCGTCGCTTCAAAGAACTTACGTTACACAAGCCCGTCATACTGGGTAGAAAAACATTTGAATCTATTATAGATATTTTAGGTAAACCTCTGCCAAATCGCCTGAGCATCGTGGTGACTCGAGATCAGAAATACAAGCATGACGGTATCACAGTCGTTCACAGCTTAGAAGAAGCGTTTGCACAAGCCGCACAAGAAAAACCCTCAGAAATTCACATTGGTGGTGGAAGCGAACTTTACCGTCAAGCACTTCCCTTCGTCGACAATCTTCACATCACGATTTTTCACGATGATTTACCCGGGGACACTTTTTTCCCAGAATTTGAATCTGACTTTACCGAAGTAAATCGTTCACAAATCCAGCTTCATAAAAATTTACAATTTGAATGGGTTGATTTTAAACGGACAGTTAGTTAGACATTTTCTCTAATTCAGCTGAAACTACCTGGATAATATCGTCGACACTTTGATATCGTACAAACCGGCAGTCCTCTTTCGCTGCCATACCGGTCACCATACGTGTCACTTTTGCATCCTCCTTTGCAAATATACAGAGCGGCTTTCCTGAAGTTTGTCGAAATGCGATTTCCATACCTAATCCCAAAGACGCATGGTCACACACTGCCACCATCAGATCACATTCTTCTGTACATTTCCGATCGTACTCGTAGACATCAATCTCAGTACCATTCTCTAGTCCAATAAAATCAAGCACCTCAACATCTGGGAGAGTGCGTAGGGCATCTTTTAATTCATTTTGGAACATCCCTCGAAATTCTTCCGGGGCGTCTGTGAGTGCCATACCAACATATACTGTTTTCATTAAAATAATGATAACACTTTATTCAATTTAAAAAACGTTCGTACAACACCCGGAAAGTGTCTTCTTCGAATGATACAAACAACTGATCTTTAGTGTCAGTTTCGGTAAAAGACAGGTTGGGTATGTCACGCGCTATCACAACCGGCTGACACTCTACCGTTTCTCCCATCACAACTGTTGCGCCCGCAGCGATGCCGTCCACCAGGTTACTCACTTCGACCTTGAGCTCTCGCCCAAACAAATCCTCTTCCCCCACATGATCGATCGTGGGTTCGATTCCCCACCAGCCGATAGCCACACCCATTGCTCCACGCCTCAGAGGTGTCGAGTGACTGTCTGTCACTACTACGCCAAATTGCTCTATCCCAAATCGAGTCTTTATATATTCATAAATAGCCTTGGCACTCGCAAACGAATCTTTTGGTAAAGGGACCAGATATCCATTAGCATTACTCTCATCGACGCCGGCAGTGCCAATGAACGCGTTGCGTGTGACTGTCAGTGGTGAACTCCAATAGTCCCGTGGAACTAGTAAGTCTGCCTCCTGTTCTATAAGATGAGCTTTGTCTGTTTTTTCAGCTGGCAAACAATTACCCTCGTGTATTGAAACTATTTTTGAGGAAACAACCAGCACGTCTTTCTCTTGCACATCAGTCAGACATTCATCTAGCACAGCAAACAAGTCGTCCTGAGGAGGCTGCATGATACGAGTTTTGATGGGAATGTATTGCATGGCCACTAGAATAGCAAAAAGCCCGGCGTCTGTCGTGACACCGGGCTTTAAAAATTTACGCAGCTTTCTGAGCACCATGACCAGAACATAGCACAAGAAGACCATGGCCAAGAAATGCGTCGTCGGGCAGCCTAACATTACAGAGAAACTGACCTGATGTTTCTGTATGTACAGTGACGGACGCCGTATCTGGAAGCTCTACACGATGTCTCGCGAACACGTTTTGTAACACTCGCCAAAATTCATATTCGGTTGTGCATTGAACGTCCTCCCGTACCGGACAGTACAGCGGAATACCGCACCATCTACCTCGATACGTCCAGGGACACTGGAACGCTGAATGAGACAAGCGATAAGATTCACCCTGGTAAGTGAAGGAGTATGTCGGTCTTGTTGCCACTGTATTTCCCCATATTAAAAGATCGAGTCGACGAACATACTACAGCAAAACAGCCTGGAGTCAAAAGACCCAGGCTGCTTGTAACTTACTTCGACTAGTCAACCACCTTCACTCCCATTGAGTAGCAGCTTCCTTCTACAATTTTCATAGCTGCTTCTACACTTCCGGCGTTTAAGTCAGGCATTTTTTCTTCAGCTACTTCTCGAACTTGTGCTTTGGTAATTTCACCTCCCTTAGAAACCAAGTTTTTTCCTGATCCTTTTGGCTTGCCGATCTTTTTGAGAATCAAACGAGACATTGGAGATACCTTGGTAACAAAGTCAAAACTTCGGTCATCGTAAACGTTGATCACGGTTGGAACGATGTCGCCCATTCGGTCTCGTGTCTGGTCGTTGAACTGATTTACGAACTCACCGATGTTAATACCCGCTGCACCAAGAACCGGTCCAAGTGGTGGTGCTGGAGTTGCTTTACCGGCCGGAGCCTGTACTTTTACTTGTTTTATTAGTTGCTTTGCCATGTTTATTAGAAATTAGGTTGTGCGAGCAATAACCGTCCATAAGTTACCACCCAGAAGCCCGCGTACTATACAAAAACAATTCTTATTTAGCAAGGTTATTGTGAAAACTTCAGCTTCAATTCTTTCATTTTGTCCTCGTCCATTTTAGCTTCAAGTACATCGCGGACGATTTCTTTACCGTCGAAATCCGGCCCGCACGCGACCTTTAGAAATTCTTTGAACGAGTACTCAACGAGTTCAATCTTCTCTCCTGGATCTAGGTTGAGATCTGCCACCTTCTTTACTCCTTTGGCAATAAATACATAGACTGCCCACTCGATTTTACTTACTGGCTGGGTTGAATTATAAAGCTCGAACTCATCAGCCACACAACCTGTTTCCTCTAGCAGCTCGCGTTTGGCTGCCTCGAACACTTCTTCCCCAGGGTCTACTCGCCCACCTGGAGCTCCAATGAACGGACGTTTGCCTGGCTGCTCTTGTTTGGTAAGCAGAATGTTTCCATTATCTAGCACCGGAAAAACAATCACCGTGTCAGCCCGCTTCAACTTTTCAAAAGTCGCAGTCGAACCATCATACATTTCCTGCTGCCACTGATACACATCAAAAATCTGCCCTTTGAACACGCACTCGGCGTGGTCTGGTAGTGGTTGTGAAGATGGAGGACGTTGTATTTTCATAAAGAGATTCTAACAAACATAAAAAATAGGTAATCTATTGACTTTTTACTAAAAAACTGCATAATAATCAAAGAACCCCTTCAGCGCACGGAGACGTCCAATGACGATCGAACAGTCTAAACTGCTCATCATCTCCGGCCCTTCCGGTGGTGGTAAGACGATTCTTGAACTTGCTCTGCTCAAACTTTTTCCACAAAGCAGACTCATCACCATCACCACACGTGATCAGCGTAACGGTGAGCCAGACAACGCCTATTACTTCCTCACGATGGAGGAAATGGGTCAATGTGATGACTTACTGTGGGACGTGTGTTTATTTGGAACTCATCACTATGGTCTTACCAAAACTGAAGTGAACCGAGTTCTGGACCAAGCAGAAGGTTTTGCTTTTGTTAACATCACAACCACTGAAGGTCAGCACGACATCTTGCAGCGTGAGTTCAGCCCTCGAGGAGTAAAGATTATTCCTATCTACCTCGAAAGCCCGGGAGACGACGAACTGCGTCGGCGGATGTATGAGCGTGGCGACGATCCAGAAGAAATCGAACGGCGAATTACTGCCTCATACGAGTCTGAACATGCTGCCAGAACAATCAAGAACCTTAACTGGATACCAGTTGGTACTCCGGAAGAGACACTGGCTAGAGTGCTTCGTCTCATTTCGTAACCGCGCCCTACCGAAAACGCCCTACTGGCTTTCGGTGGGGCGTTTTCATTTATCTAAGCCTTCTTAATCTGCAGAAAATCTAATTCCACTGGAGTCTCGCGGCCGAACATGCTGACCATGACTTTTACCTTACCTGACGCTTCGTCCACTTCGCCAACCTTTCCTTCCATCTCTTTGAATGGTCCGTCTGCAATGGTTACGATATCGCCTGGCTCAAGGTCAACTGTGTGTTTTGGAGAGTCGTCTGTCATCTGCTTCATCAGTGCGTTGTACTCGCCCTCAGTTAGCGGCACTGGCTGCGTACCACTTCCAACAAAACCAGTTACACGCGGAGTGTTTCGAACTACGAACCACGACTCGTCGTTTACGATCATTTCTACTAGGACGTATCCAGGGTAAATTTTTTCTTCTTCGGTTACTCGCTTGCCTCCCTTTACGCGTATCTTTTTTTCAGTTGGTACAACAACATTGAAAATTGAGTCGTTCATGTTGAGCGAGTCGATTCGTTGTTTTAGGTTACGCGTTACTGCATTTTCGTATCCACTGTAGGTGTGAATTGCGTACCAGTGACGTTCGCCGTCTCCGTGTTGTTTGGCCATACTAGTAGTTTGTTACCACAAAGTTGATAAGCTGCGCGAAGATGTAGTCGAATGCACCGGCGTACATTGCAGTTAGTCCTGAAAGCACCAAAACCAGCAAAGTATAAAATGCTGCCGTTTGGCTGGTTGGCCATTTAACCTGCTTCATTTCTGCAGCAGTGGCTTTGATGTAGTTTGCGAATGCGTCCATAGGAATAAATAAATTATGTTTGGTTTTAAAAAACCGCCCAAAGGGCGATTTCTTTATTGCGGTAAGTATACCCTAGACGGGTCAAATGTCAAAACTTCGAGCGGATCATTTGTCGAACCTTGAATTGCCACGTGTCCACCTGACAAGTGTTTTCAAGCGCTTCCCTATCCGCGTCTGACAACGGTATCACCGACTCCAATCCTTCTGCCAGAAGGTAATGCATGAGAGAGCCCTCTTCCTCAACGTGGTCGATCCCTAGGGCGTGCCCAAACTCATGCGCTAGGACAGACACCAGCTCTGCTTCGGTTGAGAATTTAAAAATGCTGATCTCGTCGCCAGTGTAAACACCTTGAACAAATTCTTCTTCGTAGCCATAACGATTGTTATAGGTGTTTACGTCCTGGTTGTATGAGTTTATGAGGCGATTGCCCTCAGCGCTAAGCTGATTGAGTTGCGAAGCAACACTACCCAAGTCGTCAGCCAGTTTTCGCAAGTCGCTTGATTCTGACTCTAGTTCAAGTTGAGTTGCGTTAAGTGAGTCAAATTCTGTAGAGCCAGCGCCACCTCGGTCATTAACCTGTCTCACTGCTTCGTTATAGCTAGCGAGCGAGCGATCGTAGATGCTCTTACGTGAATTAAAATCTTCCTGCATTTCTTCGTATCTTGTTTGCAGACCGGCGATGGTTTCTCTAATGAGGTTGTTTTCGTTTCGTGCCTCGTCTAGGTCCGTCTGGTCTACCTCTTGGGCGTTGGCTGTTGCCTGGCGTTCATCAAACACAAACTGTACTACCAGGTCTGCTTCTTCGTCGTATACAAAATGTGGAGCCGCTCCGCCGGCCTTGTCCCAAATATTGGTAGCCATTTTCATGGCACTCAGCGCGTCCTCACGCTCAAGCGAGAAAGAAGGATCGATTGCGCCTAGTCGATATTCTACCGGCGCAGCACATATATAAGAATCCTTTTGATACCAATGTATGCCTCCGATCGCTAGTGCGAACACTAGGGCGAGAAAATATGTAAACCTCATAAGACCTATAGGTAATCACAAAACACCTAAAAACACAACGGCGCCTAGCGGGGACTACGTGGTCGCGACACGCAATCCCGGCAAGACGCCGAGGTCCTTACCCGAAGATAAGGAAATAGAAACATGTTCGTAAGAGAAATCTCTTACACATATACTATACCGTGAAGTTGTCTTTTTTGAAGAAGATGTCAACATGTGAAATAAAAAAGCGACCATTACGGTCGCTTTTTTATTCTTATTTTTTGCTCTTGGCTTCCTTCTCAGCCAACTTCTTGCGCACCATCTGCTGGGCTGCGTTCATGCTGTGCTGGTAGTAGAGCGCTTTACAACCCCCCTTCCAAGCTTCGATGTATAGCTGGTTGATTTCTTTTGGTGGGACGTCTGGTGGCACCATCACATTCAGTGACTGACCCTGGTCGATGAATTTCTGTCGGTCTCCAGCATGTTCAATCAGTATATTCTGGTCAATTTCGGCAAATGTTCGGAAAACGTCTTTCTCTTCGTCAGATAGAATATCGAGATGCTGCACCGACCCATCATTGTCACGAATACTGTCCCAGGTAACTTTGTCGTTCTTACCTTTCTCTTCAAGCAGCTCTTCAAGAAGTGGGTTCTTGATCACCACCTTCAACTTCGCTACGTCTTTAATGTAACAGTTACTCCAGATCGGTTCGATACCCTGCGACACTTGTCCAAGAATAAACCCAGAAGACGTGTTTGGAGCAATGGCCATTGTTGTCGTGTGTCTTCGTCCATAGCCTTTGAGGATTTCTGGCTCTCCCAGTTCCTTGGCCATCTCAGCACTGGCTGCAAAAGACCGAGCTTGGATTGTTTTGAAAATTTCTTTATTGAGTGCTTTAGCTTTAGTACTCGTAAATGGCAGACCTTTGCTTTGCAGATACGAATGATACCCCAACGCGCCAAGACCCAACGCGCGGTTTGCCTTAGCAAAATTGTACGGGCGTTCCATAAACTTGAATGCAAGACGCTTGTCTTCGTTGTCACCATCGCGCATCGCCTCTAGCTTGTCGATGAAGTTGGTCATCACAGCCTCTAGGAACCAAGTCATAGTCTCAACCAAGTCAGTGTCTTTCCATTCATCGTAGTGACGAACATTTAGAGAAGAAAGACAGCAAACGAAAGACCAGTCTTTACTCGACGGCAACATGATCTCGCTACAAACGTTACTGGCGTAGATCGGCAAGTTTTTGTCTTTGTAGACCTGTGGCTTGGCGTTGTTGGCATTGTCGCTAAAGATAATGTAAGGGTAGCCGATCTCACCACGTCGCTGGATGATCTTAGCCCAGATCTTGCGCTTGTCCTCGTCTCCATCGATCATTGACTGCATCCACTCGTCTCCTACTGTGACGGCATTTTGGATTTTCTGAATTGGGTTACCTTCTGTACCGATATCGAGATGCTCTAGAATGTCTGGATGCTCTACTGGCAAATAGGCCGCGAAGACACCACGTCTTGTAGCACCCTGACTGATCACGTCAAGAATCTTCTCGAACAGCTGCATAAAGTGCACTGGCCCAGACGAATAGCCGTTGTTTAGAATCTCTGTTCCTCGGCCGCGCAAATCACCGAAGTAAGCACTACAACCGCCTCCATACTTACTCATCATGCCGACCTCTGCTTGAGTATGCAAAATATTGGCCATATCGTCTGAGACGTATGAACCAAAGCAACTAATCGGCAGTCCGCGCTCAAGACCAAAGTTTGCCCAGACTGGTGTAGCGAGACTAACCCAACCTTTGGACATATAGTCTTCGAATTTGTCTGCAAAACCTTCTTTTCCGAGAGTTTTCTCAGCAAATTCTCCAATGGCTCGAACGCGCTCTTCGGTAGTCTGATCATCCACCAGATAACCACGAGCCATAAACGCTCGTGTATTTTCGTTAACCCAGTACCAAGGTTCTTTGTTCATTTTGTATCTTCCAGTTAGTTTCTAAGCGCGACTGCTTCCAAATGTAAATGATGTGTCGTGTTTGTATTGTAGACGATTTAGAATAGATCGTCACTAGTCACACTAGACGAACGCTTGTTGTAATTGATTGACCGCTTGTCAAAGAAGTCGACGTGCTTCGTAGCAATAACTTCGTTATCAAACCAGTCAGTCTCTTCAAGCAAGGCGTCGCTGACATCAAAGTGACGTGGCATGTTGATCGCAGCGAGCGAGTTGTTGAATCGGTGCTTGATGAACTCTTTGATGTTTGCAGCTGGCAAGAAGTCTAATTCTCCTGCTTCGAAAATCCAGTCAATGATCTTTGCTTCTGCAGTATAAGCTTCCTCGCAAGCAGTAATGATCGCAGATTCACATTCTGCGTCGAACCATTCTGGGTGCTCTTGTTGAATGATGTTGATCACATCAATTCCAAACATGCCGTGAAGGTTCTCTTCTTTACTGGTTGCTTCTACAGCATTTGAAATGCCTTTGAACACATTCTTGTGTTTGTTGAAGCTCATCATAATGAGGAACTGCGAGAACAATGAAACGTGCTCTACAAACAGTGAGAACAGCATGATCGCGTGAACATACTCTCGGTCCTCTTTTCCTTGCGCGAGTTGTGATACCTTCCCGAGGTAATCCATTCGCTCCTGGATTACTGGAATGTTTTTTATATTTGAAAATTCATCGTTTAGGCCGAGAATCTCGAGCAGGTGAGCGTACGCGTCGGTGTGGCGCACCTCACTCTCTGCGAAAGTTGCTCCAACAGCAGCAATCTCTGGCTTTGGCAGCTTGTCACCGATCTTGCCCCAGAAACTTTTTACCGCTACTTCGATCTGAGCAATTGCGAGCATTGTGCGCTTGATTGCGTTACGTTCGGATTCAGTGATATTCACATGGAAGTCCTGCATGTCTCCGGTGAAGTTGAATTCTGTGTGCACCCAATATGAGTGACGAATTGCATCTACATATTCGTATAGCTCTGGATACTCGTACGGCTTTAGCTCTACTCGTTTTGAAAAAACATCTTTCTCGCGCAACTTCTTCCGTTCATTACGATAGATAATGTACGTCTTGGCTGTGACAAAGAAATCCTTCTCCATCAAAGCTTGCTCCACTACGTCTTGAATTTCTTCCACTGCCGGATGACCATCAATACACTTACCATGTATTGCACTCCCTTCCTCAGCTGTACCAGCCTGAACACAAAATGCGACGATTTTGTGTTCTGCGATTTCAGCAACTATTGTTGCATCTTCACGGTTTCCTTCTCCAGTTTCTGCTAGTGCCCGAGCAATAGCGTTGACGATTTTCTCGTGATCGTATGGCTGGGTTGAGCCGTCTCGCTTGCGAATGTGGGTGATTTTCATAACTTCTTATTTTTTGTGGTGGGTGAAATTAGTAATCTGTATCTGTCTATCTCTACGTCGGGTTTCATTCGAATGAAACGGTATCGGGGAAGAAAAAGCTTGCTGGTTGGCAAACTACGCTACCGTCTAACTCCAATGAGAACTACAAAGCACACGCGAACCTAGTTCACGATAACAACCGCAAGAGAGTGTGCCTACCTCCGACACACACGAGGACGTGTGTGTCTCGTGTGGTTAACCCATACTAGCATTTTTAGGATCCTGTATTTTTGCCAAAATAAGCAGATTACATGTGACTATGTGGATAAGTCCCCAAAACTACTCGGCCACGAAATGAGTTTTGCGTCTGGTCAAAACTATTTTCTAATCTAGTAAACAAACAAAAAGCACCCTTTCGGGTGCTTTTTGTCTTCAAAAAATACTGAAACAAACTTATCGCTTCAGGCTGTCGCGGATCTCTGTAAGAAGATCAACTTCAGATGGACCTGCTTCTTCTTCCTCTTTAGGACCCTGTGCTTTGTTGATTCCCTTCACAACCATGAAGATAACGAACGCAACGATAACAAAGTCGATGATTGACTGAATGAAGGCACCGTAAGTAAATACTGCTTCACCTGACGTGTATGCTAGGTTTGAAAAATCTACTCCACCCATAAGGATTCCAACCAGTGGTGTAATTAGGTTGTCAACGAGTGAAGAAACGATTTTCCCAAACGCTGCACCAATAACAACTGCAACTGCTAGGTCAACTACGTTGCCCTTCATCGCGAAATCTTTGAATTCTTGTAACATATAAATATTTTGATTATTCTGATAACAATTCAGACGCTAGTATATACCCTTTTGTAACTTAAAACTACACTAATCAACAGAAAAAATATTTGTCAAAAAATGATTCTGGCCAGGTAAAAACCAACTCCCGCCCCCAGTAGCAAGGTAAAGAATAGGGCCACTAACATAGAATTGTTATTCATAAATAATAGTATATACGATATGAATTTATCGGCTCGACTTTTTGTATAAAAATAGGTATAACTATGCGCATCCCAACAATGGCGGACTGACCTCTCATGCTAGAGACACAGCCGCTTGAGTCCTCAATGGGAACGGGAAACATGGCGACTATAGTATAACGGTTAGTGCACCGGTTTGTGGTACCGGCAGTTCGGGTTCGATTCCCGGTAGTCGCCCCAAGTGAGAATCAGCTCAGCATATTGAGCATT